>JBKQNY010000161.1:0-3380 GCA_052145775.1 Acidimicrobiales bacterium
GGGTACTTCGACTCGTGGATCTCCGCCCAGTGCGAGTGGTTGAGCTGGTGGAGGGTGAAGCAGGCCTGAAGGGAATTGTAGAACCCCATGTTGTCGACGGTCTGGTTCACCGACTCCTTGATCAACAGCGCGGTCATGGTGGGGAGCTCGGCGATGCGCTTGGCGTACTCCAGTGTGCGGTCCTCGAGCTCCGCCACCGGGAACACCTTGCTCACCATGCCCAGCCGGTGGGCCTCGTGGACGTCGATGGCGTCACCGGTCAGCATGAGCTCCTTGGTCCGGCGTGGGCCGAACTCCCAGGGGTGGCCGAAGTACTCGACCCCGCACATCCCCAGGCGCGTCCCCACCACGTCGGCGAAGTAGACGTTGTCGGCGCCGACGATCAGGTCGCACGCCCACATGAGCATCAGGCCGGCGGCGTAGACGGTGCCCTGCACCTGGGCGATGGTGATCTTGCGGAGGTTGCGCCAGCGGAGCGTGTTCTGGAAGTAGTAGTGCCACTCCTGCAGCATCCGGGCCTCGGTCCCCTTGCGGGTGGCGCCGTTGGTCTTGAAGGAGGGGTGCTCGGCCAGCTCCTCCATGACCTTCTTCGACCCCATGTCGTGGCCGGAGGAGAAGAGCGGCCCCACGCCGCCGAGGATGACGACCCGCACGATGTCGTCCTCTTCGGCCCGGTGGAAGGCGTCGTCCAGCTCGACCAGCATCCCCCGGTTCTGGGCGTTGCGGGTTTCCGGGCGGTTCAGCATGATCCGGGCCACCCGCCCCTCTTCGAGCAGCTCGTAGGTCACGAACTCGTAGTCAGCCATCTTCCTGCTCCTCTCTGGTGGCCGAACGCGCGCTCGGTCCAACGGTGCCGCTGTGCTGCCTGGTGGTGACGTCAACTGATCGACGGGGCGACCCTGAGGCCCCGGGCCGCAGGGGGACATTGTCACACCCCGGGGGTGCCCTTCGAAACGCGGCACGTCCGCCCGGCGTCCCCGGGCCGATCGACCGCCCCGTTCGAGCCGTGGACCACCACCAGCCCAGGTCAGAGCGTCCGCAGGACCTTGCCGCCCCGTCTGTTCCATGCGACGATGAGGCCGTGCCCGACGTGGTCACCCGGTACCTCGAGAGCCTCAACGCGCAGGACTGGGAGGCCATGGGGTCCACCCTGACCGACGGCCCCTTCGAACGCGTGGGCCCGTTCTGCGACGTCGTCGCCGACAAGGCGGCCTACCTCGAGTTCCTCGACAGCATCGTGCCCACCTTGGGCGACTATGCGGTCCGCACGCGGCGGATCACCGCGGCCGACGGGGCCGTCTACGCCGAGATCAACGAGTCGTTCGTCCTCGACGGAAGGCGGATGGAGTTCCCCGAGGTCCTGGCCTTCGACATCGGCGACGACGGGCTCATCTCCCGGGTGCAGGTCTACATGATGCGGCCCGACGACGAGGCGGCCGTGGGGGGCGGCAGGGCCGGGCCGTCCGGAGCCGGGCCGGCCTGACCATGACCGGCCGGAGCCGCACCGGCTACGACATCGCCACCGGCACCTACGAGGAGGCGCGGGCCATGATCGGCCACAAGACCGAGGTCCGCTTCGGCGAGGTCGCGGTGAACCAGGCCATGGTCAAGCAGTTCGCCGCACTGGTGCACGACGGCTCGGCCGGCTACTGGGACCCCGAGTTCGCCGAGGAGTGGTGGGGCGGCACCGTCTCACCACCGGCGATGCTCATGACGTGGCTGATGCCCCTCGAGTGGACCCCCGAGGGCACCCTCCCGCTCCCGCTGCTGACTGCCCGGGTGCCGCTCCCGGGCGACACCTTCGTCAACGCCTCCAACGAGACCGAGTACTTCCTGCCCATCCGCGAGGGCGACCGGTTGAACGTGGTGGAGGAGCTCGTCGACGTCTCCAAGGAGAAGCGGACTGCCCTCGGGGCGGGCCACTTCGTGACCACCAGAGGCACCTACCGCCGGCAGGACGGGGCGGTGGTGGCCGTGATGACCAACGTCCTCTTCCGCTTCAGCTCGCCGGAGGGGGCGTGATCCCCGGCGTCTCCTACGACCAGCGCCACTTCGACGATGTCGAGGTGGGCCAGCAGCTGCCCGGAGTGCGCGACCAGATCTCCTACCGCCGGGTCATCATGAACCCGGCCGCCACGCTCGACTTCTTCCCGGGCCACCACGACCCCGAGTACGCCAGGGCCCAGGGCCAGCCGACGATCTTCGTGAACACGATGCACCTGCTGGGCTTCGTCGACCGCCTCGTGTCCGCCTGGGGCGGTCCACGCACCTTCGTGGTCCGAAGGAAGGTGTCCCTCGCCTTCCCCGTCTACGCCGGGGACACCATGGTCGGCTCCGGCAGGGTGATGGCCACCCGTGAGGACGAGCGGGCGGGACGGCGGCGTGGCCTGGTCGAGCTCGAGTGCGTGGTGGACAACCAGCACGGTGCCTGCTGCGCCTCCGCGGAGGTGACGGTGGCGCTGCCGTTGCGCACAGCGGACGGAGAGGAACGGCCCTGGTGGCCGAGCGAGGGGTGACGGTGTCGCGGCGGCCCGAGGAGGGGGGGCCCGATGCCACACCGAAGAGACCCTGTGCGCCGCCCTTCCCATCTGCGGACGACGACTCCGGTCCCGCGTAGGCTCGAAGGTCGAGAGCGCCTGACGAGGCGGGAGGTCGGCGTGGAGATCTGGGAACTCGTGGCCCGGGAGAGCATCCGCGACCTGGTGGCTCGCTACAACGCCAACGGGGACTCCGGCCGCTTCGACCAGATGCTGGAGGTCTTCGCCCCCGACGCCGTGATGGAACTGGTCTCGACCGACGACAAGGTGCGGCGCTACGAGGGCCTCGAGGCCATCGCCGGGATCTTCACCGGCACCAAGTCGCTCTGGGACGACAGATTCTCCGGTGGCGAGGGTCGTCGGCACGTCCGGCACTTCGTCGCGACCCATCAGATCGACGTCGAGGACCGCACCCAAGCCCGCGGGCGGAGCTACTTCGTCGTGCTCATGCCCCACGGCGTCGACCACTGGGGTCGCTACATCGACCGCTACGAGGCCCTCGACGACGGCTGGCGCATCATCGAGCGCCGGGTCCACACCGACGGTCGTACGTCACCACCGTCCTGAGCATCGGCGCCTGCCGAAGCCGCTGATGATCGCCTGAGGTGCAACGCTCTTCGTGGGCTTCAGGCGCAGGGGTCGGCGAACGATCCCCGGCGCGCCTCCACCTGGGGACGGCGGCGCGCCGGCGGTCGAGCCTGGGTGCACCCTGCGACCCCGCCTTGCCGCGCCCGCTGCCAGGCCATCTAGCCCTGATCTTGCAGTAAGCCCCGTGCGCTGACCGGCGCGTATCCGCGAAGCGGCCCTCCTCGCAGGGAAAACTGATGCTGCCGAGCAATCAGC
>JBKQNY010000162.1:0-36572 GCA_052145775.1 Acidimicrobiales bacterium
AGCGCCTTGGCCAGCACCGGGTCGGGCTCGAAGTGGGGCTCGGCCACCTTCCACATCATCGAGAGGAAGTTGGCCGAGAAGTCGAGCTCGTTGTCGGGGTAGACGAAGGGCATCCCCACGCTGAACCGGTGGGCCGCCGCGGCCAGGGTGGGCATCTTGGCGATGAGCCGGATGACCTGCTTGTCGCGCGAGACCGGGTCGAAGATCTCCTTGGCGTCGAGGTAGAAGGTCGACAGGGCGGCCACCGCCGAGACCAGCATCCCCATGGGGTGGGCGTCGTAGTGGAACCCCTCGAGGAACCGCTTGCGCATGTTCTCGTGGATGAAGGTGTGCATGGTGATCTCGCGCTGCCAGACCTCGAACTCGTCACTGGTCGGCAGCTCACCGTGGAGGAGCAGGTAGGCGACCTCGAGGTAGGTGGACCGCTCGGCCAGCTGCTCGATCGGGTAGCCGCGGTAGCGCAGGACGCCGCCGTCGCCGTCCAGGTAGGTGATGGCGCTCTCGCAGGCCGCCGTCGACATGAAGCCGGGGTCGTAGAACCACAGGCCCGGGACGACCTTCGACCACTCCGCGGCGGCCACACCCCCGTTCACGATGGGGATCTCGAGCGACTCCCCGGTTCGGTTGTCGGTGACCGTAATGCTCTCCGCCACGCTCGTGACGACCTCCTGCTCGTGCTGCTGTGGGCGACCGGCTTGATCCTATGACGCCCCCGGGGCGGCGGTCGAAGCGGCTAGGTCCCGGGCACCGTGCCCGCCTTCCCGCCGGCGGTGGTGGCCGGAGGCCGGGCGGTGGTCGTGGTGGGGGGGGCCGTGGTCGTGGTCGTGGTGGGGGGCGTCGGCGGGGCCACGGTGAGCGCGTACGAGAACGACGTTGTGGCCAGGTCCGCCTGCCCGGCCGGCGGGAGGACCGAGACCGTGAGGGTGTAGGAGTCGCCCGGGGCGACCGACAGGGCCCGCAGCGTGACCGCCACCGTCGACTTCGGCTCGAGCGCCACGTTGACCGTGGACGCGGAGACGGTCCCGGGCCCCTGCGGCACCACCCGGGCGGAGACCTGGGTGCGCTCCAGGGGCATGTTGCCCCGGTCGGCCACCACCACCGACACCCCGAGGGTCGTCGTCGGGGGCACGACCGACGCACCGCCCGGGGTCACCCGGGGGACCGACGCCGGCACGACGGCCACGGTCGAGGGCAGGAGGACCACCTGCTGGCGCGGGGCGAGGGAGGGCGAGGAGGTCAGCTCGGAGACGAGGGAGGTGGCCGGCCCGGCCGCCCAGAGCTGGGCGTCGGGCACCCACACCGACCTGGGAAGGGTGGCGTTGCCGGGCGCGGTCCGAAACGCCCGGCGCACCGACGCGTACCCCTCGTCGGCGCGGGCCAGCTGTGCCCCGGCCGCCGTGACCCGCGCCGCGGCCGCAGAGGGGGCGAGCGGCGCGGCTCCGTCGAGGGTGAGCAGGCCGTCGACCGCGGCGCGCAGCTGCGACAGCGCGCTGGCCCGTCCGGCCAGCACTGTGGACAAGCCGCCCACCGTGGGGGCGGGCGGCTCCAGGGCGGTTGCCTCGGTGGCCAGGCGGGCGCTGGCCGCGGCCAGGGACCCCAGCCGGGACCCGAGGGTGTCGCGGTCGAGCCCGGGCATGTCGTCCATGAGGGCGCGCACCTGGTCGCCCTCCTGGTTGGAGGTGGCGACGAGGAGCGACGCCTGGGCGGCGTAGGAGCGGTTGACATCCTGGTGGTAGGAGGTCGAGCCGCGCCCGACCTCAAACAGGCCACCGATCAGCACCGCGACCACGAGGACCGCCGCCACACCCGCCAGCGCGGCCGGCGTCGGATGGCGCCGGCGGCGCCGTTCGAGCGGGGGCATCGCCGGCCGACGCTACCCCCCGGCTCCGCTCAGGCGCCGTCGGCCGCCCGCAGTGCCGAGCCCGACGTGGGCAGCTGGCTCGAGGTGGTGCGCCACTGCACGGTCGGGCGGATGGCCGCCAAGTCGACACGGTCGCGGTGCCGGTCGGCCACGGCGAGCAGCGAGGAGACGGTGGTCCGGTCGAGCAGGTGGGGCACCAGGCCGAGGTCGAGCAGCTTGGTGTGGGCGGCCCGGTAGTAGTGCTCCTGCTTCTCGACCCTGGGGGGCTCGAGGTGGTCGACGTCGACCCGGCCCGGGAAGGCGTCCACCACCATCTGGGCCAGCTGCTCGATCGAGAAGGACTCGGTGAACTGGTTGAAGACCCGGAACTCGCCCTCCTCGGCCGGGTGCTCGCACGCCAGCTCGACGCAGGCCAGCGTGTCGCGGATGTCCAGCATCCCCCTGATCTGATTGCCGCTGCCGTAGACGGTGAGCGGGTGGCCGACCACGGCCTGGACGCAGAACCGGTTCAGCACCGTCCCGAAGACCCCGTCGTAGTCGAACCGGGTGGCCAGGTCGGGGTGGAGGGAGGTCTCGGGCGTCTCCTGGCCGTAGACGATGCCCTGGTTGAGGTCGGTCGACCGCAGCCCCCAGATCCGGCAGGCGAACATGATGTTGTGGCTGTCGTGCACCTTGGACAGGTGGTAGAAGGAGCCGGGCTGCTTCGGGTAGGGCAGGGTGTCGGTCCGTCCCCGGTGGGTGATCTCGATGAACCCCTCTTCGATGTCGATGTTGGGGGTGCCGTACTCGCCCATGGTCCCGAGCTTCACCAGGTGGATCGTCGGGTCGACGTCGGCGATGGCGTAGAGCAGGTTGAGCGTGCCCACCACGTTGTTCACCTGCGTGTAGACCGCGTGGCGCTGGTCGATCATCGAGTAGGGGGCCGAGCGCTGCTCGGCGAAGTGGACGATCGACTCGGGGGCGAACTCGGTGACGACCCGGCGGACGAAGTCGGCGTCGGTCAGGTCGCCCACGTAGGTCTCGAGCTGCAGCCCCGACACCTCCTCCCACGTCCGGACCCGGTGCTGGAGGTGGCGGATGGGGACCAGGCTGTCCACCCCCATCTCGAAGTCGTACTGCCGGCGGGCGAAGTTGTCCACGACACCCACGTCGTGACCCCGCCTCGACAGGTGCAGCGCCGTCGGCCATCCGAGGTACCCGTCGCCACCCAGAACCAGAATCCTCACGCGTGTCTCCTCCTCGTCGGGCAAGGCCGTCCGGCCCGCCCCTGCCAGCGTCGCCCTCGTCTGACCCTGGCGCGGGCGGACGGCAACAGATTCGTAATAAAGGATGCCCCAGACACCTGGGAATGACCTGAAAATAGGCGTAGGCAGCCCTGTGACCAGGGTCAGGATCCGGTGAGCAGGTGCCGGACCTCCTCGGTGGCCGCCTCGAGATCGTCCACCGGCCGGGCCACCGCCCCCCGGGGCCTGAGGAACAAGAAGGTGCAGCGAGTGACCGGGCGGCCGGTGGCGCCGGCGACGGCCAGCGCGTAGGCGGCGCCCTGGAGCCGGTGCCGGACCATCGCCCGGTCGACCTCCGCGTCGGACTCCACCCGGTCAGTCTTGTAATCGACGACCTCCAGCCCGCCCTCCCCGTCGACGAGGAGGTCGACCACGCCCTCGAGCACCCGCTCGCCGACCGGGACCCCCACATAGAGCTCCCGCCAGTAGCGGCCGCGCTGCACCGCCGCCCGCACGACGTCGGAGTCGAGGGCGGCGCGGGCCAGCCGCTCGACCTCGGCGGCGCGGGCCGGGACGTTCTCGGCCGACGCCTGGGCGGCGGCCACCTCGCTCAGCCCCTCGCCGGTGGCCAGGTCGACGACCTGCAGCGTGGCGTGGACGGCCCGGCCCACCGCGGTGCCCGCCCGGCCCCGTCGCCACGGCTCGCGGTCGGGGCTCTCGTCCTTGTCGTCGCCCTCGGGCGCCGACGGCTCCGCCCGGTGCGCCACCGCGGTGGCCGAAATGGCCGACGGCTCGGCACCCGTCCGTTGCTCCCAGGCGGCCCGCCAGCGCTCCCGTTCGCCGGCGTCGCCCCACGCCGGCTCCGCCATGCCGTCGGCGCCCGACGTCGCCGTGGCTGCCGGCGTCTCCCCCACCGCCGGCACCCCGGCCGCCGGTGCCGGGGAGGCGGGTCCGTCCAGGGTGCGCCAGCAGTCGAGGTGACCCATGCAGGAGTCGTGCACGAGGGCCGCCAGGCTGCTGCCGTCCTTCTGGCCCCGGTGGACGCTCACGACGAGGTGGTCGCGGGCGCGGGTGGTGGCGACGTAGAGCAACCGCCGGCGCTCGTCCTCGGCCAGCGCATCCTCGACCGCCGCCAGCGGGTCCCAGCCCGCCGTCGTGAGGTCTTGCCTGATGGAGAGCTCGGGATCCCCGGGGCCGAACAGCACGTCGGTCCCCCTCCGGTGGGGCCCGCCGCCCAGCCCGGCGACCACCACCACCGGCCACTCGAGCCCTTTGGCCGCGTGCACCGTCAGCACCGAGACGGCGTCGAGGTCGGTCTCGGGCAGGACGACCTCGGTGACCCGTACGTCCTCTTCACTCTGTCGCTCCACCCAGGCGAGGAACCTTCGGAGGTCGCCGGAGGAGGTCTCGGTGAACTGCCGGGCCTGGTCGAGTACGAAGCGCAACCGCCGCCACCCGTCGCGCCACTGCGGCCCGTCCAGCGCCAGACCCAGGAGGTGCCGTTCTTCGATGACGCGGCCCACCAGCTCGCTCACCTCGGTCCACCACCTGACCTCGTGCAGCCCGCGCAGGGCGGCGAGCGCCTCCGCCACCGGTCCGTCGGGCTGTGTCGCCCTCCGGCAGTCCCACGACCCTTGTGCCATCCGGTGGCGGAGAAGGTCGTCGTCGCCGCAGCCGAAGGCCGGCGACCGAAGTGCGGCGATCACCGACGGGGCGTCGGACGGGTCGTCGATCGCCTGGAGTACGGCGAGCAGCGAGCGCACCTCCGGCGCGTGGTAGACGAGCGAGCTGGACTGCAACCGGTAGGCGATGCCTGCGTCGTCGAACGCCTCTTCCAGGAACGGGACGAGGGCGCGTTTGGGGACGAGGACGGCGATGTCGCGCAGTCGCGCCGGCAGACCGTCTTCACCCACCGGCCACTGCTCGTCACGAGCGGCCAGCACAGCCGCCGTCACCTCGGCCGCCTCGCGCAGGCGGGCCTCCTCGGCCGTGCCGGCACCCCCGGACTCCGAACCCAGCACCACCACCGGGAGCGGCCCCGGGTGGGCCGGCCGGTGGGGGCTCGAAGGCGGGTATCCCTCCCCCAGTAGACAGCCCACGACCTCGTCCACCCAGGCGAGCACGCCGGGCACCGAACGGAAGTTGGTGGTGAGGCGGGTCGGCTCCTCCACTAGGCGCTCCCGAACGGTCTCAAACAGCTCGACGTCGGCCCGCCGGAACCGGTAGATCGACTGCTTGGGATCCCCGACGAAGAACAGCCGACCGGGCTCGACCGGGAGGGCGGTCCAGTCCCCGCCGCGCTCGACCGAGGCGATGCGGACGGCCAGCTCGGCCTGGATGGGATCGGTGTCCTGGAACTCGTCGACCAGCAGGTACCGGTACTGGTCATGGAGCTCGCGTTGCACCCCGGCGTCGCCCGCGACGAGATCACGGGCCAGCACCAAGAGGTCGTGGAACCGCAAGCGGCCCTCCCTGCGACGAGCTTGGGCCGCCCCCAGCGTGAGGACCGAGAGCCTCACCGCCAAGTGGGCGAGCACGGCCTGGCCCACCGAGTCACGCGTGGCCGAGAACACGTCCTGGGCCTCGGCCAGGAGATCGACCACCTCTTGCTTGCGCCCGTGCCAGGCGTCCTTCTTCCCCCAGGTGCTCGAGATCTTGCGGTCCCAGCCCGAGAGCACCGAGATCACCTCGACGTCGTCGCTGCAGTCTGCGAGGCGCGCCGCCCACGGCTCCAGTTCTCGGAGGTGACCGAGGAGACGGTCCTCGGGATCGGTGCAGAGGTGCTCGAGCGCCATGGCGGCCCGCAGCGGTCCGAGCACGCCGTCAGTGTCGATCGCCGGCACGGGCGAAGGGGGGCCGCCGGCCACGCCGAGGAGGTCCCAGTTGTCCTCCAGCCGCTGGGCGACCGCGCGCAGGTGCCGCATGGTGACACCCAGGGCCATGGCCAGCTGGAGGCAGCGGGCGTCGTCGGGGTCCTCGAGCAGGCGGTCGACCGTCTCGTCCCACCGCTCGTCGAAGTCGACCAGCGACCCGAAGGCGTCGAGCACCTCGAAGACCGGGGGGAGTCCGGCGTCGAGGGGGTGCTCGGCCAGGACGCGGCGGGCGAAGCCGTGCAGGGTGGTGATGGCGGCGGCGTCGAGGCCCGAGACCGCCGCTCTGGCGCGTTCGGACCGTTCGGCCTCCTCGGGCGGGACCCGGGGATCGGGGCGGGCGGCGAGCTCGAGCTGCTCGGCCAGCCGGTCCCGAAGCTCGGCCGCGGCCGCTTCGGTGAAGGTGATGGCTGCGACCTGGTCGATGGTGGCCCGCCCGCTGCACACCAGCTCGAGCAGCCGGGCGACCAGCTGGGTGGTCTTGCCGCTCCCGGCGCTGGCCTCGACGAACAAGGTTGCGTCGAGCTCGGCGACGACGGCCTCGCGTGTCACCCTGTCGGGCGCCTCCCCGCTCACCGGGGCTCCACCAGGCCCAGGTAGTCGGCGATCCAGGGGTCGTCCCGCTTGCGCTCCCAGGACCTCGCCCGGTCCGGTGGACACACGTTCGTGAAGTCGCACCTCGAGCAGCCTGTGGCGTTGCCCGGGAACCGCCCACCCTCGATGCCGCCGATCAGGGTCCCCACCACCTCGGCGAATCGACGCTCGTTCCCTCCATCGAGGGTGAACCCCTCCTGCTGGTAGCGGCCGCGCTTGGCGGCCCGGTCGCTCACGTACCAGTAGCGCACTTCGACCGGCCCCCGTGCGGAATGGCGCCGCCGGGCGGCCTGACCGTAGAGGGCGAGCTGGAGCCGGGTTCCGCCGTGGAAGGGGTCGTCCTCGTCTCCCTTCGAGCGGCCACCGGTCTTGTAGTCGAGCACCGAGAGCCCGCCGGACCCGGTCCGGTCGATCCGGTCGACCGAGCCGCGGAAGCGGACCTGTCGCCCATCGTCCAGTGCCACGGCCAGTGGCTCCGCCCCGTCGCGCCCGAACAGCTCCTCGACCGCGAGTGGGACGGCGCCCTCCTCGGCCCGATAGCGGTCGTCCTCGCGCAGGAAGTGCCGCAGCTCGCCCCAGATGGTTGCCCGGTCGATGCTCCACAGCGCCGGGCGGCCGGTGAGTCCCCGCTGCTCGAAGTCGGCGAACTCCTCTGTGGCGATCCGTTCCATGCGCTCGCGCCCTACGTCCCCCCAGGGCTCGCCGGGAGCGATCCGTTCCGCTTCGGGCTTCTCCAGCTCCTCGGCCACGAACCGCTCGAGCACTCGGTGAATCAGATGCCCACGCTCGCGGGCGTCGATGCGCAGAAGGTCCTCGGGCGGGACCCGCACCTCGACGCCCAGCAGCTTGTCGAAGAGGTAGCGCCGGGGGCACGAGGCGTAGGACTCGAGCGCGGTGGCCGAGTGGACCCGCCCCCCGGGGTCGGCCGGGGACGACGGCGCCTCCCCGTCGATGCGCCCGTCGTAGCGGCTGAAGGTGGGTTCCCGCCGCTCCCGCTGCAGGGCGAAACCGGCCCGCAGACCCGCGTCGAGCGCGAAGTGGTCCGCCGGTCGGTGGCCGTCCTCGGTCCAGCGCAGGATGGAGCGCAGGTCCCAGTCGGCCAGAGAGACCGGGTCGCCCGAGCCGTCGGCCACAGCGGCGGCGAAGGAGTGGACCGTGCGGTAGGCGTCGGAGGGTTCGAGCAGCCCGAGGTCCCTGGCGAAGAGCGGAGGGCCCCCGGGCGCGCCCAACGAGTCGAGGAGGAGCCGGGCGGGGCGCAGCTCCCGCCCCTGGCGCTGGTCACCGGTGGCGAAGGAGAGGACCCGGCGGCGGCCGGCGGTCAGCGCCGACAGGTAGTCCCGGCGCGACTCGGCCGCCCTCGTCCCGCGCTGGGGAAGGCCGCACGCCTCTCGCACGGCGTCGGGAACGAGCACGTCGTCGGCGGGCCGACCGGGGAACGCCCCGTCGATCATGCCCACCACCCACACCACGTCGAGGTCGAGCCCCGTGAGCTCGGCCACCTCGCCCACCATGACGCCGTGGCCGAAACGCGACGTCTGGGGTGCGGCCGCCTCGAGCTCGGCCGACAGGGCGGCCCGGAACGCCCCGGGCCCGGGGCGCGCCGCACCGAGGGCGGCCAGGCCCTCGACCGCCTCGCGCACCGCCTCGAGTGCGGCCAGCTCCCCGGCGGGCCACGTGGCGGTCTGGGTGGGGCGGCCGAGCAGGTCTACCAGGAGGTTCGCGGCCCACCCGGACAGCTCCTCCCAGCTCCCCGGCGGCGGGATCAACTGGTCGGCCAGCCCGTCGACGAAGGCGGCCATCGCCTCGCACGCGGCCGCCTCGCGTTGGAGCAGCGGACCCCGGTCGTCGTCGTCCTGCCCGGCCAGGTCCCGCAGGAGCGCGGCGTGTTCGGCCGGCCGCCTCCGCCACTCCTCCAGACCGCGCACCACTCCCGCTTCGCAGGAGAGGTCGTTCCACGAGCTCGCGGGCACCCGCCGCCCGCGCTGGAGGATCGGGGCCGAGTTAACCCAGGCCACCAGGTCGTCGCGTCGCCAGTCGTTGTCGGGCAGGTCCAGCGCGCCGAGCAGCGCCCGTCCGGCGACGGTGGCGACCAGCGGGCGGATGCCGCTGCCGTTGAACGGGATCCCGGCGCGGGTGAGGACGTCATAGACCAGGCGCGGGTAGGGCGCGACCCGGTTGTGCACGAGCGCCATCCTCTCGAGCGGGGTTCCCGCCGCGTTTTCCGCCATGAGATGGCGCACCGCGGTGAGCACCTCGCCGTCGGCGGCGGGGGCACACACCACCAGGCTGCCGCGCTCCACCGGCCCCTCGAAGGACGGGTGGTCGGCGGGCCTGCCGCCGAGGCGCTCGACGAGGGCCTTGGTGGGGACGTCGGCCTCGGCATCGCCGGTGGCCCCGATGACCACGGTGACCGCCACCGACGCCTCGAGCGCTTCCAGCAGTCCCACCTCGAAGGGGCGCAGCCGAGCCGGGAGGTACACCACCACCGGTCCCGTCTGCCCTCCAGAGGTGGCGGCCGCCTCGGTGGCCGCGGCCACCAGATCGACGTCGTCGTAGAACGGTGCGAGCTCACGTCCGACCGCGGCGACCAGGTCAGCCACCCCGGCCGACCAGCCGCCCCGCGCCGACAGGGCGGCCAGGGCGGAGGGCGGTGCGCCGCGCAGGTCGCGGTAGGTCTGTGCGAGCGCTCGCCCGGTGGCCGGCTGGCCGGCCACCGTCAACAGCACCCCGGCGTCGGGGCCGGACAGTACGGTGCGCACCGCCTCGCCGAGGACGGCGCGGGTCACCGGCCGCCGCCCCGTCGACGCCAGCCAACCGCCGGCCAGCTCACCGGCGAGCGCCGCCATCGTGCAGAACGACACGTTCGTGACGCCGGGCGGACGTGCGGCCAACCGGCGCCGCGTGGCCAGTCCGACATGGCTCCGCGGGACGACCACCGTCACCCGCCGAAGCGGGTCACCGCCCTTCGCCGCCGCCAGTTCGCCGTCCAGGGTCTCGAACGCAGCGTCTCCGTAACGGGCGACGACGAGCTTCATCCCTCGGCGGGGTCCGCCGGAGCGTCGAGCCCGGGAAGGGCCGCGGCCTGGTCCCCGTCCGGCGGCGCCAGGAGCTCGGGGGCCTGGGGCAGCCGGGGATTGGCCGCCACGGCCTTGGTGTCGGGGATCTCCTGGGCGCCCGCCCCCACCACCCCGAGCTCGGGGAAGCGCCGGGCCGTCACCAGCACCCGCGACTCGAGCGAGCCGACGGCGTCGTTGTAGGCCTCGACCGAGCTGGTGAGGGACTTGTGGAGCCGGCCCAGGTGACCGCCCATGATCCGGAGGCGGTCGTAGAGCTCGGACCCGAGCTGCTGGACCAGCCGGGCGTTGGTGGCCAGGTCCTCCTGCTGCCAGCCGAAGGCGACCGTGCGCAGGAGGGCGATCAGGGTGGTGGGCGTGGCCAGGAGCACCCGGCTGTCCATGGCGTGCTCGATCAAAGAGGGGTCGTGCTCGAAGGCCGCGGCCAGCAGCGGGTCGCCCGGCACGAAGGCCACGACGAACTCCG
Source organism: Acidimicrobiales bacterium (assembly GCA_052145775.1). Classification (GTDB taxonomy): domain Bacteria; phylum Actinomycetota; class Acidimicrobiia; order Acidimicrobiales; family RAAP-2; genus CAVYPR01. Next base: position 10,089 of record JBKQNY010000162.1, read on the forward strand.
GCGAGGGGTCGAACTGGCTCCAGTACTGCTTCTTGGCCAGCTGGTCGACGTGGGTCCGCAGCTGGCGGGCGTGCGCCACCAGCTCCATCTTGCGGGTGTCCTCGTCCTGGGCCTCGGCCGCCCGGAGGAACGCCTCCAGGGGGACCTTGGCGTCGACCACCACCTGCGCCCCGCCGGGCAGGTGGACCAGCACGTCGGGCCGGAGCCGCCCCTCTTCGGTGGTGGCCGAGACCTGCTCGGTGAAGTCGCAGTGGGCGACCATCCCGGCCATCTCCACCACCCGGCGTAGCTGCACCTCGCCCCACCGGCCCCGGGTCTGCGGCGCCCGCAGCGCCGTCACCAGGTTGGCCGTCTCGCGCTGGAGCTTGTCGTTGGCCGTGCCTAGCTGCTTGACCTGCTCGGTGAGGGTGGCGTAGGCGCCCTTGCGCTCCAGCTCGAGCTGGCGGAGCCCCTGCTCGTACTTGGTCAACGTCTCCTGCAGGGGCCCGAGCAGCTGGGCGATGGCCTGCTGGCGCTGGGCCAGGTCGCCGCGGGCCGCCTCGTTGGCCTCCTTCAACCTGGTGTCGGCCAGGGTGAGGAACTGCTCGGTATTGCGCTGGAGGGCCTGGTTGGACAGTTCGGCGAACGATCCCACCAGCCGCTGGTGGTCCGCCTCGGCCGCCGCGGCTCGTTCGGCCGCGGCGAGCTGCTGGTGCTCCACCTGGGCGGCCAGGCGGGCGCCGTCGGCCCGGGCGGCCTCGAGGTCCCGTCGGCCCTGGGCCAGCTCGTCGCCCTGTCGGGCCAGGGCGTCCTGGGCGTCGGCCAGACGTGCCGTGGTGGCCGCGGCGCGGGCCCGCACGACGAGGAGGCCGACCACGAGGCCGACCAGCGCCCCGATCACGAGGCCGACGACCAGGCCGGTCACGGCCGTCCCCCCGCCCCGAGGCGGGCCTGGTGGCGCCGGCCCTTGCGCGCGGCCGACCGCGCCGTGGCCGCGCCAAGAGACGGCCACAGTCCGGTGGCCTTGGCCATCGTGGCCCGACCGGACGGCAGCGACGCCACGAGGCGTTGCCCGGACAAGAGCCGTACGGCGGCGACGGCGACCTGCTCGGGGGTGAGCAGCCTCCGGCCGGAGAACGGCATGGCGGCCGCGTCGGTGGCGACGGCCCGCTGGAGCATCGGGGTCCAGATGCCGTCGGGGCACAGGCAGGTGACGCGCACCCCGGTGCCCCGCAGCTCGGCGGCGAGCGCACCGCTGTAGGCGCGCACGGCGTGCTTGGTCGCCGAGTACACGGCGAGGCCAGGCGTCGGGTTCCACGCCGAGAGCGAGCCGATGTTGCAGATGTCGCCCCCACCGCGCGCCGCCATCACCGTGGCCGCGGCCCGGGTGCCGTAGACGACGCCGAGCAGGTTGACCTCGACCAGACGGAGGATCTCCTCGTCGGGCTGGTCGAGGGCCCGGGCCGCCCCGAGCAGGCCGGCGTTGTTGATCCAGATGTCCGGCGCGACCTCGGCGGCGAGGGCTCGGGCGGCCTCGGGGTCGGTCACGTCGAGGAACCGCTCCACCCCGTCAGCGCCCGGGGCGTCGGTGGCCACGACCCTCACCCCGCGCCCGGCGAGGGCGCCCACCAGGGCGCGTCCGAGGCCTCCGGCCGCGCCGGTCACCACCGCCGTGGTGCCCGGACCGATCACTCGCCGTCTCGCCATCGTTGCGCCCTCCCGCGGTGTGGTCACAGTACCGGGGGGTTGTGTCAGAGTGAGGAGATGCGGATCGTGGGCAGCACCCGCCGGGCCGAGACGGCCCCTGACCCGGCGCCGGCGGACGCGGTCGACGGTGCGCCGTCGCCTCCCCTGGCCCCGGTCCCGGCCGGGCAGCCGTCCACCCCCACCCTGGTCGAGATCGACCGCCTCTTCGTGCAGGTCTTCGCGCTGGTGGGAGAGGCCATCGCCGGCGCCACCCACGCCCTGTTGGCCGGGGACCGGGAGACGGCCAAGCAGATGGTCCAGCGCGACGAGGTCGTCGACCAGCTCATCGGCCGGATCGGCCGGCTGGCCCAGGAGCGGCTGGTGAACGGCGACACCACCGTCGAGGAGCGAGGCGAGCTGGTGGCCGTCCTGCGCATGCTTCCCGACCTCGACCGCAACGGCGACCTGGCCGAGCACATCGCCCGGCGGGCGGCCCGCGGGCTGGGGGCGGAGATGACGGCCCGCAGCCGCGGGCTGGTGGAGCGGATGGGCGAGGTGGCGGCCAACATCTGGCGCAGCACCGCCGACGCCTTCGCCGAGCGGTCGGTGACCGGCGCCACCTTCGTCGACGACCTCGACGACGAGATGGACGACCTCCACGTCACCCTCACCGCCGAGCTGGTGGCCGGGACCATGCCGCTGCCGGTCGCCATCGAACTGGCCATGGTGGCCCGCTTCTACGAGCGCTTCGGCGACCACGGAGTCAACCTGGCCCGCCGCATGGCCTCGATGGTGGGCGGCGGTCCCGAGCCCGGGACGTCGGGTCCGGACTGATCCGACCGGGATCAGAAGCGGAGCTCGAGGAGGGCCTCGGCGATCTGGACGGCGTTGAGTGCCGCCCCCTTGCGCAGGTTGTCGCCGACCACGAAGAGGGCGAGCCCCCGGTCGGCCCGCCGGATCCGGCCCACGTAGGAGGGATCGCGCCCGGCCGCCTCGAGGGGGGTCGGCAGGTCCGACACCACCACACCGGGGGCGGTCGACAGCAATTCGGTGGCACGCTCAGGCGAGAGCTCCCGCTCGAACTCGGCCACGATGGCGGCCGAGTGGCCGGTGAAGACCGGCACCCGGACGCAGGTGCAGGTCACCCCCAGGTCGGGTAGGCCGAGGATCTTGCGGCTCTCGTTGCGGTACTTCTGCTCCTCGTCGGTCTCGAGGGAGCCGTCGTCGACGATCCGCCCGGCCAGCGGCAGGACGCTGTGGGCGACCGGGGCGGCGAATTTGACCGGCGCAGGGAAGTCGACCGCCCGCCCGTCGAAGGTGAGGTCCTGGGCCCGGTCGACGGTCTTGACCAGCTGCTCGGCCAGCTCGGCCACGCCGGCCAGCCCGGCTCCGGACACCGCCTGGTAGGTGGCGACCACGAAACGCGTGAGGCCGGCCTCGTCGTGGAGGGGTTTGAGGACCGGCATCGCCACCATGGTCGTGCAGTTGGGGTTGGCCACGATCCCCTTGGGGATCGACGAGAGGGCAGCCGCGTTCACCTCGGGCACCACCAGCGGGACCTCGGGGTCCATCCGCCACGCCGAGGTGTTGTCGATCACGATCGCCCCCGCCTCGGCGATGCGCGGGGCCAGGCGGCGGGAGGCCGTGGCCCCGGTGGAGCACAGCGCGATGTCCAGGCCCGAGAAGTCGGAGGTGTCGGCGTCCTCCACCTCCACCTCGCCCCCGGCCCACGGCAGCCGGCTCCCGGCCGAGCGGGCCGAGGCGAAGAAGCGCACCTCGTCGGCGGGGAAGGCGCGCTCGGCCAGGATCCGCCGCATGACCAGGCCGACCTGGCCCGTCGCCCCGAAGACGCCGACCTTCATGGCCGACAGCCTACGAGAGCTCGAAGGCCCGGTGGAGCGCACGGACGGCCTGCTCCGCCGCCTCGGTGCGCACGATGCACGAGATCCTGATGGTCGAGGTCGAGATCATGTCGATGTTGATCCCCTCGGCCGCCAGGGTCTCGAACGTGGTGGCCGTCACCCCGGCGTGGGACTTCATCCCGGCGCCCACCAACGAGACCCGGGCCACGTCGTCGTCGGAGGTGACCCCGGTGGCCCCGAGCTCCTCGCAGATGGCGCTCGTCACCTCCACCGCCGCCTCCAGGTCCAGCTTTGGGACGGTGAAGGAGATGTCGGTGGTGCCGTGGATCGAGGTGTTCTGGACGATCATGTCCACGTTGATCGACCGGTCGGCCAGGGGCCGGAACAGCCTGGCGGCGATGCCCGGGCGGTCCGGCACCCCGGTCACGGTCACCTTGGCCTCCGAGGTGTCGTGGGTGACGGCGGTCACGACGGCCTGCTCCATTGACTCATCCTCCTCTACGACCCAGGTGCCCGGCTCCCAGGTGAAGCTGGAACGGACGTGCAGGGGCACGTGGTGGTTGCGGGCGAACTCGACCGAGCGCAGCTGCAGCACCCGGCCCCCGGTGGCGGCGATCTCGAGCATCTCCTCGAAGCTGACCCTCGGCAGGCGGTGGGCGTCGGGAACCACCCGGGGGTCGGCGCTGAACACCCCGGTCACGTCGGTGTAGATCTCGCAGGTCCCGGCCCCCAGCACGGCGGCGAGGGCCACGGCGGTGGTGTCCGAGCCGCCCCGGCCGAGGGTGGTCAAGTCCCGGTCGATCGAGACCCCCTGGAAGCCGGCCACCACCGGGACCAGACCGGCGGCCAGGGCCTCGGTGAGCCGGTCGCAGCGGACCTCGAGGATCCTGGCCCGGGTGTGCTCGGTGTCGGTCACGATGCCGGCCTGGCTGCCGGTGAACGAGGCCGCCTCCACCCCCAGGTCGGAGAGGGCCATGCACAGGAGCGACATCGAGATCCGCTCGCCCGAGCTGACCAGCATGTCGTACTCGCGTGGCGGTTGGACCGAGCTCACCTCGCCGGCCAGCCGGATGAGGTCGTCGGTCGTGCGGCCCATGGCGCTCACCACCACGACGACGTCGTTCCCGGCCCGCCTGGTGCGCGCCACGTGGTCGGCCACGGCCCGGATCCGCTCGGCGTCGCCGAGCGAGGTCCCGCCGAACTTCTGCACCACCAGGGGTCGCCCGTCCACCGTGACAGGGTAGAACAGGGTGGGCGCGCCGGATGTAGGGTGTGCGGCCGTGCCTAGCGACAAACGAGCGAGACAACGGGCGGCCCGCGAGGTCAAGCGGCAGGAGGAGGCCAAGCGGGCGCGGCGCCGCAGCCTCATCCGCAACACGGTCATCGTCGTGGTCCTCGCCGGGGTGGTGGTGGGCTCGGTGATCTACTTCTCCAGCCGCGGCAGCTCACCCTCTTCTTCCACGACGACCACCACGACCAAGAAGTCCACATCGCCGGCGCAGACCGCGGCCAACACCGCCGCCATCGCCGCCGGGTGCCCCGCCGACCCCGCGACCCTCGCCAACACGCTCAGCTGGTCGTCGCCGCCGGCCATGACCATCGACCCGTCGAAGAGCTACAAGGCCACCATCAAGACGACGACCGGCACCTTCGTCGTCACACTGCTGGCCAAGACAGCGCCCAACACCGTGAACAACTTCGTCTTCTTGTCGAGGAAGAAGTTCTACGACTGCAACACCTTCCACCGGGTCGTCCCCGGCTTCATGGACCAGACCGGCGACCCCAACAGCGCGGGCACCGGCGGCCCGGGGTACAACTTCGCCAACGAGAACGTGCCGAAGGCCTACGCCACCGGCGAGGTGGCCATGGCCAACTCCGGCGGGACGGACACCAACGGGAGCCAGTTCTTCATCCTGGTCCCCGGCGGGGCGACAACGCTGGACAAGGACCTCGCCTCGGGCGGCGGGTACTCGCTGTTCGGCAAGGTAGTCTCCGGTCTCACAGTGGTTGAGAAGATCAACTCGCAGGGGAACTCGACACCCTCGGCCAACGGCACCCCGCCCAAGGTCATCCAGCGGATACTCAGGGTCACAATCTCGACATCATGACCAAGCACTTCGACTCCGAGCCCGAGATGGCCATCGACCCCGAGGGGCGCTACACGGCCACCATGACCACCTCGAAGGGGACCATCGTCATCGAGCTGGACGCGGCGGCCGCCCCACGGACCGTGAACAGCTTCGTCTTCCTGGCCCGCCAGAACTTCTACGACGGGGTCACCTTCCACCGGATCATCCCGGGCTTCGTCCTCCAGGGCGGGGACCCCGAAGGCACCGGGCGCGGCGGTCCGGGCTACCGGTTCGCCGACGAGCTGCCCAAGGCCGGCCGCTACCAGGTCGGCTCGCTGGCCATGGCCAACGCCGGACCCGACACCAACGGCAGCCAGTTCTTCATCATCAGCGGCCCCGACGGGGCGGCGCTCCCGCCCCAGTACTCGCTGTTCGGGGCGGTGGTGAAGGGCGGCGACGTGGTGGAGGCCATCGACGCGGTCGGGACCAGGTCGGGCAACCCGACCGAGCGGGTCGAGATCGTGTCGGTGACTATCGAAGAGCGCTGAGCTCGGCCAGGTCGCCGTCGACGAAGACCGAGACCGGGTCCGAGCTCCGCCAGCTCCCCGACTCCTCCCGGATGAGCGCCGTGCGCACCGGGATGCCGGCCACGGGCAGGCCCGGGGGGGCCAGGGCCACCGAGCGGTGGAGCTTCTCGCCGTGGGCGTCCTGCCCGACGTCGCCCAGGTGGGGCACGACGGCCATCCCCTCCACCAGGCCGAGGCCGACCGTGAGCGCCCCGCCCCGGGGGTCGACCATCGGGTCGGTGAGGGCCATCGCCCCGCCGCCGGACCCGGCCACCACCGCCCCCGACGCCCACGCCTCCTTGAGGGCCTCGAACACGGCTGAGCCCTTCAGCACCGAGCGCAGGTGGAGGGCCGAGCCCCCCGAGAGGTAGATGAAGCGGGCCCGGCGCACCACCGCGGCCGCCCCCGGGTCCTCGGCGTCGGCCCGGCCGAGCACCATGAGCCCCTCGACCGCCGCACCCAGGCCGGCGAACCACTCGGCCGCGACCAGGCACCGTCGCTCGGGGTGCTCGTAGGCGGCGGCGGTCGGCAGCACGACGACCTCGGTGCCGCCGGAGGCCTCGAGGAGCTCCGCGTCGAAGCCGCAGCCATCGGTCCACTCGGACCCGCCCACCAGCGCCAGCAGTCCCACGCCCACTTCCTAGCGCAGTGCCACGTCGTCGAGGTACTCCTCGCGCCAGAAGTCGTAGCGCTCGGCGGGGAGGGCCAGGGCGTGGGTGGGGTCGAGGGCCTCGACGAACGAACGGTCGTGGCTCACCACCACGATCGTCCCGGGCCAGCCGGCGAGCATCCTCCCCACGGCGTCGATCGACTGGGGGTCGAGGTTGTTGGTCGGCTCGTCCAAGACGAGCAGATTGGCCCGGCCGGCGGCCAGCATGGCCAGGCCGAGCTTGGCCCGCTCGCCGCCCGAGAGCGTGGCCGGCATCTGGTCGGCCGCCTTCGAAGGCAGGCCGAAGGAGCCGAGCAGGGCCCGCCGCTCGGCGTCGTTCACCAGCACCGAGTCGTCGATGTTGGCCAGCGCCGTGCGGGTCGGGTCGACCTGCTCGTGTTCCTGGGCGAAGTAGCCGAGGGTGGTGTTCACCCCGATGGCCACCGCGCCGGCCGTGGGCTCCTGGACCCCGGCCAGGCAGCGCAGGAGGCTCGACTTGCCCGCCCCGTTGCGGCCGATGACCACGATCCGGTCGCCGCGCCGGGCCCCGAAGGCCACGCACCGCAGTACCTCGAGGTCGCCGTAGCGCACGGCCAGCGCGGTGACCTCGAGGGGGACCTCGGCCGAGCGGCGGGGGGCGGGCAGACGGAAGGTGCTCTTCTTCTCCCGGGCGAAAACCTGGGTCCGCTGGCCCTCCAGCCGCTCGACCCGCTTGTCCAGGGACTTGGCGATGCGGGCCCGGCGGACGGTGCTGCCCCGCATCGAGTCGGCCAGGGTGCTGAGCCGCTTGATCTCGCGGCCCTCAAGGGTGGACGCTCGCTCGCGGGCGGTCTGGTCGGCGGCCAGCTGGGTGCGGTAGCTGGAGTAGGTGCCCTTGTACTCGTGGAGCCGGGCGTCGGCCAGGTGCAGGACCTTGGTGATGGAGCGGTCCAGCAACTTGAGGTCGTGGGAGATGAGCAGGAGGCTCCCGCCGAACGCCGCCAGCTCGTCCATCAGCCACTGCTTGGCCGCCAGGTCCAGGTGGTTAGTGGGCTCGTCGAGGATCATGGCGTCGGGGGCCTGGAACAGGATGCGCACCAGGTCGACGCGGCGGCGCTGGCCGCCCGACAGCTGCTCGATGTCGTCGAGCAGGACGTCCTCGGGCAGGCCGAGCCCCGCGGCCAGCCGGGCCATCACCGACTCGGCCTCGTAGCCGCCGTTGCGGCGGTACTGCTCTTCGAGGTCGCTGAAGTGACCCACGTTCTCCACGGTGGGGTCCTTGGACATCTGCCGGCGGGCCTGGTCCAAGGCGTCGTCGAGCACGTCGAGCCCGCGGGCCGACAGGACGTGGGAGAAGCCGCTCGGCTCCAGGCCCAGCCCTCGGGGGGCCGGCACCTGCGGCAGGTAGCCGAAGGTGCCGCTGATCCGCACGTTGCCCTCGAACCGCAGCTGGGGCCCGGCCTCGCCCACCAGCACCGAGACGAACGACGACTTGCCCGCCCCGTTGCGGCCCACCAGGCCCACCTTCTCGCCGGCGCCCACGACGAACGAGGCGTCCTCCAAGAGGACCCGCTGGCCGATCTCAAGGCGGAGCGCTGAACCGACGATCACCGCCTCACGCTACCCACCGGGGGACTCGTTACCCGTTGGTAGGATCGCCCGATGGCAATCTCCCAGGTGGGCATCGTCGGGTCGGGGATCATGGGCACGGGCATCGCCGAAGTGGCGGCGGCCGGCGGCCACGACGTGGTGCTGCGCAGCCGCAGCCAGTCGTCGGCCGACGGCATGCTGGCCGCGCTGGAGAAGTCCCTCAACCGCCAGGTGGAGAAGGAGAAGCGCACCGAGGCCGAACGGGACGAGATCCTCGGGCGGGTGAGCGCCACCACCGACCTCGAGCGACTGGCGGAGTCCGACATCGTCATCGAGTCGGTGGTGGAGGACCTGGCCGTCAAGAAGCACCTCTTCACCGACCTCGACCGGGTGTGCGCCGAGCGGACCATCATCGCCACCAACACCTCCACCCTGCCGGTGGTGGAGCTGGCCATGGAGACCGGCCGCCCCGACCGGGTCTGCGGCATCCACTTCTTCAACCCGGCTCCGGCCATGTCCCTGGTCGAGGTGGTCCGGCCCATCACGGCCTCCGACGAGACGGTGGCCGCGGCCGAGGCCTTCGCCGAGGCCTGCGGCAAGGAGCCGGTGGTGGTGAAGGACCAGGCCGGCTTCATCGTGAACGCGCTCCTCTTCCCCTACCTCAACAACGCCGTCCGGCTCCTCGAGCAGGGGGTAGCCGACAAGGACGGCATCGACGCCGCCATGAAGGGCGGCTGCGGGTTCCCCATGGGCCCCTTCGCCCTCTTGGACCTGGTGGGGCTGGACACCTCGCTGGCCATCCTCGACGCCCTCTACCAGGAGTTCCGCGAGCCAAACTACGCGGCGGTGCCCCTCCTGCGCCGCATGGTGGCGGCCGAGACCCTGGGACGCAAGTCGGGCCGAGGGTTCTACGATTACCGGTAATGCAGCGGGACCGGCCGTGGATGATGCGGACGTACTCGGGGCACTCCACGGCCCGTAAGTCCAACGAGCTCTACCGCACCAACCTGGCCCGGGGGCAGACCGGCCTGTCCATCGCCTTCGACCTCCCCACCCAGACCGGCTACGACCCCGACGCCCCCGAGGCGGCCGGGGAGGTGGGCAAGGTCGGCGTCCCGGTCGTCCACCTCGGTCACATGCACCAGCTCCTCGACGGCATCCCGGTCGGCGAGATGAACACCTCGATGACCATCAACGCCACCGCGGCCTGGCTCCTCGGCCTGTACCTGGCCAACGCCGAGGACCACGGGGTGCCCCTCTCGGAACTGGCCGGCACCACCCAGAACGACATCGTGAAGGAGTACCTGTCCCGGGGGACCTTCATCTTCCCGCCCTCGCCAAGCCTCCGCCTCACCGTCGACACCATCGCGTACACGGTCCGCCACGTCCCGCGCTGGAACCCGGTGAACGTTTGCAGCTACCACCTCCAAGAAGCGGGGGCCACGCCGGTGCAGGAGGTCGCCTACGCCCTGGCCACGGCCATCGGCATCGTCGACGCCGTGGCCGCCTCGGGCAAGGTGGACCCAGGCGACTTGCCGACCGTGGTCGGCCGGATCAGCTTCTTCGTCAACTCCGGGGTCCGCTTCGTCGAGGAGACCTGCAAGATGCGGGCCTTCACCGCCATGTGGGACCGGATCTGCCTCGAGCGCTGGGGCGTGGAGGACGAGAAGCTCCGGCGCTTCCGTTACGGCGTGCAGGTGAACTCCCTCGGCCTGACCGAGCAGCAGCCCGAGAACAACATCCAGCGCATCGTGCTCGAGACCCTCGGGGTGACCCTCTCGGCCTCGGCCCGGGCCCGCGCCATCCAGCTCCCGGCGTGGAACGAGGCGCTGGGCCTGCCCCGGCCCTGGGACCAGCAGTGGTCGCTGCGCATCCAGCAGGTCCTCGCCTACGAGTCCGACCTGCTCGAGTACGAGGACATCTTCGAGGGCTCGACCGTCATCGCCAACAAGACCGCCGAAATCCAGGAGGCGGCGACCGCCGAGCTCGAGGAGGTCCTGTCCCTGGGCGGCGCCTTCGAGGCCATCAACGAGCTGAAGACCCGGCTGGTCCGCAGCCAGTCCGAGCGGGTGCGGCGCATCGAGTCGGGCGAGCAGACGGTGGTGGGGGTCAACAGCTTCACCGACTCCGCCCCCTCGCCGCTCCTCGCCGAGGGCGGCGCCGACTCGATCCTGAAGGTCGACCCGGCGGTCGAGGCCGAGCTGCGCGACGACGTGGCCGACTGGCGCCGGCGGCGGGAGCCCGGTGCGGTGGCCAGGGCCCTCGACGACCTGCGGCGGGCGGCCGCCGACCCGTCGGCCAACGTCATGGGGCCCACCATCGCCCTGGCCCACGCCGGGGGCACCACCGGCGAGTGGGCCGGCGCCCTGCGCGAGGTCTTCGGCGAGTACCGGGCGCCCACTGGCGTCTCGGCCACCCCGGCGCGGCGCGGCGGCGAGATGGACGCCGTGCTCGAGCGCACCCGGGCCCTGGCCGCGGCCACGGGGAGGCCGCCCCGCCTCCTGGTGGCCAAGCCCGGGCTTGACGGCCACTCCAACGGCGCCGAGCAGATCGCCGTGGCCGCCCGCGACGCCGGCTTCGACGTCGTCTACCAGGGCATCCGCCTCACGCCCGAGCAGATCGTGGCCGCCGCCGTCGACGAGGACGTCGACATCGTGGGCCTCTCGATCCTCTCGGGCTCCCACCTCGAGCTGGTCCCCGAGGTGCTCGACCGCCTGCGCGCCGCCGGCTCGCAGGCGGCGGTGATCGTGGGGGGCATCATCCCCCCCGACGACGCCGAGGTCCTGAGGGGCAAGGGGGTGGCCGCCGTCTACACTCCCAAGGACTTCCGGCTCGACCGCATCATGCACGAGCTGGTCACCTTGGCCGAGCGCCCCCGGGAGGGCTGACCATGGACACCGTCATCCGCGGCGGCACGGTGGTCGACGGCACCGGCGCACCGGGCCGGCGGGCCGACGTGGGGATCGAAGGCGGCCGCATCGTCGCCGTGGACGACCGGCTCCACGGCGACGTGGAGCTCGACGCCTCGGGCCAGGTGGTCTGCCCGGGCTTCATCGACATCCACACCCACTATGACGCGCAGGTCTTCTGGGACCCCCGGCTCACCCCGTCCTCCTTCCACGGGGTCACCTCGGTCATCGCCGGCAACACAGGGTTCTCCATCGCCCCCATCACCGCCGACGGGGTCGAGCTCATGGCCCGGACCCTCCAGCACGTCGAGGACATGAGCTTCGACACCCTCTCTGCCGGTGTGCCGTGGGGCGAATTCGAGACCTTCGGGGAGTACATGGCGGCGGTGGGGGCGCGCGGGACCGCCCTCAACTACGGCTGCTACGTCGGCCACACCGCGGTGCGGCTCTACGTGATGGGCCCCGACGCCTACGAACGCGAGGCCACCGACGACGAGATCGCCCGGATGCAGGCCGCGGTGGCCGAGGCCCTCGACGGCGGGGCCATCGGCTTCGCCACCAGCGCCTCGCCGACCCACAACGGCGACCACGGCCGGCCGGTCCCCTCCCGGGTGGGCGACCTCGCTGAGCTGCGGGCCCTGCTCGAGCCGCTCCGCCGGGCCGGCCGGGGGGTGGTGGCCCTCCTCCCCGGGGGGGTGCTGCGCGACGAGGAGGTCTTCGAGCTCCAGCGCCAGGTGGGCCGGCCGGTCACGTGGACCGCGCTGTTGACGGTGAAGGGCTACCCGTACCACCTGAAGGTGGTCGAGCGGAACGACGAGGCGAGGTCCCGCGGCGTCGAGGTCTGGCCCCAGGTCTCCTGCCGGCCGCTGGTCTTCCAGATGAACATGGCCGACCCCTTCACCCTCAACACCCGGCCCTGCTTCGCCGCCCTGGTGGACGGGCCGGTCTCGGCGCGACTCGCCGCCTACCGCGACCCCGCCTGGAGGGCCAACGCGCTGGAGGAGATCGGCAAGGGGCTGCCGTTCAACTGGGCCCAGGTCTCGGTGGCCGAGTCCCCCTCCCACCCCGAGCTGGAGGGGAAGCCGGTCATCGAGCTGGCCGCCGAACGCGGCGTGAGCCCCCTCGACGTGGTGCTGGACGTCTCGCTCGAGGACGACCTGGCCACCCGCTTCTGGTCGGTCCTGGCCAACGACGACCCCGAGGGGATCGCCTGGCTGCTGCCCCGGGACAACGTGCTGCTGGGGCTGGCCGACTCGGGGGCCCATGTCTCCCAGCTCTGCGACGCCTGCTTCTCCACCGACCTGCTCGGCAACTGGGTCCGCGGCCGGGGGGTCATGCCGCTGGAGCGGGCGATCCACAAGCTGACCGCCGAGCCGGCCGCCGTGTTCGGCCTCGACGACCGCGGGACGGTGGCCGTCGGCAAGGCCGCCGACCTCTGCGTCTTCGACCCCGACACGGTGGCGCCGGGTCCGCTGCGTCGCCTGCGCGACTTCCCGGCTGACGGCGAGCGGCTGACCGCCGACGCCCCGGTCGGGGTGACCCACACCCTGGTGAACGGGGTGCCCATCCGCGTGGACGGCGCATCGTGCGAGGATGCCCGACCCGGGGCGCTCCTGTCATAGCGTCGCAGCGGCCGGCACCGGGTTCGGTCCCCCGACACCGTGCCCGACATCGATCCACGGGCGTGGGCGGCGTCCTTCGCATCACCAGGAGACGGCGGGGCCACGCGTCGAGCAGACGTGCCGGGGCGTCTCGCCCCTGCCACCGGCGGGTGCCCCGGGTGTCAGCGCCACGGCGGCCGCCGGCCGGCTACCAGCCGAGCTCGCGCAGCCTCGGGTCGCTGATCCCGAAGTGGTGACCCACCTCGTGGACGACGGTCCGGCGGACCTGCTCGCGAACCTCGTCGGGGCTGCTGCAGACCGAGCAGATCGGGACCTGGTAGATGGTGATGCGATCCGGTGCCGCCCCGGCGTAACCCCAGCGCCGGGTGAGGGGCACGCCCTGGTAGAGGCCGAGCACGTTGCGGGCCGGGCCGATGTCCTCGACCATCACCGCCACGTTGTCCATCTTCTCGGCCAGCTCGGAGGGGAGGGAGTCGAGGGCGTCGGCCACGAGCTGCTCGAACTCCTCCCGGCTGACCTCGACGGTCACTGGCTAGGGCCGGGCTCGGCCCGCCGCAGTGGGACGGTGCCACCACCGGCCGCTGAACCGCCAGGTGTCGTGGGCGGCGTCGGGTGTCCCGCCCACGGCGGCGGGCCGCGGCCACACGGCGTCGACGGCCGCAGCGACCAGGGCCACCACCTCGGGATCGGGGTCGCTCACAGCGGCACGTTCCCGTGCTTGCGGCGGGGCAGCTCCTCGCGCTTGGAGGCCAGGAGGGCCAGCGCACGGCTGAGGACCTTGCGGGTGTCGGCCGGCGAGATGACGTCGTCCACGTACCCCCGCTCGGCGGCGATGTAGGGGGTGGCGTAGCGCTCGGTGTACTCCTCGACCAGCTCGGCCCGCCGGGCCACCGGGTCGGCCGCCTCGGTGAGCTCCCGGCGGTAGACGATCTCGACCGCGCCCTGGGGCCCCATCACCGCCAGCTCGGCCGACGGCCAGGCGTAGGCCAGGTCGGCCCCGATCGACTTGGAGTTCATGACCACGTAGGCCCCGCCGTAGGCCTTGCGGGTGATGATCTGGACCCGGGGGACCGTGGCCTCGCAGTAGGCGTAGAGGAGCTTCGCCCCGTGGCGGATGATGCCGCCGTACTCCTGGTCGGTCCCGGGCATGAAGCCCGGCACGTCGACGAAGGTCACCAGCGGGATGTTGAAGGCGTCGCAGGTGCGGACGAACCGGGCCGCCTTCTCCGACGAGTCGATGTCGAGCACCCCGGCCAGCACCGCCGGCTGGTTCCCCACCACCCCCACGACCCGGCCGTCGATGCGGGCGAAGCCGCAGGTGATCGACATGGCCCAGTGGGCGTGGACCTCCATGTAGTCCCCGTCGTCGACGACGGCGGTGATGACCTTCTTCATGTCGTAGGGCTGGTTCGGCGAGGCCGGCATGAGGTCGATGAGCTCGGGGGTCTCGCGCTCGGGGTCGTCCCCGGTCACCACCGGCGGGGGCGGCTCGAGGTTGTTCGAGGGCAGGAAGGAAAGGAGGTAGCGGACGTCGTCGAGGCACGCCTTCTCGTCGGCCGAGACGAAGGTGGCCACCCCCGACTTGGTGGCGTGGCTCATGGCCCCGCCCAGCTCCTCGAGGGTCACGTCCTCGCCGGTCACGGTCTTCACCACGTCGGGGCCGGTGATGAACATGTGCGAGGTGCCCTGCACCATGAAGACGAAGTCGGTCATGGCCGGGGAGTACACGGCGCCACCGGCGCAGGGTCCGAGGATCACGCTGATCTGGGGGATCACCCCCGACGCCGAGACGTTGCGGTGGAAGATGCCGCCGTAGCAGTGGAGCGAGACCACGCCCTCCTGGATGCGGGCCCCGGCCCCGTCGTTGAGGCCGATCATGGGCACGCCGGTGGAGGCGGCCAGGTCCATCACCTTGTGGATCTTCTCGGCGAACACCTCGCCCAGGGCCCCGCCGAAGACGGTGAAGTCCTGGCTGAAGACGCAGACCCGGCGGCCGTCGACGGTGCCGAAGCCGGTCACCACGCCGTCGGTGTAGGGGCGGTTCTCCTCGAGCCCCATCCCGTGGGCCCGGTGGCGGGCCAGCATGTCGAGCTCGCAGAAGGAGCCCTCGTCGAGGAGGTAGTCGATCCGCTCCCGGGCCGTCATCTTGCCCTTGGCGTGCTGGCGCTCGACGGCGCGGGGGCTGCCGGCGTGCAGGGCCTCCTCCTTGCGGGCGGACAGGTCCTCCAGACGTTGGGTCATCGTGTGGTCCACGGGCCGAAGGCTACCCGTCGCCGCAGAAGCGACGCACGGTCGCCGTCGTCCCGGTTGTCCGGATCGCCTCGTCGGGCGGGGCCGGTACGCTCGGGTCCGGAGCCGAGCGGCAAGGAGGTGGCCGAGATGCCCACCTACACCCAAGGAGTGGTCCTCACCTGCACCCACGAGGAGTGCGACTGCCGGGTCGTGATTGAGCGCGAGTGCACCTGCGAGGGCGTCACCGAGGACTCGGTCTACACCTGCGCCTGCGGCGCCCCTCTGTTGCCCGTCACCGGCGGGGGCGGCTGAGCCCCGGACCCCCGTCCACGGCCCGGGCCAGGGCGGCGCGCTCGGTGGGGTTGGCCCGGCGGACGAACTCGGCCAGGGCGTCCTCGGGCGCAGCCGTCGTCCACAGCGCCTCGCGCATGAGGACGGCCACGTGCTCGGCCCTTGAGGTGGTCGCCGAGAACCGCACCGAGCGCCCCTCGTGACGGCGGCGCACGATGCCCTTCCTCGAGAGGCGCTCGAGAGTGGTGGCGATCGTGGTCGGGGCGCGGCTCCCGAGCCGGTCCCTGACCGCCCGCGCGCTCAGCTCGGCGCCGCCGGCGTCCCAGAGCACCTCCATCACCTGCTGCTCGAGCTCGCGGAGGCGGACGGACCCGCACCGGCAGCCCGCGCCGCAGCCGCACGGTGTGCAGGTGCAGACGGGGTTGTCGCAGGAGCCCGCCGCTGACGCCATGGCGCGGTGTCCCGAGCCGACCGGGCCCGGGCCTACTCCTGCACCAGTTCGATCAGGGTGCCGAACGAGGCCTTGGGATGGACGAAGGCGACGGTCGTCCCGCGGGAGCCCGGACGCGGCACCTCGTCGATCACCCGGCCGCCGTGGTCCTTCACCGACTGGAGGGCGACCGCGCAGTCGTCCACGCGGTAGCCGACGTGGTGGAGCCCCTCTCCCTTGTTGGCCAGGTACTTGGCCACCGGCGAGTCCTCGCGCACGGGGGTGAGCAGCTGGACGTAGGAGTCGGCCACCTGCAGGAGGACCTCCTCCACCCCGTCGCGCTCGACGACCTCGCGGTGGGCCACTTTCGCCCCGAACACCTCGGTGTACCACGCCACCGCGGCTGTCAGGTCGCGCACGGCGATGGCCACGTGGTCGATCTCGGTCAGCACGGTCATCCCTTCCTGCGGAACAGCGTCAGGCGATCCTCGCCGACCCGCGCCCGTAGCTCGGGGTCCTCGACCCCCAGCCCCTCGCCAGGGGCCAGGCAGAGCACCCCGATCTTCCCCTCGTGGAGGTTCTTGTGCACCTGGGCCGCGGCCTCGCCCACCTCGGTCAGGGGGAAGACGGCCGACAGGGGCGGGAGGATCTTGCCCTCGCAGACCAGCCGGTTGGCGTCCCAGGCCTCGCGGTAGTTGGCGAAGTGCGACCCCTTGATGGTCTTGAGCTTCATCCACAGGTGGCGGTTGTCGTACTCGATCATGTAGCCCGAGGTGGCGGCGCAGGTGACGATGGTGCCGGCCCGCTTGCAGGCGAAGACCGAGGCGCCCATGGTCTGGCGGCCGGGGTGCTCGAAGACGATCTCGGGGTCGTCGCCGACGAGCGCCCGCACGTCCTTGCCGAACCGGCGCCACTCCGACTCGTCCTGGGTGTGCTCGTCCTTCCAGAAGCGGTAGCCGGCGGCCCGGCGGTCGATGACCGCCTCCACCCCCAGCTCGTGCAGGAGGCCCACCTTCTGCTCGGAGGAGACGACCCCGACCGGGATCCCGCCGGCGTTCAGCACGTACTGGACGGCGAAGCTCCCCAACCCCCCGCTCGCCCCCCACACCAGCACGCGGTCCCCCTGGGTGACGGGGGCGCCGTTGTGCGAGACCAGCATGCGGTAGGCGGTCGAGTTGCACAGGGCGTTGACCGCCGCCTCCTCCCAGGTGAGGTGGGCGGGTTTGGGCATCAGCTGGTTGGCCTTCACCACGGCGATGTCGGCCAGCCCGCCGAAGTTCGACTCGAACCCCCAGATCCGCTGGTTGGCGGCGAGCATCGAGTCGTCGTGGGCCGAGGGGTCCTGGTCGTCGACGTAGTTGCAGTGCACCGTGACCCGGTCGCCCGGCTTCCACCGCCGCACGAGCGAGCCGGTCCGCAGCACCACCCCCGAGGCGTCGGAGCCCACCACGTGGTGGTCGAGGGCGTGGCGAGCCCCCCAGACGCTCTCCTTGCCCAGGCGGTCCAAGAACCCGAAAGTGGGGAGGGGCTCGAAGATCGAGGTCCACACGGTGTTGAAGTTGATCGACGAGGCCATCACGGCCACGTAGGCCTCGTCGGGGGCGAGCTCGGGCAGGGGGACCTCGCCCACGTGGAGGGACTTGCGGGGGTCCTTCTCCTCCGAGGGCATCCCCTCGAACATCGCGGTGTCCTGGCGGCGGACGAAGGCGGCCCGGTAGCGGTCGGGCAGTGGGAGGCCGGCCAGCTCGTCGCCCCCGGCCCCGGCGAGGGCGGCCTCGAGGATGTCGGTCATGGGCACCGACGATAGTGGACGCCGTAGAATGCGATACCGCCCGGTAACCCGCCGGGCTGCACCCGCTCGGAGGAACGCCATGCCCGGTTCGGTCGTCGTCGCAGGGGCCCGCACCCCCATCGGCAAGCTCTCGGGGGCCCTGGCCGGGTTCCCGGCCGTGGACCTGGGCGGCTTCGCCATCGCCGCCGCCCTGGAGCGGGCCGGCCTCTCCGGCGACCAGGTGGACTACGTGATCATGGGACAGGTGATCCTGGCCGGCGCCGGCCAGATCACGGCCCGCCAGGCGGCGTTCAAGGGCGGCGTCCCGCTGAGCGTCCCGGCCACCACCGTGAACAAGGTGTGCCTGTCGGGGCTCAACGCCATCTACCTGGCCGACCAGATGATCAACGCCGGTGACGCCGAGATCGTGGTGGCGGGGGGCATGGAGTCGATGACCGGGGCCCCGCACCTGCTGCCCGGGGCACGCTCGGGCTACCGCCTGGGCGACGCCACCCTGGTCGACACGATGATGTACGACGGCCTCACCTGCGCCTTCGACGAGTGCGCCATGGGGCTGGCCACCGAGCGCTACAACCAGGTGGCCCGCATCAGCCGCGAGCGCCAGGACGCCTTCGCCGCCGCCTCCCACGAGAAGGCGGCCAACGCCACCAAGGAGGGGCGGCTGGCCGAGGAGATCGTGGCGGTGACGGTCCCCCAGCGCAAGGTCGACCCGATCGTGGTCGACACCGATGAGGGCATCCGGCCCGGTACCACCGCCGAATCCCTGGGGCAGCTCAAGCCGGCCTTCGACAAGGCGGGCACCATCACCGCCGGCAACGCCTCGCAGATCTCCGACGGCGGGGCGGCGGTTGTGGTCATGTCGCCGGCCCGGGCCGCCGCCCTCGGCCTCACCCCGCTGGGCGAGCTCGTCGGCTACGGCCAGGTGGCCGGCCCGGACACCTCGCTGCTCACCCAGCCCTCGAGGGCGATCGCCAAGGCCCTCGAGCGCGCCGGCCGGAACCTCGGCGACGTCGACCTCTTCGAGATCAACGAGGCCTTCGCCGCCGTCGGCCTGGCCTCGGCCGACGACCTGGGCATCGACGAGAAGAAGCTCAACGTGAACGGGGGGGCCATCGCCCTCGGCCACCCGGTGGGGATGTCGGGGACCCGGGTGGCCCTGACCGCCCTGATGGAGCTGCGGCGGCGGGGCGGGGGGCTGGCCGCCGTCGCCCTGTGCGGCGGCGGGGGCCAGGGCGACGCCGCCATCTTCAGCGCCTGACGGCGGCCTGAGCGCTCAGAAGGGCGGGCTGAACAGACCGACCAAAGAGCCGGTGCCCTGCTCGACGTCGGCCCAGCGCACAGCGGGCAGGCGGTAGACGGCGAGGGCGCAGGTGGGGAACGCCCGCCGCTCGTCGCGCTTCTTCTCGAGCGAGACGGCGAGGATCTGGGCGGTCGGATTGTGGCCCACCACCATCACCGTGGCGATCCCGTCGTCCAGCGCGCGCAGCTCGTCGATGACCTCCTCGGGCGTGGCGTCGTAGAGGGCGCGGCGGTACTCGACCGGCGGGTCCCCGAGGCCTGGGAGGACCCGCTCGGCGGTCTGGACCGTGCGCACCGCCGTCGAGCACAGGACGAGCCCCGGCAGGTCGGCGGCCTTGAAGCCGAGCCGGTCGGCCTCGAGCCGGCGGGCCAGGGCGTCGGCGTCGCGCCGGCCCCGGGGGGCCAGCGGCCGCTCGTGGTCGGTCTTGCCGACGGGAGGGTCGGGGACGGTCTTGGCGTGGCGCAGCAGCCAGAGGTTCACAGGTCCCGCCGCCCCTCGATGGCCCGCCCGAGCGTCAGCTCGTCGGCGTACTCGAGGTCCCCCCCGACCGGCAGCCCGCTGGCGATGCGGGTCACCCTGATGCCCAGCGGGCCGAGCTGTCGGGCGAGGTACATGGCCGTGGCCTCACCCTCGAGGTTGGGGTTGGTGCACAGGATGACCTCCTTGACCTCCCCGCCCTCGACGCGGTCCATGAGCTCGCGCACCCGCAGCTGCTCGGGCCCGACGCCCTCCAGCGGGTTGAGCGACCCCTGCAGCACGTGGTAGCGGCCGCGGAACCGCTGGGTCCGCTCGACGGCGACGATGTCGCGGGGATCCTCCACCACGCAGACGGTCGCCGCCTCCCGCCGCTCGTCGAGACAGATCTCGCAGAGGCCCCCGCCCTCGGCCACGTTGAAGCAGAGCGTGCACAAGGTGGTGCGCTCCTTCACCGCCACGATCGCCTCCGAGAGGCGCAGCGCGTCTTCGGCCGGCACCTTCAGCAGGTGGAAGGCGAGCCGTTGGGCCGACTTGGGCCCGATGCCGGGGAGGCGTCCCAACTCGTCGATGAGCGCCCTGAGCGGACCGGTGTACACCTAGCCCGGCACCTCCTCGGCGCCGGGGAACGCCTCGAGCAGTCGGGCCTCGGCCACCGGGCCCGGCTCGGCGTCGGCCGTCGGGTCGAAGTCGTCCCCCTCGTCGAGATCCCCGGGCGCCGTGGCGGCCCCGGGCGCGCCGGCCTCGGACTCCACGACCAGGCGCAGCGGGACCGCCACCCCGAAGTGGGCCGAGAGCGCCTCCTCGACGACCGGGCGGACCTCCCCGCAGCGCTCGCGGTGGGCGGCGTTGGGCAGGGCGAAGGCCACCGTGCCGTCGTCGCTCACCACGAACCGGCCCGCGGCGAACAGGACCTTGGCCCGGGCCGGGAGGGAGCGCAGGATCTGGTCGCCCCACGCCTGGACCAGCGCGTCCCGGTCGGGCAGCCCACCGGCCGTCGCCGGCGGAGGAGAGGCCGTGGCGGCGGGGCCGGCGACCGGAGGAGGCTCGCCAGCCGGAGGCGGCTCGACGGCCGCCGTTGGGGGTGCCGGGGCCGGCGGGGTGATGGCAGGCGGGGAGGCGGCCGCCGCCCGCTGGCGCTTGAGGGCTCCGATGGACGGCATGGTCCGCGGGTCGCCCCCCGGGGCCGGGGGGGGCGTCGCCGGCGGCGCGGGGGCCGCATGCGGGGCCAGCGCGCCGCGCTCGAGCCTCCCGACCCGCTCGACCAGGGCGGCCGTCGAGTCGTCGAGGTCGGCACGGGCCAGCCGCACCAGGGCCACCTCGAGCACCACCCGGGGGTCGGGCGCGTCGCGCATCTCCACCTGGGCCCGGCCCAGCACCTCGATCGAACGGACCAGCCGGGGCAGCCCGAGCCGGTCCGCCTGGGCGGTCCGCCGCTCGGCCTCGGCTCCGCCGGCCGTGGCCAGCTCCGGGGCGAGCGCCGCCAGGAACGCCTGGCGCAGGTCGTCCACGAGCTCCGCCGCCAGCTGCTGGGGTCCCCAGCCGGCCTCGTGCAGCGCGGCCACGGCCACCAGGGCCCGGCCGGCGTCCTCGTCGGCCAAGGCGTCGGCGACCTCGGCCAGCTCGGGCCGGGCGTCGTCGGCCGAGCCGGAGGCCGCCACCTGGTCGAGGGCCGAGAGGGTGTCGCGGGCCGACCCCCGGCCCCGGCGCACCGCCACCGACAGGGACTCCTCGTCCAGCTGAAGGCCGGCCGCCTCGTTCACGTCGTGGACCAGTGCGGCCAGGGCGTCTGTCCCCAGGAGCCGGAACTCGAAGTGCTGGGTGCGGCTCCTGATGGTGGGCGGCACCTTCTGGGGGTCGGTGGTGGCCAGGACGAAGATGACGTGGCCCGGGGGTTCCTCCAACGTCTTGAGGAGGGCGTTGGCCGCCGAGTTGGAGAGCATGTGGACCTCGTCGACGATGTAGACCTTCCATCGCCCGGGGGTGCCGAGGGCGGCGTGTGCGATCAGGTCGCGCATGGCCTCCACCCCGTTGTTGGAGGCGGCGTCGAGCTCGTGGACGTCGAGCGAGGTGCCCCTGGTGATCTCGACGCACGACGTGCACACCCCGCAGGGCTCGCCGTCGGCGGGACGGGCGCAGTTGAGCGCCTTGGCCAGGATCCGGGCGGTCGAGGTCTTGCCGGTCCCCCGTGGCCCGCTGAACAGGTAGGCGTGGGCGACGTGGCCGTCCCGCACCGCGCTGCGGAGGGCCAGGACCACGTGGGGCTGACCCCGGAGCTCCCCGAAACGGCCGGGCCGGAAGCGACGATAAAGGGAGACGAAGGGCTCGTCGCTCATGGCGGCGAGCCTACCGGTGGCCGCACCGGCGCTCGGTGCGATGGCCAGGTTGGCTACGGCACACGGCCTCACCCGCTGAGAGCTGCTGCCTTCCGACCCTGACTCGGTTCACGAGCGGCCGTTGCGCAGGACCCGGCCACCGCACCCAACGTCGGCGACGGGGCCACGTTAGCCCGCCGGATAGCCTGAGCGCCCTCGGAGGCGTGCGAGAGCGGCCGAATCGGCACGACTGGAAATCGTGTGTGGGGCAACCCACCGTGGGTTCAAATCCCACCGCCTCCGCTCTGCTCCCGCGGCACCCCGGCGCCGGGGGGGCCGCGCTTGGTTACAGTCCGGCCCCATGACGGCACCCGCGGCGGTCTCCGACGAGGCGGCCATGCACCTCGCCCTCGAGGAGGCAGCGCTGGCCGTGGCCCACGGCGACGTCCCGGTCGGGGCGGTGGTGCTCGACGGAGGGCGGGTGATCGCCTCCCGGCACAACGAGCGCGAGCTGCGGCGCGATCCCACCGCCCACGCCGAGCTGCTGGCCCTGCGCGACGCAGGGGAGGCCGTGGGCGGCTGGCGGCTCGACGGCCTGACCGTGGTGGCGACCCTCGAGCCGTGCCCCATGTGCGCCGGGGCGCTGGTGGCCTCGCGGGTCTCGCGCCTCGTCTTCGGGGCCGCCGACCCGCGGGCCGGGGCCTGCGGCACCCTCTACAACCTGTGCTGCGACCCGCGCCTCAACCACGAGGTGGCGGTGACCTCCGGGGTGCTCAAGGAAGAGAGCGCCGACCTGCTCCGGGGGTTCTTCGGGGACCGTCGCTGAACCTGCGGGCACCCACCGCCGCGGCCCGCGGCGGTGGCGGGGACGGCGTGGTGACCGGTTAACCTCTGCGCCGGAGGCGTGCGAGAGCGGCCGAATCGGACGGTCTCGAAAACCGTTGTACCTCCGGGTACCGTGGGTTCAAATCCCACCGCCTCCGCTGCGAGCGCCGGGCCGGCGCGCCGTGGGCGGCACGCGACCACCGTGGAGCCGGGCGGACCGGTCGTCGACCCCGCTGGGCCGCGCCTCGGGCCGGGGCGCGCCGGCACTACCATGAAGTGGTCCGGGGACGGAAAGGCGCCCCCACGGGCAGGGTCGTCGCACTCCACCCGGAGCTCCTCGGCCGGTCGGCGGCCGGCAGGAGCAGGAGATTCCGCCCGGACGGGCGGTGACCAGGAAGTTGTCCGGAGAACGCCGCCCCGCGCCGGGGCGGTGGGCCGGAGAGAGGATGTGGTGTATGGCGCGTCCGCGTTCCACCTTTGGGAAGCTGCAGCGGGACCAGGCCAAGAAATCGAAGGCAAAGGCCAAGCAGGAGGACCGGGTGGCCCGGCGCGAGAACCGGGAGGAGGCCGCCCCCGAACCGCGGCCGGTCGAGGACCAGGCGGCCCTGCTCGAGCAGTTCGCCCGGCTCCACGAGGACCTGGCCGACGGACGCATCTCGATCGACGACTTCGAGGTGGCCCAAGAAGACCTGCGGAGCCGTCTCCAGGTCGACTGACGACCGGGCCCGCTACTCCGCGTTGACCGGGGGACGGTGCTCCAGCCATCGCCTGAGCCCGGCCGCGTTGGAGTGCACCCCGTTCATGATCTCGAGCTTCTCGCGGTGCTCGGGGGCCACATCGTCCATCTGCGGGTCGAAGCGCTCGGCCAGTGCGGCGGCGATGTCGCGCCCCTCGGCGAAGGCGCGCTCGGCCGTCTCGGCCCAGAGCCGGAGGGTCTCCTCGGCCTCGGCCAGGAGGTCGGGAGGGTCGGGGAGCAGGCCGTAGTGGGCCAGGGCGATGCCCGTGGGCCGGCGCTCGGCGAACCGGCGGAGCGAGTGCAGTGCCTGGTCGAGGTCGAAGTCCGGCGGCGGCGTCGAGGGCCGGAGCACCCCGGCGTCGGGGAGCCGGACCCCCACGGCGTCACCGGCGAACAGGATCCCGCTGGCCGAGTCGTGCAACCCCACGTGGTGCTTGGCGTGGCCCGGGGAGTCCACCGCCACCAGCACCCGGTCGGGGCCGACCCGGATCTCCTCGCCGTCGTCGAGCACGTGGAGGCGCTCGGCCGGCGTCGCCTCCAGGCGGCCGTAGAGGGAGTCGAGGAGGGGGCCGTAGACGCGGGCGGCCGACTCGACCAACCGGGTGGGGTCGGCCAGGTGGCGCGCCCCCTTCTCGTGGACGTAGACGGTGGACGAGGGGAAGGCCCGGGCCACGTCACCCACCCCGCCGGCGTGGTCGAGGTGGATGTGGGTCACCACCACCCCCGACAGGTCGGTGGCGCCCATCCCCAGGTCGGCGAGCGCCTCGAGGAGGACCGGGACCGAGGACTGGCTGCCCGTCTCCACCAGCACCGGTTCGGTCCCCTCGATGAGGTAGCCCGCCGTGACCCGGTGCCAACCGCCCAGCAGGGTGTCGATCTCGAGCACCCCGGGGGCGATCCGGCGGGCCGAACAGCTCAAGGGGCGGAGACCTCCACCACCACCTTCACGTCGTCGGCCTGGCGGGCCAGCGCCTGCTCCCAGTCGGACAGGGGGACCCTGCGGCTCACCACCCCCGAGAGCCACCCGCGGTCGGCCTTGGCCAGGGCGGCGGCGGCGTCCTCGTAGTGGCGGCGGTTGGCGTTGACCGACCCCACCACCGACTCGTTGGCCAGCACCATCGACCGGTTGAGCGCCCCCTCGTCGACCTCGATGGCGCGGCCCGCGGCCGACACCCCCGTGAGGCAGACGACGCCCCCCGGCCCGACGTGCTCGATGGCGTCGAGCACCAGCGAGGAGACGCCGGTGCACTCGATGATGGCGTCGGGCTCGTCGCACGCCTCGGCCACCGACCCCGTGTGGTAATGCGCACCCAGGCGGCGCACCAGGTCGGGCTTGGGCCCGTCGGTCATCTGGTCGATCACGTGGACCTCCAGGCCGCGCTGGACCCCGATCATGGCGGCCAGCAGGCCGATGGGCCCGGCCCCGGTGACCACGGCCCGGGTGGGGTTCCAGTGGGCCCGGCCGCCGATCCTGTTCACCTGCTCCCACGCCTTGGCCACGACCGAGGTCGGCTCCAGGAGCACGCCGAGGATCCCGAGGGACGGGTCCACCTTCACCAGGTAGTCGGGGGTGATGCGGTAGCGCTCGGAGAGGTAGCCGTCGTGCTGCTTGATCCCCCGCTCGGTGTACTGCCCGTTGCGGCAGAAGTCCCACACGCCCACGGCGCAGTTTGTGCAGGGGACGGGGTCGGGCCGGCGCACGATGCCCACCACCAGGTCGCCCTCGGCCACGGGCGCGCCGGCCGGCGCCTCGAGCACCCGGCCCAGCGACTCGTGGCCGAGCACGAGCCGCTCGCGTCCCGGCGGCGCCCAGCCGTACTGGCCGGAGAGGATCTCGATGTCGGTGCCGCAGATGCCCACAGCGATCGTCTCCACCAGCACCGGCCCGTCGGCCTCGGGCGGGTCGTCGACGTCGCTCAGCTGGGCCGAGTCCTTCTCCATCGGTACCACGGTCAGCGCTTTCACAGTGTCCTCCTTCTCTTCTGCATCACCGCGAGCGGTGCATCGACCACCGTAGGGACATTGTTCACCGGCACGACCGCCGGTGCAGCGGGCGGCCCCGTCGCGTCCACCCCCCGCCCGAGGCGCCGGGATGACCGTCGGAGAGCAACCGCCGGCGCACACGGCCCGGCCCGCCGGTCGGCGCCAGGTCCGAGATGTCTGCGTGACCGCTCAGCCGGAAGGCCGTGTTGACCAGCGACACGTGCGAGAAGGCCTGCGGGAAGTTGCCCACCAGCCGGCCGGCCACCGGGTCGTACTCCTCGGAGAGGAGGCCCAGGTCGTTGCGCACGGCCAGGAGCCGCTCGAACAGCGCCCGGGCGTCGTCGGCGCGGCCGATCAGGTGGAGGCAGTCGGCGAGCCAGAACGAGCAGGCCAGGAAGGCCCCCTCCCGGCCGGACAGGCCGTCGACCGCCCCGTCGTCGGTGGTGCGGTAGCGCAGCACGAAGCCGTCCTGGAGGAGCTCGCGCTCGATCGCCTCGACGGTGCCCACCACCCGGGGGTCGCTGGCCGGCAGGAAACCCACCAGGGGGATCATGAGGACGCTGGCGTCGAGCTCGTCGGTGCCGTAGTACTGGGTGAAGGCCCCCTTGCCGGCGTCGAACCCCTTCTCGCAGACCTCGGCGTGGATGGCGTCGCGCAGGGCGCGCCACTTCTCGAGCGGTCCGGGGAGCTCGGGGTACTCCTCCATCGTGCGCACCGCCCGGTCCACGGCCACCCAGGCCATCACCTTGGAGTGGGTGAAGTGCCGCCGGGGGCCCCGCACCTCCCAGATCCCGTCGTCGGGCTGGCTCCACCCGTCTTCGAGGAACTCGATCAGCTTGGTCTGGAGATCCCAGACGGTCCGGCTGTGCTCCCCGTCCACCTGGCACGCCGAGTAGAGGGCCGACATGACCTCTCCGTAGACGTCGAGCTGGAACTGGCCGGAGGCCGCGTTGCCGACCCGCACCGGGGCCGACTGCTCGTAGCCGGCCAGCCAGCCCACCTCCCACTCGTCGAGGCGGCGCTCGCCTCCGGCCCCGTACATGATCTGCAGCTTGGAGACGTCGCCCGCCGTGCAGCGCAGCAGACGGAATGATCGGCATGCCGGGAATAAGTCCAAATGTGAAGAGCATCGCCGAGGCCACCCCGATTGCCCGGGGATACAGCGTAAGCTGTCCGGATATATGCGAGCCCAGGT
>JBKQNY010000163.1:0-19030 GCA_052145775.1 Acidimicrobiales bacterium
CGAGCCCAGCGGACTCAGTCCCCGATGTGATCGGCCGGGATCGTGCCCAGCTTGCCCGCGTGGAAGTCCTCGAAGGCCTGGGCCAGCTCGTCCCTGGTGTTCATCACGAACGGGCCGTAGACGGCGATCGGCTCGCGGATCGGCCGGCCCCCCAGGACCAGGACGTCGAGGTTCGGAGCGCGCGACTCCTGGGTCCGGTCGGCGGTCACCGCGACGGCGTCGCCCGGACCGTGCAGGGCGAGCTGGCCGGTCTGGATCGGCTGGGCGTCGGGCCCCACCGTGCCCCGTCCGTTCAGCACGTAGACCAGCGCGTTGTACTCGGCCGGCCAGGGCAGCACGAGCCTGGCCCCCGGGCTCAGGGTGGCGTGCACCATGGAGATCGGGGTGTGGGTGACGCCCGGCCCGCCGTGGCCGGCCACCGGGCCGCCCACCACCCGCACGAGGGCGCCGCCATCGGGCGACGACAGCAGGGTGACCGCTGCGGCCTCGATGTCCTGGTAGCGGGGGGACACCCACTTGTCGGCGGCAGGCAGGTTGACCCACAGCTGGACGCCGTGGAAGAGCCCGCCACTGGCGATCAGCGCATCGGGCGGGCGCTCGATGTGCAGGATGCCGGCCCCGGCCGTCATCCACTGGGTGGCCCCGTCGGTGATGAGACCGCCGCCGCCGATCGAGTCCTGGTGCTGGAAGGTCCCGTCGATCATGTAGGTGACGGTCTCAAACCCCCGGTGAGGATGCCAGGGGGTGCCCTTGGGCTCTCCGGGGCCGTACTCCACCTCCCCCATCTGGTCCATGTGGACGAAAGGGTCAAGGTCGGCCGTGGACACTCCGGCGAAGGCGCGGCGCACCGGGAACCCCTCGCCCTCCAGCCCGTGCGGCGCGGTAGTCACGCTGCGGACGGGCCGGACCGAGGCCGCCGCCGGGTCAGGCTCGGAGATCGTGGGAAGAGTGAGCGGATTGGCGACGGTCACTGCGGGCATGGGGGTCCTCCTCGCCGGAGCCGGTGGGTCCCGCTGTCGGGCGCCGCACGACGCCGGTCCTCAGCAGCCAACGCCCGGTCGGCGGGTGTCATTCCCGGTCGACGCCTATACCTCGGCGTCGAAGAACCGGTCAGGGTCGACGGCCACGAACAGCCCCTCGCCCTGGACCAGGAGCCGGTCGCCGTCCCGCAGCTCGCCGACCACGGTCATCTTGCGACCTGTCCGGGCGGCCAGGCGGGCACGCCCCTCGAGTTGGCGGCCGAGGGGCGTGGGGTGCCGGTAGGTCACGGTGAGGCGGCCGGTGAAGGCCGGGCTCCCCGAGATCGACATGACAAGACCCATGGTCTGGTCCATCAGGGCCGCCACCACCCCGCCGTGCGCTCGGCCCGGTGCCCCCTCGAACGCCTTGCCTAAAACCACCTGGCAGACCGCCTCGTCGCCCTCCCGCCATGCCCTGGCGCCGATGCCCATCGGATTGGCCCGCCCCGAGACCACGCAGTCGGGGAAGGCGCTGGCCGGGATGGCCTCGGCCCCCTCGGGCATGGTTCGAGCGAACACCGTCTCACGCCGGGCGAGCAGGGAGTGCACCCGCTCAGGGGCAGCTTCCACCGACGGGAGGACCTCGTCGACACGGCGGGTGATCTCGGCCAGCGTCCCGTCGTCGGGCTGGTGGGCGACAAGGGCATTGCCCAGCCTCCGCAGGGAGGCCGCCAGGGCCAACCGGGCATCGCTGGTGTGGGTGGTGGTGGAGGGCCCGGCGTCGGTCATCGGCCGCGCACCGTAGCAGCCGCCCCTCATGCGCCGTCGATACGGGCCACCTCCTCGGACGTGAGCTCGATGGCGGCTGCCTCGGCCGAGGCCACCGCCGTCTCGGGCCGGCTGGAGCCCGGGATGGGGATAACCCTGCGCCCTTTGGCCAGCATCCAGGCCAGGGTGAGCTGCTGGGGGGAGACACCGCGGGCCGACGCCAGCTCGCCCACGGCCGGCCGCTCGGCCACGATTCGCTCGGTGTTGCCGATGCCCCCCAGCGGGCTCCAGGCGATGAAGGCGATGCCGAGCCCTTCGCAGTGCTCGAGCTCGCTCTCCGAGGACCGGAACCGGAGCGAGAACTCGTTCTGCACGCTGACCAGGCGCCCGCCGAGGACCTTCTGGGCCTCGTCGATCTGCTCGACGGTGGCGTTGGAGATGCCGGCCATGCGGATCTTGCCCTCGTCGAGGAGGTCGGCCAGTGCGCCGACCGACTCGGCGTAGGGGACGTGAGGGTCCGGCCGGTGGTACTGGTAGAGGCCGATGGCCTCGACCCCGAGCGCCTTGAGGGAGGCTTCGCAGGCCTGCTTGACGTACTCAGGCCGGCCGTTCACCGTCCAGCTGCCGTCGCCCGGTCGCAGGTGTCCGCCCTTGGTGGCGACGAGGACGCGGCTCGAGTCCCCGCCCCAGGTGGCGAGCGCCTTGGCTACCAGGCGCTCACCGTGCCCGTGCTCTTGGGTGTTGAGGCAGTACGCGTCAGCCGTGTCGATGATGGTGACACCGGCGTCGAGCGAGGCATGGACGGTGCGCATGGCCTGGGCCTCGTCCGGGCGTCCCTCGATCGAGAGTGGCATCTCCCCGAACCCGATGGCGCTCACCTCGATGCCGCCGATCTCGCGCTGCTGCATGGTTCCTCCTCTTCGTTGTCGGGCTCGTGTGCGCCGGAATCGTCCCGTGCCGGGCGGGCCCGGCACGGGCACCTTCGGGCCGTTGCCGGCCAATGTCCTATACCCGGTGCGGCTGCGGCGCCACTGTGCGCCGACCCGGCTCGACCGGGCGTTGGCCGCACTACGGCGATCCGGCGGGACAGGTCGCCCGCCTACCGGCGCGCGGTGCGATCAGACCGCCGGCCGGCCGACCCGCGCCGCGGCGGCTTCCAATCTCGGCGTCCGTACCCCGGAGCCTGCCCCGCCCCCTCGGGCGGATCGATAGCATCGGTGCAGGAGACGTGCCCGGAGCGCACGTCACGGAGCCCACCATGCCGGACAGCGTCGTTGATTCCCTGGTCCTGGACCTGTTGGAGTGGATCGGTCCGAATTCCCGACCCTACGGCGAGGTGCTCGACGCCTGGAGGACGTCGTGCCCGAGGTTGCCGATCTGGGAGGAGGCCAACGACCGGGGCTTCTTGGTGGTGTCGCGTGAGACCGGACGCGGTGCCTTCGTTGCGGTGACCGCGGCAGGCCGGGAGCACCTGCACGAGTTCCGGCGACCCGCACCGACGCTTTCCCCGTAGTGGGCAGGGCCGATCCGAACTGTCGTCGCGTCCCCGCCGGGCGGCGATAGTCACTAAGAGCTGAGCTGGCCCTCGAAAGCGCTTACCGTGCAACCGCGCAAACGCCAATGGATCTGGTGGGGCTAGAAGGACTTGAACCTTCGGCCTCAGCATTATCAGTGCTGCGCTCTAACCAACTGAGCTATAGCCCCAGACCCGGATCTCGGGCGGCTTGCGCTGACCGCGCCCGAACCTCCGGAGACCTGGCAGGAGAGAGCATACGCCCGGTGCAATGCCACGGGCGAAGTGAAGGCGAGCACCCGCAGCCGACGGACGTGCACTTCACCGTGAACCTTCTCCGGGCGTCCTCGGAGCGAGCGGGGTGATCAGTTCGTTGTGGAGGGATCGAGCTCCCAGAACCTGAGGCCAAACGACTGGCTGGCCGTGGCGAGGAGCGCGCCCGACTCCGACCAGAGGAAGGCCACGCCCTGTGCGTACCCCTCGACGGCAGCGTGCATCCTGATGTCGCACAGGACCCATTCCGTAGCCTCTAGTTGGACCATGCGCAGGGTGTTGTCGAGGCTGCGGCCCATGGTGGGTCGGCCGAGAGGTTGGGACGCCCCGCCCGAGACGTAGTCACCGAAGATGGCCAGGGTGCCGGCCGACGGCGAAAGGTGACCGGGCACCCGCGCCCACAGTGCCGAGGTCCGCTCGCCCGCGGTTCCGTCGAGCTCACTCATCATGCGGCCCGCCGCCACACGCACGTCGACCCGGTCGAGGATGCTGTTGGTGGCTTCGACCGGCAACCACCTCGCTTCGCACTCTTCGGGTCTGGGCACCGAGGGAGGCTGCACCCACACGTCGTGGGCCACGTGCTGTGGTTCTCCGAGAGCGGCGTTGACGGTGAGGATCTCCCGCCCCTCGGTCCGGGCAACCGCACGCCCCTGGGTGACGTGGCCGCCGACGACGGCCAGGGTCACTTCGTAGTCGACGACGCTCCCGGTGGTGGCGTAGGAGAGATACTGCGCCGTCGCCCAGACGGTGGGGCGGCCCGAGGCCGCCTCGAGCGCCACCAGACCCGCGCCCAGGCCGCAGCCGCCGAACAGGAACTTGCCCGGGGTCGAGAGCTCGGGACCGACGGTGAGCCGCCAGTGGGTCCTGTCGTCGCCGGGGCCTCTGACCGGCTCCAGGCCGAGGAACTCCCGCGCGTCCACCAGGCGGAGGCTACCGGCCCGGTCAGGCGTCGGCCGCGACCATGGCGGCCAGTGCCTGGGCTCCGGGACCGCCGATCGGCAGGTGGGTCCCTGTCGAGTAGAGCCAGCTCGGATTCTGGGAAGCGAGGGTGTACCAGTCGGCGAGCACGGCGTTCGGGTACTTGTGAACCCCGGTCGTGAGCACCGCGTTGTTGGGGTCCTGCCACCCGCGGTCGACGAAGACGTTGACGAAGACGACTCGGCTGGCCCCCGACAGGACCGACATCATCGAGTCGAACTGCGCTGTCGTGATCGGTCCGTTCGTGCCCAGTCCGACGATAACGACCGCCCCGAGCTGGTTCGCTGACTTGGCCTGTTGGAGCAGGGCGAGACCTGTTGTCCACTGCCGCCCCACCGACGCTAGGACGTCGACACCGGGGATGTCCCATTTGAGGTCTGTTTGGTAGTCGAGCATGACCGAGTCGCCGACGGCGGTCACCTGACCCGCGACGAAGCCCGGGCCCGGGGCCGGAAGCGGTGGGGTGTCGATTGGTCCGTGGGTGACCGGTGCCGTGGTCGTGGTGGGGCTCGGGACCGGGCGCGGCAACGTTGAGGCCGGTGGTTTCGTGGACGAGTGGGCGGTTCGGCGAGGATCGACGCGCGTCGTCGAGCAGGCGGCGAGTGCGGTAGCCGCCAACGCGGCGGCAACCGCCAGTACTGCCTTTCTGCGAAGCATGGGGTCGCGACGGTTCTGCATGGGACGAAAGGGAGGTGCGCCGGGTCCCCGAGACGGGACATCCGGCGACTGGGCCGACAGGTAATTGTGCCATCCGCCGGGAGAGGGCGCCGCGCAGGGCACGCCGACCTATCCCTGGCGCGGGCCGTCCCGCCACGATGCCTGCTGTCCGAACCGCCGTCGGAGAGCACATCCCCTCATGCCGGGACTCCTCGCGTCGAACGCCCCGAGGACGTTCAGGAGGACTGCTGTCGTTCCTGTCCGGTGTCGTAGAAGGTGTCGAGGTAGGCGTCGGGGTCCAATTCGCTGTCGCGCATCAACGAGAAGACCTCAGAGCCGGCCTCAGGCCGCCTGTGCCCGATCCAGTACGCCTGCGCCATCTGGAGGTATTCGGAATTCAGGCGCTCGGCGTACGCTTGGGCGTCCATTTCGGCGAACGCGATCGCGTCGTCGAGGGAGTCCGCCTCCCAGAGGGTGATCCGCTCCTCGTAGGTCAGAGGTTGGGACCAGCGAAAGACGCAGCGGACGCCGAACCATCCGGGCTGCCCTCCCGGCTCGCCGGTCACGACGTCTTCCACCGGTCCGAGGTCCTCATCGTCCTCTCCCATCCCGGTGAGGTTACCGAAGGAACTGCTACTTGACAGCCTGGAGATCGACGACGAAGACGAGCGCCTCGTTTGGCTTGATCGTTGGCGGGGAGCCTCTAGTGCCATAGCCGAGAGAGGACGGGATGACGATCTCGCGACGACCGCCGACCTTCATGCCGACAATCCCCTCCCTGAACCCAGGCACGACTGTGCTTAGCGGGAAGGACGCTGGCTGGTTGCTCGTCCAGGTGCCCGATGTGAAATCGGTGCCGGTTGTGAAGTCGGCGCCCACGTACTTCACCACGACGGTGGACGATGTGGTGGCCTCGGTTCCAGATCCGATCACCAGATCCTTGGTGACCAGCTTGCTGGGCGGGGGTGGGGTCCCCGGGCTGATGACCGGCTGGACCTGGAGGTTCGTGGGGTCGGCGACCGCCGGTGCAGACGTGGTGGACGCGCCCGTGGTGGAGGTCGTGGATGTGCTGCCGCTCGTGTTCGAGGTATGGGAGGTGCCAGACGCGGGGCTCGAGAGCGTGGTCGATGGAGAGCTGTTCGGAGATGACGAAGGGCTGCTACCACAGCCCGCGAGAACGAGTCCTAGGAGCAATGGGGCAGCAATGAGAAGGCGTCGCACGGCTGAGGAGTATAGAGCATCCGGGGGCCCGATCGGCATCATGCAGCTTCGCTTTGGGGTCGTCGGACCACTCCCCCCCAAGACAGGGTGCCGAACCGGAGCCCTTCGTCGTTGCCGGTCCGCAGGTCAGGTCGAGTTTGTCGCAGCGAGGCGGCAGCGGCAGCCGGGGCGCGGTGGCGGCCAGATCCATGCCTGCTCAGCTCCATGTGACCGTCTCTCGTCGACGTCCACCCACGCCACACGTCCCCACCGGTGAATGATTGTTGTCGAACCGCCCCCCTTTGGGCGTCACGTGGCTGCGAAGTAGCATCTGGCCCGCGGGGACGTAGCTCAGCTGGCTAGAGCACCTGCTTTGCAAGCAGGGGGTCGTGGGTTCGAGTCCCATCGTCTCCACCCTTGTGATGTCGCGGCAATTCTGTGGTCCACTTTTTGGGGTTCAGGTCACTGCGCTCTCGCGGAGTCATTGGGGCAGACGAGCCCTCTCGCGTTGTCCGGCCGGCGGTCCTGCTCGTTCAGGGAGGGCCGGGGTGTCGCGCACCCATGCGTCCCGCTACCCCAGGTTTCGGGCGAGAAACGCCGGGGTGGACCAGCGGACGTGCGTTGCCCATCCCAGACGTTCGAACAGCTTCAAGACTGCGGCCGAAGGGTCGGGCTGGCCCCAATCGCAACCGTGGCGTGCGAGAGCCGGAAAGGCGTGGTGAGAGTTGTGCCAGGAATCCCCGAAACTCACGATCGAGAGCCACCCGATGTTGCCGCTGTGGTCGTTGCTCTTGTAGGGGTGCTTTCCGAACACGTGGCCGAGCGAGTTGACGCTCCAGGTCACATGGTGCAGTAAGACAATCCGGACCGCACCGGCCCACAAGAGCGCCAGGAGTGCACCTGCGATCGTTTGGGTCACCGCCCAACCGATGGCGAAGGGCAGCGCCAGAGAGAGGGCCATCCACAGTGGAGCGAGGTTCGAGATCACAACGATGTCCCGATCTGCGAGCAGGTCCTTGCTCCACCGCGCCGGACGCGGCTGCGCCGCCGAGAAGAGCCAACCGACCTGCGCATGGAACAGCCCGCGCAGTCGACGAAACCCACCCTCGCTGACGGTCCAGGGCGAATGCGGGTCCCCGGCTCGGTCGGCGAAGACGTGATGGCGGCGGTGGAGGGCCGTCCAGCTGATTAGCGAACCCTCGGCGGCCATCGAGCCGGCCACCGCCAGCGCGATGCGCAGTCCTCGCTTGGCCCGGAAGGCCCGGTGAGTGAAGAGCCGGTGGAATCCGAGGGAGATGCCGAGTCCGGTGACGACGTAGAGCGCCACTGCAAGGCCGAGATCGAACCATCCGATCCCGTGGTGCCAGAAGATACCGACGGCTGCGACCAGGGCCAGCAGGGGCGCTATCACGATGAATCCCGTGATGAGTTGATCTCTCCAGGACGACGCCGGGTCCGGGCCAAACCCGTCGTCGTGGAGCTGATCGTCGTTGGCTGCGACGGTGGTGGCGGTCATGATGCCAACTCGCGAGCCACACTGACGTTGTGAGCCTCCTGACCGCGGGAGCCTTCGGCCAGTTCGAAATTGACCAGGTCACCCTTTTGGAGCGTCCGGCGCTCACCGTTGTTCCCTTGGACCTTCGAATGGTGGACGAAGACCTTGGGGCCGTCGGACATCGAGAGAAAGCCGTAGCCACGCTTCGCATCAAAGAACTTGACGGTTCCGCTTATGCGCTGGCCCCCCCGCCGCTGAGGCGCTGGAGCACTGCGTGCCGGCGGTGCACCGTCGGCGAACGGGGCCGTCAGCCCGTGGGCAAAACCGAGTGAGCGTTGCAGGGCCCGGACGTCATCGCGCAGCTCGTCGGGTACCAGCGAGACCACGGTCCCCTGCGAACCGACGCGTCCGGTCCGACCGGAACGATGCACGTAGCTTTCGACGTCGGTTGCCGGGTCAAAGTGCACGACGCACGGAACGTCGTCGACGTGGATGCCGCGGGCCACAACGTCGGTGGCGACCAAGGCGCTGGTCCGCCTGCTGGCGAACGTGGCCAGGGCGTGGGCCCGCTGTGACTGCGACCGGTCGCCGTGAATGGGGGCGGCCTGGACGCCTGCCGCCCGCAGCTGCTTGGCCACCCTGTCGGCACTGCGCTTGGTCCGGCAGAAGACGAAGGCCTGACCGTGCCGGGCGATCAGCTCGGCGGTGATGTCCACCCGCTGGAGCCGGGGGGTGTGCCAGAAGTGGTGCGTAACGTCCCCCGCTTGCGATGCTTCAGGGAGAACGTTGCAGCGAGTCGGGTCACGCTGGTACCGCCGGCTGATAGCGTTGACCTCTTTGCCCATGGTCGCGGAGAACAACAGGACCTGGCGACCCTCGGCCGTCTGGTCGACCAGGCGGCACACGGGTCGCACGAAGCCCATGTCGACCATCCGGTCAGCCTCATCGAGGACGACCATGCGAACGTCGCTCAGCACGAGGTCGCCCTGCGCGAGGAGGTCCTCGAGGCGCCCCGGACACGCGACGACGATGTCAACACCCCGCCGAAGGGCCTGGCGCTGGGGTGCATACCCCGTCCCGCCGTAGAGGGCGACCACCCGCTTCGACCCGTCGATGAGATCCGTGAGCACGCGGCCCACCTGCTCGGCGAGTTCGCGGGTCGGCACCAGAACGAGGGCACGGGGACGGCCAGGGGCCGCTCCCTTGGTCATCGAGACCAGGGGAACACCGAAGGCCAGCGTCTTTCCGGAACCGGTGGGGGCTTGCCCACAGATATCGCGGCCGGCGAGCGCGTCGGGGATGGTTGCAGCCTGGATAGGCAGAGGGCTCTTGATGCCGAGGGCCTCTATGCGTCGGGCGAGGCGCGCGTCGACACCCAAATCAGAAAAGCAAGTGATTGCGAAGCTCCGTTCAAGTAGTTGGGGGCCAACTCGGTTGCTAGCTCGAACGGGCCGTGCTGGCTGATATTCAGCAGCGAACCTCCAGGTTACCACAGGGGGGTCTCAAATCCCTTCGGCCAACGCTGGGGAGATGCGTCACGCAGGGTGCGGTGCGTAGACGAGCAGCAGGACGCCGCTTTCGAACCGTTCTAGGCGCACGAGGCGCAGCACGGGGGCGCCGCTCACCGCCTCGAACAGGTGCTTTCCGCCACCGGCGGCAACCGGCGTGAGCAGCAGATGAAACTCGTCGATCAGTCCGCTCGCCATCAGTGGGACGTCGAGCTGGCCGTTGCCGAACTTCACGATGCTACCCGTCGTGCGCTGCTTGAGCTCCGCTACGAAGTCGGCCACTTTGCCGTCGATAGGCACGGCGTTCCAACCAAGGGTCCTCAACGTGCTGGTGGCCACGTATTTGGGGATCGAGTTCATCCGGTCGACGAACTCGTTCGGGGGCATGGCCAGGTAGGCGGCGGACAGTCCCTCGTACGTCTTCCGTCCCAGCACCAGCGCGTCCGCTTCGTTCAGCGTCTTGCTGGCGTACCGGGCATGGTCGTCGTCCAGGTACGGCATCGCCCATTCGACGGAGCCGACCTCGCCTCCGAGGGAGACGTGGTTCACCTCGATGAACGTGCCCATGTCCCCTGTGCCTCGTTGTGTCCCCCTCGTCGTCCGACCGCCGGGTCATCACGCGGTCCTCGCCCAGCTGCCCGGTGCCGACGAGCGTCGGGCTCCGGCCCGGTCATCCCGACGGATCCGCCGCGTCGCCGGGCGGGCCGGTCCTCTCCAGCTGGGCGGCGCCGGTCTCCCCGTTCAGCGGCGCACCTTTCTGCCACGGCCTCACGTAGGCCAGCCAGATGGTCGCCGCGGCGAGGAGGGTGACGCAGAGGATCCAGCCCAGGGCGGTCGTGCTGACCCCCACGTACTTGAGCCCCGAGGCGAAGATCACGAAGGTGATGGCGGGCCGGATGTAGCGGTCAGGGGCGCGGGAGCTGAACAGCGATCCGACGAACACGGCCGGGACGCTCCCGATGATGAGCGATGCCGTCACCGAGAATTCCACGTGCCCGAAGGCCAGCGCGCCCAGGGCGGCGGCGGCGGTGAGCGGCACGGCCTGGGTCAGGTCCGTCCCGACCAGCTGGTTGGCCCCCAGCATCGGGTACAAGAAGAGGAGGAGCACGATCATGAGCGAGCCCGAGCCCACCGAGGTCATCCCGACGATCAGGCCGCCGATCATCCCGATGGCCAGGGTGGGCAGCGGACGGACCTCGAGCTCGTGCACCAGGCCCTTTCGCTTCCGCTTGCCGCGCCGATCCAGGGCGTAGCGCACCACCATGGCCGCCGCCCCCACCAAGAGTGCGGCGCCCAGGGCCCTCTCGATGTTCGTCTGGGCCGATTTGGTGTTACCCATGACGTGAAGCAGATAGGCACCGAGGAAGGCCATGGGGACCGAGCCCGCCACCATCCATCCGACGAGCCGGAAGTTGACGGTCCCCTGCTTCATGTGGACGGCAGCACCGACCGGGCGCATGACCACCGCCGCCACCAGGTCGCTCGAGATGGCCGCGGCCGGCTTCACGTTGAACAGCAGGATGAGCATGGGCGTCATCAGCGCGCCGCCGCCGGCGCCGGTGAGTCCCACCAGGAAGCCCACGACGGCGCTGCCCAGGACGATGTACGGATCGATGCTCGCCATGTTCCGCCCCCTTGCGGGCACCCCCAGCTAGGTCATGGGAGATACCCGGATTCGCTCCGACCGACACTGCCGATGGCGACGGCGGCAAGCAAGAATGTAGCAATGGACGATCGGCACCGGGAAAGGGGTGTCGTCCCGGCGCCCACGGCACGGACGGGCCGGGGAAGGGCGTCAGCACGACGAGAGGTGCCGGGATGAACGGCGACCTGCGTGTCGACCTGACCGACCCCGATCTCTTCTCGGACGGCCCGCCACATGAGACCTACGACCTCCTGCGTGACGAGGCACCCGTGTACTGGCACGAGCCGACCGGGAACACCCCTGACGGCGAGGGCTTCTGGTGTCTCACCAGGCACGAGGACGTGGCCTGGGCGGCGAAGCTCCCCGACGTCTTCTCCTCGGTGGGCGGTGGCACGCGACCGGGCGGGGGCACCCTCATCGAGGACCTCCCGAGGGGCTTCGCTGCCGGCGTGCTCTTCAACATGCAGGACGATCCCCGGCACCAGCAGATGCGCCGCCTCGTCACGCCGTCGCTGAGTCCGCGGCGCCTGCGGGAGATCGAGACGTCGCTCTCGGCGAGGTGCGCCGTCCTCCTCGACGAGGCGATGGAGGCCGACCCGTGCGACTTCCTGGTCGACGTGGCGGCGGAGCTGCCCCTCCAGGCCATCGCGTCCCTTCTCGGCGTGCCGCAGGACGACCGGCACTTCCTCCTCGACTGGGCCGACGCCACGCTCGACTTCGACGACCACAACCCCGGGCAGACGTCGGACAAGGTTCGTGAGGCCGGCGCGGCCATGTCCGCCTACTGCGTCCGCCTCCTGGGGGAGAAGCGGCGGTGCCCGACCGAGGACATTCTGTCGATCATCGCCAATGCCGAGCTGCCCGACGAGGCAGAGCCCGGCGGGGCGCTCACCGAAATGGAACAGGAGATGTTCTTCCACCTCCTAGTGGCCGCGGGGAGCGAGACCACCCGCAACTCCATCACCGCCGGGCTGCTGGCGCTCATCGACCGCCCGCGCACATGGGAGGCGCTGCGGAGCGACCACTCGCTGCTGGCGGGGGCGGTCGAGGAGATGCTCCGGTGGGCGTCGTCGACCATCTACAACCGGCGGACGGCGACGCAGGAAATCGAGCGGCGCGGGCAGCTGGTCCGCCCGGGTGACAAGGTCGTCCTCTGGTGGCAGGCGGCGAACTTCGACGGGCGGGTCTTCGACGATCCGCTCGACTTCGACATCCGCCGGGTCCCGAACCCCCACCTGAGCTTCGGCTCCGGGAGCCATTTCTGCCTCGGCGCCAACCTGGCCCGCCTCGAGATCAAGCTGGTGTTCGAGGGTCTGCTCGACCGGGTCGGCCGCGTGGGTGAGGTGGGCGCCGTCGAGCGGACCAGGTCGAACAAGCACGCCGGATTCCGGCACGCCCGGGTGCGGTTCGAGCCGCCGCCGTCCTGACCCCGCCAGCGGGTCCGGTCCACCCGCGCTAGGGCCGGCGCCCCGCCTTTGCCCGCTCCTTCACCCGCTCGCGGAACTCGCGTGCCTCCTGGCGGTGCCGTGCCCGAAGGGCGGTGGCCCCTTCCTTCGCCTCGTGCCTGAACCCCTTCACGTCGTGGTGGAAGCGCTCCCAGGCGGCCTGGCGGCTGATGCCGACCGCACCGCCGACGACCTCCCAGGTGGCTCCGGCCTCGGTCGCCTCGGCGACCAGCCGCGACTCCCACCCCGACAGGAGGCCCGACAGCGCCCGGGTGGCGGCGAGAGCCTCCAGCGGATCGGCTGCGGTGGTGGCTGACTCCCAGGCGGTGCTCATCAGCGCGGGGATGCGGCGCTCCCCGCCGGGAGTCGCAGGCACGCTGTCCGTCATCTGTCAAGAATAGCCTGACAAAAGGGGGAATGTCAAGACTGCCTTTACACGTGGGCGGCCTCGGGCGCCGGGGCCCCGGCGCCCGAGCGGTTGGGAACCCGCCCCCGCTCTACCGACCGCCGTCGGGCGCCCCCGAGGGGTCGCCTCCGCCCGGCTGGAGCGGTAGGCGCTCGGACAGCGCCTCCACCTGGGCGCGGAGTGCGGAGACCTCGTGGACCAGGGCCTGCAAGGCGCCGTCGGGAAGTTCGGTGGCCTGCGTCGGCTCCCCGGCCTCGGACACTCCCTCGCCGTCCTTGGTGGCCGACGTCGCGTCCCTGGACTCGCCCCCCCGGAAGAAGCTGGCCAGGGAACCCGAGAGGAGGCCGAGGACCGCCACCCCGGTGATCATGATGGTCACCGCGACCCACCGGCCGGTGGGGGTGATCGGCACGATGTCGCCGTAGCCGACGGTGGTGAGGGTGACGATTGCCCACCACAGCGAGTCGCCGTAGGTGGCGAACTCATGGTTGACCGGGTGCTCGGCGTGATAGGCGACGAGGGCGCCGACGACGACGACGAGCAGGGCGATCACCGCCACCCTTCCGAGGGTGCCGAAGAGGCGTCGTGACCGCCGGTTCGCCATCACCACCCGGGCCAGGCGCGCCAGCCGGACGACGACGACGAAGCGGCCGGCTTGCAAGCCCGGGAGCAGGAACCAGGGGGCGGTGACGATCACCACCCCCAGGTCGAACAAACCCAGACGGGTCCTGCGGTAGTGGACCGTGTGGCGCGCATGGACGACGTAGTCGGCGAGGAAGACCAGCCACGTGGCGACCCCGACGATGATGCCGGCCCAACCGTTCGACTCTGGAGCGATGACCAGGGGGAGGAGCGCCGAGATGATGATCGGGACCCGCATGACGGAGTCGAACCTGGCCAGGAAGGCGGCGTCGGCATCGGACCGGGGCTGGCCCGCTTTGAGCTCTGCTGCGGGTCCCGCGCTCACGTGCCCGATCTTGCCCGGTGGTCGGGTCCGGGACGCGGATTTCCCGTGGGCGGTCCGTGCCCGGATCGGCGGCACGGGACAAGGCACCGGGCTCCCCGCATCCCCGGCCGCAGGCGCTTCGCCGCCGGCACGTGGGGCCGGCCCGCGCTACTACCCTTGGCGTCGTCGTCCGCAGGAGGTCAGCCGGTGAACATCGTGGTCAGCAACGTGAAGGGCGGAGTGGGCAAGACCACGACGTCCGTCTACCTGGCGGCCGCCGCGGCCCGACGGGGCTACGACCCCGTGCTGCTGGTGGACGCCGACCGTCAGGCTTCCTCGGCCGAGTGGCTGGAGCAGCGGCCGCTCGAGGGGGTCGAGCTGGTCGAGGCGCCCTCGGAGCGCACCGTGGGCCGGGCCATGGAGCGCCACGAGGGCCTGGCCGTGGTCGACACCCCGCCCGGCGACGAGCGGATCGTGCGGGCGGCCATCGAGCGGGCCGACGCCGTGATCATCCCCACCCGTGCCGGGGGCGTGGAGTTCACCCGCGTGGTGGCCACCATCTCCTTGCTGCCCCGGTCGACCCCGCGGGGCGTGGTGGTGTGCGCCGCCAGGCTGGGGACGAACGACCTCGAGGAGACGATCGCCTGGTGGACGGGCCAGGAGGTCCCGGTCTGGGGGGTGGTGCCCGAGAGGGTGGGCATCGCCGCCGGGCCCGAGTCCCGCCTCCACGCCGAGGGGATCGCCCTCTACGAAAAGGTGCTGAAGAAGGCGGTCCGCAAGCGGGGCAAGTGAGCGGCGGTCCCGATGGCTACGCTGCTCGCCGTGGAGCGCGGAGCGGGTAGCGGCATGGTCCGTGAGGGGGAGGCTGCGCCGGGGGTCCGCCGGTGACCGGCCAGCCCGTCGCCGGGGTGAGCGGTGCACGCACGGCGCTCCTCGCCGGGAAGGTCTGCGTCGTCTCGGGCGTCGGCCCGGGCCTCGGCCGCCGGGCAGCGGTCGCCCTGGCTGCCCACGGCGCCGACGTGGTCCTGGCCGCCCGCCGGCAGTCCTCGCTCGACGAGGTGGCGGCCGAGGTGGAGTCCCTCGGGGTACGCGCCTTGGCAGTGCCCACCAACATCGTCGATCCCGAGCAATGCGAGCGGGTCATGTCGCTGGCCCGCTCTGAGCTGGGCGGGGTGGACGTGCTGATCAACAACGCCTTCAGGTTCGACGTCTTGAAGACCTTCGAGGAGGTGGACCTGGCTGTCTGGCGGAAGATCATGGACGTCAACCTCTTCGGGTCGCTGCAGATGACCAAGGCGGCCCTGCCGGCCATGGAGGCGCGCGGCGGCGGGTCGGTGGTGATGGTGGCATCGATGGCGGCGCGCAAGCCCACGCCGCTCGAGGGGGGCTACACGGTCTCCAAGGGCGCCCTCATGACCGCCACCCGCGTCCTCGCGTACGAGCTGGGCTCGAAGGGGATACGGGTGAACGCCGTGGTGCCCGGCTGGATGCTCGGCCCTTCGGTCGACATCTACGTCCAGATGACGTCGGACAACCGGGGCATGACGGCCGCCGAAGTCGTCGACGAGCTGGCCGGGCGGATGGCTCTGGGCCGGGTCCCGACCGACACGGAGGTGGCTGGCACCATCGTCTACCTCGCCTCCGACCTCTCGTCGGTCGTCACCGGCCAAGCGATCGATGCCAACGGGGGGGAGTACTTCGCCTGACCGGCGGGATGCGTCCCCGACCGGCCCACGCTCCCAGAGCAGGGTGGGGCGGTCGGCGCCCTCGGGGCTTCGCCGTGCCGGCGGCCTTGGTGCTCTGCGCCTCCTGCGGGCACATGCGGCGGACCGCCGACACCTGAGGCCGGGACGCTTCTCATGATCGGGACGCGCAGCGGACTGCGGAGTGCCCTCACGGTCGATCTCGCTCTCCTCGCTCCGGTGCGGGGTGCGGTGACGGCCCTGCCGGTCGTCGCCGTCTTCGTCTGCGGGCTGGTCGTCGGCAATACCCGCGCCGCGGTCTCCATGGCCATCGGGGCGAACCTGATCGCCATCGTCTCCCTCGTGAGCGCGCCCCGCCTCTCTATCGCCCTCGCCGTCATCGATGCGTTCGGCATGGGGTTCTCGGTCTTCGTCGGATCAGTGACTGTCCCGTATCCCTTCCTGCACACCACCCTGTTGGTCGTCTGGTGCTTCTGCGGCGGGATGTTGGTGGCCTTCGGACTGGGTGAAGCCGCGGTGGGCACCCAGGCGGTGATCGCCTTCTTGGTGCTCGGCCGCTTCTTCGGGACGCCGCGCGACGCATTGGCGCTTGGAGCGCTCGTCGTCATCGGCGCGCTCGTCGAGATCTTCGCCCTGCTGCTGCTGCGATTGCCGCCGACCCTCCGTTTCCAGCGCAGTCGGTTGGCCGAGGCGTTCACAGTGTTGGCCGGGTTCGCCAGACGTGATCCCCGGTACTCGCCGGCCGACGCCTCACGAGCCCTCGATGAGGCAGGCCGCGCGCTGTCCGCGCCGTCCCTTTTCGGTCGCAGTGACGCGCGCGAGCTCCGGGCGATGCTCGATCAAGCCGAACGGATCCGTCTCGAGCTGGCGGTCTTGATCGGGTTCCGAGCACGTCTCGGTGCCACCGGTGGATCGACGTCGACGTCGACGGTCGACGCCTACCTGCAGGACGCGTCCGAGGCGCTCGTCGAGATCGGCACGGCTCTGCGACACCCGCGGCAGCCGGTCGGCTGGACGGGGGCCGAGAAGCTCAGCCGCGCCGGAGTCGACCGGCACGCGGTCTCCCCCGAGGCGAACGACTCGCAAGCCACCTTGCTCGTCCGACAGTCCCTTGCCCACCTCGACGCACTCGGCGGCCAGCTGCGAGCCTGTGAGAACCTCGTCGAGAAGGTTCGGACAGGTACCGACCGGCATGGCTGGGCCGTCGCCTTCCCGAGGGTCCGACGCCCGCGTCTCGCCCGGCCGGGGACAGCCATCGCCGTCCTGCGCGCCAACCTCCACGGCAAGTCACCGGTGTTCCGGCACGCCGTCCGGTTCGCGGTCGCGGTTCCCGCCGCCGCGCTCCTGGCGTCATGGCTGGCGCTGCCCCGCCCCTACTGGGTCCCGTTCGCCGTCGCCGTCATCTTGAAGCCCGACTACAGCAGCCTGTTCCGCAGCGGCATCGGCAGGGTGATCGGCACCCTGGTCGGTGCCACGCTGGCGGCACTCTTGGTCAGCGGGCTCCACCCGAACCTCCTCGTCACGACCGTCCTCGTGGCGGTCATGGCCTGGGCGGCGTATACGAGCTGGTCAGCGAATTTCGCGGTGGCGATCGGGTTCGTGACCGCACTGCTCCTGATCCTGCTCAGCACGTCCCTCACCGACACGGTGGGCACGGCCGTCGACCGGCTCATCGACGTCCTCCTCGGCGCGGCTATCGCCTTTGTGGCGTTCCTCGTCTGGCCGACCTCGTCGCGTTCGGGGGTCCGGGAGGCCGAGTCGGCTCTCTTCGTCGCCAACCGCGACTACCTCGCAGTGGTCGTCGGGCTGGTGGAAGGCAGGCGCGTGGACCCTGGCCGGGTTTCGGAATGCTCCAGGGCGGCGCTCATCACCTGGGTCGACGCCGAGGACGCCATCGGCCGGTCGGTCCAAGAGCCCGCCGCCATGCGGACCGACCCTGCAAAGGGCCGGGGACTCCTTGCCGTGGCCCTGCGCATCGGCCGCGCCAGCCATGCCCTGCGCATCGACGCCGCGCGAGAGGTCACGGTGCCGGCCTTCGAGGAGCTCGAGGCTCTGTCCACCGCGCTCTGCCAGGCGCTGTCGGCAGTGGCCGACCGGCTCGCCGGTCGTCCGCACGACCCGGTGGCCGAACTGCGACCGCTCTATCGGGAGGCGGCGAGCCGCCTGAGCCTGCTCGGGGCGCCCCCGTCGATCGCCCTCCACCTCGACGAACTGGTCAACGCCGTCAACACCGCGGTAGCCCTCGCCGGGCCGGCCGAGCCGCTCCCGTCGGGCCAGTGATCGGCGACAGGTCCGGCGCCGCCTCGCGCGCCGCCACCCGCCTTCGACGGGCGGCACGCTCCAGGCGGACTCCCGCCGTGGGGCGCCGGGCGGTCCGGAGCATGTCCGGGGTTCCGCCCGGAGGTTCGTTGGTCGGGCTGCCCGGATTTGAACCGGGGACCTCTGCGTCCCGAACGCAGCGCGCTAACCAAGCTGCGCCACAGCCCGTCACCGGCACCCAGGCACCGGCCAGGGGGCGAGTTTAGCCGAGACCGGGTCGGTTTCCCGAGGGGAGAGTGGACGTCGTTTCGCCCGCTTCCCCGGACGAGATCCCCTCCTCCCCGGTCTCCTGACCGTTGCCGCTCCGGTGGGCGACCACCTTCACGATGCGACGCTTGTCCATCTCCACGACGCGCAGGTCCCAGCCGTCCACCCTGAGCGACTCGCCCTCCTCGGGGATGTGGCCGAAACCGTCGAACAGGAACCCTCCCAGCGTGACGTACTCGCCGTCGGGGACCTCGATCTCGAGGCGCTCGCGGACGTCGTCGACGCTGGCCCGGCCGTCGACCAGCCAGCGCGAGCCGTCGACCCGTACGATG
Organism: Acidimicrobiales bacterium; assembly: GCA_052145775.1. GTDB lineage: Bacteria > Actinomycetota > Acidimicrobiia > Acidimicrobiales > RAAP-2 > CAVYPR01. The sequence continues at coordinate 18,355 of JBKQNY010000163.1, forward strand.
GCCGGCTCGTCGTCGGCGGGGTCGAACTCGTCGTGCAATGTGCCGACCAGGGGCTCGAGGAGGTCCTTCACGGTGAGGACGCCGGCCACCCCCCCGTACTCGTCGACCACCACGGCGAATCCCCGCCGCTGCCGGCGCATCTCCGCCAGGGCGTCGAGGACCCGCCGGGACTCGGGGATGACGTAGGGCTGGCGGACCCGACGGGAGATCTCGAGGGGGGACGGGGACGTGGACCGCTCGGCGCCCCGGTGGTCGGGGCCTGCGCCCGACGGACCGGGGCCGGCCCGACGGCTGCGGAACAGGTCGGCGATGAAGAGGACCCCCACGACGTCGTCCAGGTCGTCGTGGACCACCGGGAAGGCGCTGTGCCCCGACTCGCGCACCGCCTGGGCCACGTCCTCCTCGTGGACGGGGATGGTGAGGGCCACCACGTCGACCCGGGGCGTCATCACCTCGCGTACGTCCATGTCCCGCAGCTCGGCCAGCGCCTCGGTGATCAGCCGCTCTTGCTCGCCGGCTGGCGAGGAGCGGCGGTCGGCGCCCGCCTCCGTGCGGCCGCCGCGCCACCACGGCCGATGCGGTCCGCTGGCCGCTGTCGAGCGTGGCGAGCGCCGTCCGGGCACCCGGGCCTCGGACCGGGTCAGGCGCCGGCGGCCCGAACGGCCGGGGCCCCTCC
>JBKQNY010000164.1:0-31345 GCA_052145775.1 Acidimicrobiales bacterium
TGGGGGGCGAAGTACCCCCCGGCCCCGGCCAGCAGCGGGGCCGAGAAGGGCTGGGGGACCGACAGGGCCCACATGGCGTCGGAGTCCGACTGCTTCTCGAACGCCACCGTCAGGACCCGGCGGTGGATCCCCGCCGTCACCAGGTGGGCGGCGACCAGCGCCGTCGAGCCGCCGACCGATCCCGCCGTGTGGACCCGGAAGATCGGCTTCCCCACGGCGCCGAGGGCCGGGGCCAGGTACAGCTCGGGCATCATCACGCCCTCGAACATGTCGGGGGCCTTCCCGATCACCACGGCGTCGATGTCGGCCCAGCCGATCCCGGCGTCCTCCAGGGCGCGGAGCGCGGCCTCCCGCACCAGCCCGGCGATCGAGACGTCGTCCCGCTTGGCCTTGTGGTAGGTCTGTCCGGTCCCGATGACCGCCACCCGCTCGGCCATCACTCCCCCTCCAGCACGGCCACCAGGTTGTGCTGCAGCGCCGGTCCCGAAGTGGCGTGGGCCACGGCGCGGCCGGCCGAGCCGGCCAGGATGCGGGTGGCCGCCTCCCCGAACCGGATCAGCCCACCCGCCATGAGGGGATTGGCCGCCAGCGCCCCGCCCGACGGATTGACGTCGACGCCGTCACCGAGGCCCAGGGCCTCGCCCAGGATCAGCTCCTGGTGGGCGAAGGGGGCGTGCAGCTCGGCGACGTCGACCGTTCCCTCCCCCACCCCGGCCGCCTGCCCCGCCCGGGCCGTCGACGGCGACGAGGCGAGGTCCCGGGCACCCAAGGCGTGGGTCTCGACCCGGTGGTCGATGCCGGTGACCCACGCCGGCCGATCCGCCCACTCGTAGGCGCGTGTCCCGGCGGCCAGCACCACGGCCGCTGCACCGTCGGTGATCGGCGGCAAGGTGTGGCGCCGGAGGGGGGTGACCACGTACTCCTCGGCCATCAGCTCGTCGACCGTCTTGTCGTAGGCGACCTGGGCCTTGGGGTTCGCCAGTGCGGCTCGGCGGCTGCGGGCGGCCACGGCGGCGAAGTCCGACTCGGTGGCCCTGCCGGCGTCGAGCAGCGCACGGGCCTGCAGGGCGGCGATCGAGACCGGGTCGGGCCAGAGCGGGGCCATCACGTAGGGGTCGAGCTGGAGGGAGAGGATCTTCGACAGCTGGCCCAGCGACGACTTGCCGAAGCCGTAGACCAGGGCACTGTCGACCCCTTCGTCCTGGAGAGCCACCCAGGCCTCGTAGAGAGCCCAGGCGGCGTCCATCTCCACGTGACTCTCGCTGCGGGGCGGGTACACGCCGATGGCGTCGAGGGCGGTGACGAAGCTGAAGGGGCCGCCGACCAGGTAGTCCGTCGATCCCGAGCAGATGAAGTCGATGTCGTCCTTGGTGATGCCCGGGCCGGTCGCCGCGAAGACCTCGGCGAACACCGGCATGAGGGTCTCGACCTCGTTGCGGTGGGACTCCCGGCGCACGTTGTCGGCCTGGGCGAAGGAGACGACGGCCACCGGGCGCCGTCCCTGCCGGGGTTCGGGGGGAGCGGGCATCAGGTGTAGTCCTTGTAGGTCTCGTAGTCGGCGTCGGGCTCGCCGGTGGGCCGGAAGTACCGCACCGAGGCCATCGAGGGGCGCAGCTCCTCGGGGGGGACCCACACCGCCTCCACCCGCAGCCCCATCCGCACCTCGTCGGTCGGGATCTCCTGAATGAGCCCCATGAAGGAGATGTCGGCGCCGTCGAGGAGCACCATGGCGCAGATGTAGGGGATCTCGATGGACTGCCCGGCGAACGGCACGTTCACCACGCAGAAGGTGGTCACGGTGCCGGTGTTCCCCAGCACCACCTCCTCGTCGGTCGGTAGCCCGTCCACCGGGCACGAGCCCCGCGAGGGGACGTAGACCTTTCGGCACACCGGGCAGCGCTGGCCGATGAATTTGCCCGCCGCCAGTCCCCGCAGGTTCTTCGACTGGGCGATGCCCGCGCTGAAGAGGTACTCGAGCCGCATCGGGGTGGACAGCATGGTCACCGGGGGCCGCTCGCCGTTGTCCTGCGCCCCGGCCGGCCCGTCGGCGGCGCTCACGACCCGCCCGCTTCGGACGGGACGAAGGCCCTGATGTCCTGGATCCGACCCACCCGCTCCTCGGCCCCCACGAAGTCGGGTCGCACCCGCATCCCGGTGGACACGGCGTCGGGGGTGCCGGCGTCGAGGGCGTGGAGCAGTGACGTGTCGGCCCCGTCCAGCCGGACCAGCGCCCAGGCGAACGGTCGTTCCAGCGGGTGCTGGGGAAGCGGGGTGCCCACCCAGGCCCAGCACTCGAGCGTCCCGTCCGGACCCACCTCGACGAGTTCGCCGGTGGGCTCGGCGGTTGTCGGGTCGTACTCGGTCGGCGGCACGATGACCCGGCCGTCGGGCGCCCTGGCCCCGAGGATCCTCCCGTCGCGCAAGCCGGTGAGGAAGGCGCCGATCACCGGCCCCACCGAGCGCGAGTACGGGTACTCCAGGACGTGGTCGCTGGTCAGGACCTCCTCGCCCGGGTCCACCTCGTGCTCGCTCACTCGACTCTCCTGCGTCGTCGCCGGCCGGCCGTGGGCCGTAGTGGGAGAAGTAGAACACATTCCAGTTTCTCCCGGCAACGGGGAGCGGCGTCAGTCACGGGGACCGGCCAGGAGGGAGACCAGGAACTCGCGGTCACCCAGGAGCGGGACGTCGGACAAGAACATCTTCCCGTAGCGCTCGAAGTACATGAGCTGCTTGCCCAGCAGGAACGTCCCCCGGTCGAACTCCGACATGAGGCCGCCGGCCTCGTCGGCCATGCGTCGCATCCGCCGCTGGGCTCGCAGCCTCGCCAGCTCGGCCCGCAGCGGCCGGCCGCGGGCCTGCATCCCCGTGGCCCGTGCCGCCTGGGCCTGGGGCGCGGCGAACAGCGCGGCCAGGCTCACCTCGCCGAACGGCCGGGTGAGCGTCGGCTCGATCAGGTTGCGCAGGAAGAGCGACAGCTGCTCGTCGTCGAGGCCCAGCCCCTCCTGGATGGCCCGGCCGTAGGTGCGGGTCAGGTGGGCGGTGATGTCGGGCCACGCCCCCTCGTCCCCGAGGACGCCTTCGAGCAGCCGCAGGAAGAAGCGGTGGGTGTCGTGGTCGAGCCGGCCCACGATGCCCCAGTCGATGATGCCCAGCCGCCCGTCCTCGAGCAGGAGCATGTTCCCCGCGTGCACGTCGCCGTGGAAGGCCCCCCAGCGCACGGCGGTGACCATGAACCCCCGCACCACCTGCTCGACGAGGGGAGCCGGGTCGTAGCCGAGCTCGGCCACCCGCGCCAGGTCGTCGACGGGCACGCCCCGCAGGTACTCCATGGTGAGGACGTTTGGTCCCGACAGGCGCGGGTGGGGTTCGGGCACCACGAGCAGCGGAAGGTCGAACTCGGCGCCCAGCCGTCGGAAGTGGGCGAGCGCCCGCGCCTCGTTGCGCAGGTCGAGCTCCTCGCCGAGCTGCTGGCGGAGCCCGTCCAGGAGCTGCAGCGCGGCACCCGCCGACTGGTCCCCGGTCTGGCGGGCCAGCAGGTCGAAGAGCGGTTGCATCAGGTCGAGGTCCGTGGCCACCAGCCGCTCGATGCCCGGTCGCAGCACCTTCACCGCCACCTGCCTCCCGTCGTGCAGCCGGGCCCGGTGGACGACGGCGATCGAGGCGCGGCCGATGGGTTCGGGCTCGAACTCGGCGAACGCCTCGCGCAGCGACATCCCGAGGTCGTCCTCGACGCGTTGGCGCACCTCGGCCAGGGGCACCTCGGGGCCGGTGTCGAGGCACGACCGGAACTCGTCGGCCGCCTCCTCCCCGAAGAGGCCGGGGGCGGAGGCGACGAGCTGGCCGAACTTCATGAAGGTGCCGCCGAGCTCCTCGAAGCTGAGCCGCAGCGGACGGGCCACCACCGACGACGGCAGGACGCCCCGGCGGAACTCGCGGGCCTGGCGGACGGCCAGGGGGGTGAAGTGCCGGGTGAAGACCGTGGCGATCTGGCGTCCGCGCCGCAGGAGCTGGCGCCTCGTGGGCGAGGGCAGCCGCCGCGGGTGGACCCTGGGCACCGACTCGCCGGGGTACGGGAGGGTGCCGGGCATCCACGCAGGCTAGACACCCCACGGCCCGAGGCCGTCAAGCGGCGCCGTCGGCGCCGGCCTCAGCCGAAGTGGCGCTCGAGCGCGGCGAGGCCCTGGCGGTAGCTGTCGGCGAAGAGGGGGGCCATCTCGTCGGGCTCCACCTCGAACCCCCACCTGACCAAGGAGGCGTCTCCCCGGGGCTCCACCGTGATGGTGGCCCGGTGGGCCCCTACCGGCACCCCGTCGACGATCGCGTAGGTGATCGAGCGGGCCTCGTCGTCCCGGCCGACCAGCCGCTCGCGGATCACCATGCCGAACATCGAGATGACCCGGTCGTCCCCTTCGAGCTCGAGACTGTCGATCCCCGGCAGGAAGTCGCCCACGGCCCCGAAGTCACCGACCATGGCCCACACGTCGTCGGCCCCGGCCGCCACCACGACTTCCACCTCTTCGGTTGCCATCGAGCCCCTCCCGTCGCCCTCGGCCGGTTCGCTCTCCGGCGCCGCCGGTACGCTACCGCTCGTGGCGGGCGCCGGACCCGCCCGATGCGGCGAGCGGTGGAGGAACGCATGCGGACGCGACGGATCGGCTCCCTCGAAGTGTCGGTGGTGGGGCTCGGCTGCAACAACTTCGGCGGCCGGCTGGATCAGGCTGGGACCGACGCGGTGGTGGGGGCCGCCCTCGAGGCCGGCGTGACCCTTTTCGACACGGCCGACATCTACGGGGGCGCCCGCAGCGAGGAGTTCCTCGGCCGGGCCCTCGGCGCCCGGCGCGATGAGGTGGTGGTGGCAACCAAGTTCGGCGTCCCCTACGCCGACCACGAGGGCGGGGCCGCACCGGACTACGTGCGCCGGGCGGCCGAGGACAGCCTGCGGCGCCTGGGCACCGACCGGATCGACCTCTACCAGCTTCATTTCCCCGATCCCAAGACGCCGATCGCCGATACCCTCGACGCGCTCGACGAGCTGGTGCGGGCCGGGAAGGTGCGCGAGATCGGCTGCTCCAACATCACCGCGCCGCAGCTCGACGAGGCGCAGGCCGCGGCGGGGGACGGGGCCCGGTTCGTCAGCGTCCAGAACAACTTCAGCATCCTGCACCGTGAGGCCGAGGCCCAGGTCCTGCCGGCCTGCGAGCGGCTGCAGGTGGCCTTCCTCCCGTACTTCCCGTTGGCCAACGGGCTCCTCACCGGCAAGTACCGGCACGGGGAGCCGCCACCGGCGGGAACGCGCCTGGCCGGCATGGACGACCAGCAGGCGGCCGGCCTCCTCACCGACGAGTCCCTGGAGAGGGTCTCGGCCCTCGACGTCCTGGCCGGGGCCTCCGGGCACTCCGTGCTCGACCTGGCCATCGCCTGGCTGCTCCAGCGGCCGACCGTGGCCTCGGTCATCGCCGGGGCCACGCGGCCCGAGCAGGTCAGGATGAACGCGGCCGCCGCGGACTGGGACCCCGGTCCGCAGGTGGACGCCGAGGTGGACCGGATCGCCCCCCGTCCCTGAGGGGACGGGTCAGCCGCCGCCCTGGGACGTGACCCGGGTGTCCGGGAGTGTCGGGGTGGTGATGGACGGGGGCGGCTTTGTCACAGATCCCCCGGACTTCGTGCCGGTGCCGCTGCCTGTCTTGTTCCCCGATCCCGAGGATGTGCCGGACCCCGACTGCGGCGGTGTCGTCGACCCCGAGCCCGCCGGCGGTGTCGGTGGCGGGACCAAGGTGAACTCGGCGTCGACGCAGTCCGTCGGCTGTTCGGCCACCACCGTGTCGACGGTGGGCGACGACCCGAAGGCCCAGACCGAGAGCCCCGTCGCTGTGGAGAGGCAGGCGTAAGCGGGGTCGTTGGTCTGGAACCCGGTCAGGCGTCCCATGAACTCCGGCGCGCCGAGCGACTGGACTGTCGTCCAGGGCTGCAGGGCGAGCGAGACGGTCTGGCCCTCCCAGGTCCCCGAGTAGCGCGGCGCCGCGCCGTCGGAGGTCCCCGGCGACGACGTGGTGGTCGACCCTGTGGGAGTGGTTGTCGAGGTGGTGGTGGTTGACCCTGTCGGGGGTGCGGGCGCTGTGGTGGTGCTGGTGGTCGTGGTCGACGCTGTGGGGGAGGCGGACGGCGGGCCGGCCGGTGTGGCCTTGGACGCCGGGGCGAAGCCGTCGAGGGCCGCCAACATCTGGGGGTCGTTGCCGTCCATCCCGAGTGCCCACGCCCCGACGCCCCCCAGGTCGTAGAGCTGGGACGTCTGTGCGATCAGATAGAGGGAGGCCGGGTCCTCGTAGTACTCCTCGTACCACTGGCCGGCGGACTGGTACGAGGTCCAGGCGGTCTGGGTCACGTCGTCCCAGTAGGCGGGGTGGCCGCCGGCCACGATCTGGGCGTCACTGACGGGGGTAGCTGTGCCGGTGGCCTGGGCGGACATCGTCCCGTTGGTGGTGGGCCACTGCTCGCCATAGAAGGGGACGCCCAAGATCACCTTGCTCGGAGGCACGGCCGCCGCGTACTGCTGGGCCGTGGTCAGGTCGCTGAACATCGAGCTGGTGAGCGGCGAGGCGGGATTGGTGGGCGACTGCAGGTTCAGCTGGTAGGCCATCACGAAGAACCCGTCCACGGCCGGGGCCAGGGCCGGGATGTCGTAGAAGCCGCCCGGATCGCCGGCCGAGCTGGCGTAGGTGTCCATCGTGACCTGGTAGTGGGGGTTGGCGGCGTGGACGGCGCCCGAGACCTTGGTGACCAGGTTGGTCAACCCCGCCTGGTCGCCGGATCCCTCGCCCTCAAAGTCGATGTTCAGCCCGTCGAGGTTCTTGGCCTCGATCGCCTGGACCACGGCCGCCGAGAGGGTGGCCGGCGCCGTCGACGACGACGTGAGCTGGTTGAGCGCCCCCTGGTCGAAGCAGTTGACCGTCAGCACCACCCGCACCCCCGAGGCGTGGGCCCGGTTCACCAGGTTGACCAGGTCCTGGCTCTCGTACCCCTCCCAACCGGCCCCGGACTGGTCGAGCGACCCGTCGGGGTTCACCCCGATGCTGAAGTAGGCGATGGTCGTGAGCCCGCCGACGTTGAACCCCGCGCTCTGTGTGAGGGTCCAGTAGGGGGCGAAGCCGAAGACCTCGTGCGGCTGCAGCGGCGGCGCGTCGGCGAGCGAGGGGGGCGCCGGGGCGGGCGGGGCGGTGGCCGGCGGGAGCACGAGCGGCCTGTTGCTCTTGCGGTCCGGCAGCAGCCGCACCGTTGTGGCCGCACCGACGTCCTTCGACCCGGCGCGACCCAGCCCGACGGCGTGGTAGGGGTCCGCGGCCCCCGACGGGGACGGGCCGCCGCCGGTCACCGCCACGAGGGCGGCCCCGGCGGTGAGCAGCGTGACGGCGCCGGCCGCGCCGAAGCGGACGAGCACCCGCGTCCGGCCGCCGGGACGGGCGAGCGCCGCCTCCACCGGGTGCCACACACGGCGCGCCACCGCCCCCGGCCAGCTGGCCACGCCGTGCCGGGTTCCCTCGGGCCCGCGGAGCTCGAGCCCGCCGACCACCAGGGCCATCCGCCTGGCGGCCGCGGCGGACAGCGGACGACGGGCGCGCCGCCACCGTCCCGACCGGCCGGCCACCTGTGCCAGCAGGTCCGAGACGTCGGGTGCCCGGGTCAGCAGGAGCAGCGTGCCGGCGTCGGTGACGACCTCCACCAGCTGCCGCACCGTGCCGTCCGGGGCCGTCTCGGTGCCGTCGGCCGAGAACCCCTGGACCGTCCACCACGGCACCCGCAGCGTGCCGGCGGACCCGCGCTCGGTGTGCTCGTCGGCCAGGCGCTGGAGCAGCAGGCCTCGGCGGGCCACCGTGACGCGGCACGGGTGGGCCTCGAGGGTATCGGGATGCACGAGGAGGACCTCGTGGCCCCGCCCGCGGTGCGTCGTCTTCCGGTGAGCGTTTGTCATCGGTGGCTCTGCGGACCTTCCAGTTCCGGGCGCGCGCTGCGCCACCTCTCGCTGCCGCGTGCAGGTTCCCCGCGCCAGAGCCCATCCTCCGGCGGGTCGCCTCGAGCAGGAGGTGCCTGCCACGGCAGCCGATAAGGCACGCCTAGTCTTGTAGAGACGGTGCCTCGTGGCAAGGGGGCCTTCCAGGGAATTTCGGCACCGCCCCCTCGAAAAAAGTCTGCCGCAGCCAGGGAGGACCGAACTACGCTGGTGTGACTGTGGTGTTCATCGAGGTGCTGCGGCTCATCATCGTCCTGATCGGCGCCCTGGCCGGTCTCGAGGTCGGGCGCTCCGTCAACACCTCTCCCGCCCCGGTCATCGGGATGGCGCTGGGCGCCCTGGTGGCCTACGTCCTCGGCGGCGCTCTCGGCCGGTTCCTCCAGCGCAAGCAGGGCTGGGTCGCCCAGCCCTTCGACCGCATCCCCCCCGGCGAGCTGCTGGCCGGCACCGTCACCGCCCTGGCCGGTCTGGCCCTCGGCGTGGTGCTCTGCGTGCCGTTGCTGATCCTGGTCCGTTCCCCGCTCATGTATCCGGTCGCCGCCGCGGTGGCCTGGGTCATGGCCTGCGCCGGCTTCCGCGTCGGCATGGTCAAGGGCGGGCAAGTGGCGGCGGCGGCCGGCCTGAGCCGGATCCTGGCGCCCCCCACCGAGCCCCCGCCCGCCTTCGCCATGCTGGTCGACGCGTCGGCGGTGATGGACCACTCGCTGCTGGTGCTCGGGCAGGCCGGCATGCTCGTGGGCGGTCTCGTGGTGCCGCGCTTCGTGGTCGACCAGGTCCAGGCCCTGGCGGCGGCGCCCGACCCGGTGACCTCGCGCCGCGCCCGGCGGGGGCTCGAGACCCTGGAGGCCCTGCGCGAGGCGGGGGTGACGGTGAAGGTCGCCGACAACGAGCTCCCCGAGATCGACGACGCCGGCGACCGGCTGCTCGAGGCCTCCCGGCGTCTGGGGCTCCGTCTGCTCACCTCGTCGGGAAGGCTGCGCGACGCGGCCCCCGCACGCGGCGTCCGGGTGACCGACCTCCGGCGGCTCGTCGACCGGCGGGTGCCCGACCACCAGCCGGGCGAGCGCCTCACCCTCGCGCTCGAGCGGGAGGGGAATCAGCCGCGCCAGGCGGCAGGCTTCCTGGCCGACGGCAACCTGGTCGTGGTGAACGACGGCGTCCAGCTGATCGGCCGCGGCCCCGTCGAGGTGGAGGTGCTCTCCACCCGGCGGACCAGCCAGGGTCTCATGGTCTTCGCCCGGGTGTCCGACCGTTCGGTCAGCGCCACCGCCACGACCCCGGCCGGCGGCAGGGGCTGAACCTGCTCTAGGACTCGGAGACCGCGGTCACCAGCTTCTGAAGGGTGTCCTTGGCGTCGCCGAAGAGCAGCACGGTCCGGTCGTTGTAGAGCAGCTCGTTCTCGATGCCGGCGAACCCCGGCCGCATGGAGCGCTTGAGGAAGACCACGTGCTGGGCCTGGTCGGCGTGGATGATCGGCATGCCGTAGATGGGGCTGCCCGGGGTGTCGATGGCGGCCGGGTTCACCGTGTCGTTGGCCCCGACCACCAGGGCCACGTCGGCCGTGGGCAGCTCGGGGTTGGCCTCGTCCATCTCCTTCAGCTGCTCGTAGGGGACGTTGGCCTCGGCCAGGAGCACGTTCATGTGGCCGGGCATGCGGCCGGCCACCGGGTGGATGGCGTAGAACACCTCGACCCCCCGTGCCGACAGCATGTCGGCCAGCTCGCGCACCACGTGCTGGGCCTGGGCCACGGCCAGGCCGTAGCCGGGGATGATCACCACCTTGCGGGCGTAGGCCAGGAGCACGCCGACGTCGTCGACGGTGGCGGTGTGCACCGACTGCCCGCCGGCCCGCTCGGTGGCACCGCTGGCCGTGACCACCGAGCCGAAGGCGCTGAAGAGGATGTTGGGCAGCGAGCGGCCCATGGCCTTGCTCATGAGCCGGGTGAGGATGATCCCCGAGGCCCCGACCAGGGTGCCGGCCACGATCAGCAGGTTCGAGTCCAGGGTGAAGCCCGAGGCGGCCACGGCCAGCCCGGTGAAGGCGTTGAGCAGCGAGATGAGCACGGGGACGTCGGCCCCGCCGATGGGCAGCACGAAGATCACCCCGAGGACGACGGACAGGGCGAGCAGCACCCAGAGCAGGGCCGTCGACGCCGTCACCAGGACGGCCACGGCCAGGCCCAGGACGACCAGCCCCACCGCGGCGTTGATCACCTGCTGGGCCGGGTAGGTGATGGGCCGCCCGGTCATGAGCTCCTGGAGCTTGGCGAAGGCCACGGCCGACCCGGCGAAGGAGACGGTGCCCACCAGCACGCCGAAGAGCACCTCGAGCACCTTGTAGGTGGCCAGGGTCTTGGTGTCGGTCCCGATGAATTCGGTGATCGAGACAAGGGCCGCCGCCCCGCCCCCGACGCCGTTGAAGATGGCCACCATCTGCGGCATCGCCGTCATCTTCACCAGCCGGGCGGCCGGCACCGCCACCGCCACGCCGACGACCATGGCCACGACGATGAGCGCCAGGTGGGTCAGGTTCGGCTGGGCGAAGGTCGCCCCGATGGCCAGCAACATCCCGGCCGCGCCCACCAGGTTTCCCGCCCGGGCCCGCTTCGGTGACGACAGCCCCTTCAGGGCGAGGATGAAGCCGATGACGGCCACCAGGTAGCAGAGGTCGATGACCGTCCCCCGGCTCACGCGGCGGGCCCGCCCTGCTGCTGGTCCTTCTCCTCGTCCGCCGGGGGCCGCTGGCGCCCGGGCGAGCGTCCCTTGAACATCTCGAGCATGCGGTCGGTCACGACGAACCCGCCGACGACGTTCAGCGTGGCCAGGATCACCGCGATGAAGCCGAGCACCTCCTCGGCCCCGGTGTGGGCGTGGCCGAGCACGAGGATCGCGCCGACCAGGATCACGCCGTGGATGGCGTTGGAGCCCGACATGAGCGGGGTGTGCAGGATGCTGGGAACCTTGGAGACGACCTCGATGCCCACGAAGGCGGCGAGGACGAACACGGTCAGGTACTCGACGACCCCGGTGGTCACGATGGCTGCCCCTCCCCGGTGCCGGCGGCCCCGAGCAGCTCGGCGGTGGGGGCGTGGACCGGCGTCCCCTCGCGCAGCACACAGGTGCCGGTCACGATCTCGTCGTCCCAGTCCGGCGAGACCGCCCCTTCGCGGACCATGAGGGCCAGCAGGTTCATCACGTTGCGGGCGAACAGGAAACTGGCGTGGGTCGGCATGGAGGCTGCCGGGTTGGCCATGCCGACCACCGTCACCCCGCCGCGCACCACTTCGGCGCCGACCTCGGTCACCTCGCAGTTCCCTCCCGAGTCGGCCGCCAGGTCGATCAGCACGGACCCCTCGCCCATGCCGTCGACCATGGCCGAGGTGACCAGCACCGGGGCCCGTCGCCCGGGGACGGCGGCGGTGGTGATCACCACGTCGGCCGCCGCCACCTCGGCCGCAAGGGCGGCGCGCTGGCGGTCCAGCTCCTCGGGCGAGAGCTCGCGGGCGTAGCCGCCCGCCCCCTCGGCCGACACCCCGAGGTCGACGAAGGTCGCCCCCAGGCTCTCGGCCTCCTCCTTGGCCGCCGTCCGCACGTCGTAGGCGCGGACGACCGCGCCCAGCCGGCGAGCGGTGGCGATGGCCTGGAGGCCGGCCACGCCGACCCCCATGACCAGGACCTTGGCCGGGGGGACGGTGCCCGCCGCGGTCATGAGCATGGGGAAGAAGCGCCCGAGGCGGGTGGCGGCCGCCAGCCCGGCCCGGTAGCCCGAAACGGTGGCCTGGGAGGAGAGCGCGTCCATGCTCTGGGCCCGGCTGATGCGGGGCAGCAGGTCGAAGCTGAACACGCTGGCCTTCCTCGCGGCCAGCACGCCGAGCGCGTCGACCGACGCCGCGGGCTGCAGGAAGCTCAGCACCACGGCCCCCTCGTCGACCAGCTCCGCCTCCTTTGCGCTCAGGGGCTGGACCCGGGCCACCGCCGAGGCCCCGCGATAGCAGGCGGCGGCGTCGGGGGCGACCGAGGCACCGGCCGCGACGTAGGCGTCGTCGGGGAAGGCGGCCTCACGTCCGGCGCCGGACTGCACCGCGACCTCCCACCCCGCGGCGACGAGCCGCTTGGCCACGTCGGGCACGACCGACACGCGTCGTTCGCCCGGCCGCGTCTCGGTGGGAACCGCCAGTTTCACGCTGGCTTTCTACCAGGTGGCGAGCCGTACCCGAATCCCACCGCCAGGCGCGCGATCCTCAGTCGGAGGGTTCCCCGGGCACGTGGTCACCCGGTTCCTCGGGATCTAGTCCCAGCTCTTCGAGCGAGAGGGGGCCTTCCTCCTCACGGGCGTGGGCCCCCCGGGGCTCGGGTTCCTCCTCCTGGTCGAGCACCAGGTCGACCAGGTCGATGCCCTCGAGCCGGCCGCGCCGCGCCGCCCCCTTCCCCTTGGACCCCAAGGGAAGGCCGCCGACCGGGGGGCTCTCGGCGTGCGCCCCGCGGAACGGCCAGTCGTCCCCCTCCGTCCACCCCGATCCGTCCAGGGGGAACCGGAGGTTCTCCACGTTGGCCAGCTTGGCCGCGTTCTCCGCGTCCAGCGGGGGCGCGAAGAAGTAGCCCTGCGCGGCGTCGCACTCGAACTCCCGGACGATGGCCGCGTGCCGCGCGCTCTCGACCCCCTCGGCCACCGTCGCCATGCCGCAGCTGTGGGCGAGGTGGACCACGGCCTGTACCACCATCCGGTTGATGCCCTCGTTGTTCTCCAGCCCGTTGACGAAGGACTGGTCGATCTTGATCGTGTTGACGGCCAGCCGGCGGAGGATCTCGATCGAGTTCCAGCTGGTGCCCACGTCGTCGACCGCCAGCTGGACGCCGAGGGAGGCGATGGCCCGCAACTCGTCGACCGCCGCCTCCTCGGACATCGAGTGCTCGGTCACCTCGATCGTGAGACGGTCGGGGGGCAGGCCCGACTCCTCCAGTGCGGAGGCCACGGCCGACGAGGCCACACCGCGCCGCAGCTGCACCAGCGAGCAGTTGACGGCCAGCTGCACGCTGAAGGGCCACGACATCGCCTGGCGGCACCCCTCGGACAGCACCCACTCGCCCAGGGCCACGATGTCGCCGTTGGCCTCGGCCCAGGGGATCAGGAGCTGCGGGCGGATGATCCCCTCGGTGGGGTGGGACCAGCGCAGCAGGCCCTCGAACCCGAGGAGCTGGCCCGACCCGAGGTCCACGATCGGCTGGAACCCGAGGTTGGGCTGGCCGGCGAGCACCGTCGGTCGTCCGGCGCCGCCCAACGAGCGCGGGCCGCTCCCGCCTACCGCTGCCACGTCGTACCCCCAACTGCGTCCATCGGGCCGTCCTGTTCCCCCCAGCGCCTGGCTAGATCATGCCCGATGGCCGCCTCCGTCGGGGCGAGTGCCCGTCCGGCGGGTCACTCCCCTTGGGCCGCCCGCAGGAACGCCGGCCACTCCCCGCCACCGTGGGCGACGAGGGTGGCCCCGCTCACGTAGCCGGCCAGGGGCGAGGCCAGGAAGAGGCAGATGCCGGCCACGTCGGCCGGGGTGCCCATCCGGCCGAGGGGCACGGTGGCCGCCACCCGGGCCAACCCCTCGGGTCCGCCGTAGTGGTCGGGGTCACCGGTGTCCACCATGCCGGCGCTGACGCAGTTCACCCGGACCTTGGGCGCCCACTCCACGGCCAGGGTCTGGGTGAGGCTGACCAACCCGGCCTTGGCCGCGCCGTAGGCGGCGGTGCCCGGCGAGGGGCGCAGGCCCGACACGCTGCCGATGTTGAGGATCGAGCCGCCGTCGCCCCGCTGCAGGACGGCGTTGGCGGCCCGGGCACAATAGAAGGGGGCCAGCAGATTGAGCGCCACCACCGAAGCGAAGAAGCGCGGGGAGGCCTCGGCCGCCGGCGAGTACGGCGAACCGCCGGCGTTATTGACGAGCACGTCGAGCCGCCCCATGCGCTCGGCCGCCCCGTCGACGAGGGCCTGGGCCTGGTCGGGTTCGCGCACGTCCGCCTCGATGAAGGCGGCGACGCGCTCCGACCCGTCGGGGCCCTCTGCCCGCGGCGGCCCCGCCGCCGGCGGGTTCCGCCCGCAGATGACCACCTCGGCCCCGGCCGCCAGGAACGCCCGGGCGACGGCGCGTCCCACGCCCCGGCCGCCACCGGTGACGATCACGGCGCGGCCGGAGAAGTCGAGCGCCGTGCGCGACTCGACCGCCTCGATCGCCTCGTGAGGTGTGCCGCCGTCCACCGCGGCCAACCCTATCGGCGGACTCCGGCCGTCCGGGGGCCCTTGGCCCGCCCATGGAACGGTGGCCTACTGTTCCTGCGTGCCCATCAAGACCCTGCGCGAGCACCCGGGCGTCGCCGAGGTCGTGATCGACCACCCCCCGGTGAACGCCCTCGACGTGGCCGCCTGGTTCGAGCTGGCCGACGCGCTGGTGGCCGCCGGGAGGTCGGAGGAGACGGGCGTGGTGGTGCTCCGGGCCGACGGGCGCGGCTTCTGCGCCGGCGTGGACATCAAGGAGATCCAGGCGAAGGGGGACGCCGCCTTGGTGGGGGCCAACCGGGGGTGCGCCGCCGCCTTCGCCGCCGTCTACGACTGCGAGGTGCCGGTCATCGCCGCCGTCGGCGGGTTCTGCCTGGGCGGGGGGATTGGCCTGGTGGGCAACGCCGACATCGTGGTGGCCGCCGACGACGCCACCTTCGGACTGCCCGAGGTCGACCGGGGGGCCCTCGGGGCGGCCACCCATCTGGCCCGGTTGGTGCCGCAGCACAAGATGCGCGAGATGGTCTACACGGCCGCGCCGGTCACCGCCGCCGAACTGGCCGCCTACGGCTCGGTGGCCCGGGTGGTCCCCCGTGGAGACCTGCGCGGCGCCGCCCTCGAATTGGCCCACGGCATCGCCGCCAAGCACCCGTCGATCATCCGCCGGGCCAAGGAGTCACTGAACGGCATCGACCCGGTCGACGTGAAGCGCAGCTACCGCTTCGAGCAGGGGTTCACCTACGAGCTCCACGTCCGGGGCGTGGCCGACGAGCAGCGGGCCGCCTTCGTCGAGAAGCGAGCCCCGGTGGTGGGCGCAGAGGGGGAAAGGGACGGCGGGTCCGCCCGCTGAAGGCACCGGGGCGATGGCCGACAAGCGGACGACGGTTGAGGAGATGGTCACCGAGCTGCGCAGCGGGATGACCGTCGGCTTCGGGGGCTGGGGCTCTCGTCGCAAGCCCATGGCCGTGGTGCGGGCCATCTGCCGCTCCGACATCGAGGACCTGACCGTCGTCTCCTACGGCGGCCCCGACGTGGGGCTCCTCTGCGCCACCGGAAAGGTCCGCCGCGTGGTCTGCGGTTTCGTCACCCTCGACTCGATCGCCCTGGACCCGCACTGGCGGGCGGCGCGCCAGGGCGGCCGGGTGGCCCTCACCGAGCTCGACGAGGGGATGTTCTTCGCCGGGCTCCAGGCGGCGGCCTGGCGGGTGCCGTTCCTCCCCACTCGGGCCGGCCTCGGCTCCGACGTGCTGGTGGTCAACCCCGACCTGCGCACGGTGCGCTCCCCCTACGAGGACGGCCCCTTCGCCGACCCGGCCGACGCCGGGGCGGAGTTCGTGGCCGCCCCGGCGTTGCGGCTCGACGCGGCCTTCGTCCACGCCAACCGGGCCGACACCGCCGGCAACGCCCAGTTCCTCGGACCCGACCGGTTCTTCGACGAGCTGTTCCTCGGCGCCGCCGACCGGCGGTTCGTGACGGCCGAGCGGGTGGTGGGCAACGGGGCGCTGTCCGGCGAGGGCCCGCTGGCCGCGGTCACCGTCCACCGCATGCTGACCGACGGCGTGGCCGAGACGCCGGTCGGCGCCCACTTCACCTCGTGCCCGCCCGACTACGGCCGCGACGAGGCGTTCCAGCGCGAGTACGCCTCGGCCACCGATCCCGGGTCCTGGGCCGCCTTCTCCGCCCGCTACCTCGAGGTGGACGAGGAGGGCTACCGCGCCGCCGTGGAGGCCCGGTGAGCGCGGGGGACGCCACCCGGGCCGAGGTGTGCGCGGTGGCCTGCGCCGAGCTGTGGCGCCACGCCGGCGAGGTGCTGGTGAGCCCCTTCGGGACGGTGCCCACCCTCGGGGCCCGGCTGGCCCGCCTCACCTTCAGCCCCGACATCGTCCTCACCGACGGCGAGGCCGCCCTCATGGTGGGTGCGCCGCCGCTCGGGACCGAACCCGCCACACTGGTGCGCGAGGCGGCCATGCCGTACCGCACCGTCTTCGACGTGGTGTGGTCGGGTCGGCGCCACGTGATGATGATGGCCAGCCAGATCGACCGCACCGGCAACCAGAACCTCTCGGCCATCGGCGACTGGGCGCGGCCCAAGGCGCAGCTGGTGGGGGTGCGCGGCGCCCCCGGCAACTCGGTCAACCACCCGACCAGCTACTGGGTCCCCGACCACTCGACGCGCTCGTTCGTCGAGCAGGTCGACGTGGTCAGCGGCGTCGGCTACCAGCGGGCGGCGGCGGCCGGCCCCGGGGCCACCCGCTACCACGACGTGCGGGCCGTCGTCTCGAACCTCGGCGTCTTCGACTTCGAGACCCCCGACCGGGTCATGCGCATCCGCTCCCTGCACCCCGGCGTCACCGCGGACGACGTCGCCGCGTCGACCGGGTTCGAGCTGGTGGTGGGAGACGACGTGGCGAGCAGCCGTCTGCCCACCGACGAGGAGCTGGACCTGCTGCGCCGGGTGCTCGACCCCGGGACCACCCGCGACCGGGAGGTGAAGGGCTGAGGCCCGGCCCGACGCACATCCCGGGCGCTCGGCCCCGCTAGCGGCAGAGCACCACCGACGAGCCGTGGCCGAAGAGGCCCTGGTTGGCCGTGACCGCCACCCGGGCCCCCTCCACCTGGCGCCCCGAGGCCTCGCCCCGCAGCTGCCAGACCGACTCGCACACCTGGGCGATGGCCTGGGCCGGGATGGCCTCGCCGAAGCACGACAGGCCGCCACTGGGGTTGACCGGCACCCGGCCCCCCAGCGTGGTGGCCCCCTCGCGCAGGAGCTTCTCGGCCTCGCCGGGCCCGCAGAGCCCGATGTCCTCGTACCAGTCGAGCTCGAGGGCCGAGGAGAGGTCGTAGACCTCGGCCAGGTCGACGTCGTCGGGGCCGATCCCGGCCTCCTCGTAGGCGGCGGCGGTGATGGAGGGCCGGAACCCCGAGCCGTCGGCCGCCACGGCCGCGGCGGAGTCGGTGGCGAAGTTGGGCATCTCGATCACCGTGTTGGGGAAGCGCGGCGTGACCGTGGAGACGGCGGCCACGCTGACCGCCGGCTCCCCGCCGTTGTGGCGCCGGGCGAACGCCATGGAGGAGAGGACCAGCGCCGCCCCGCCGTCGGAGGTGGCGCAGATCTCGAGCAGCCGGAGCGGGTCGGCCACAACCGGGGAGGCCAGGACTTCGTCGACGGTGACCTCTTTTCGGTATCGGGCGTTGGGGTTGGCCAGGCCGTGGCGGGCGTTCTTCACCTTCACCTGGGCGAAGTCCTCGTGCGTGGCCCCGTAGGTGTCCATCCGACGGCGGGCGTAGAGGGCGAAGTAGGCCGGGTTGGTCGCGCCGAGCAGGTGGAAGCGCAGCCAGTCGGGGTCGTCGCGTCGCTCCCCGCCCACCGGGGCGAAGAACCCCTTGGGCGTGGTGTCGGCGCCGACCACCAGCGCCACGTCGCACAGGCCGGCCAGGATCTGGGCCCGGGCGCTGGCGATGGCCGCCGCCCCCGAGGCGCAGGCCGCGTAGGAGGACGAGACCCGGGCCCCGGTCCACCCCAGCGCCTGGGCGAAGGTGGCCCCGGCCACGAACCCCGGGTAGCCGTTGCGGATGGTGTCGGCCCCAGCCACGAACCCGACGTCCTCCCAGGCGAGTCCGGCGTCGGCCAGGGCGTGGCGTGCCGCGGCCAACCCGTACTCGACGAAGCTCCGGCCCCACTTGCCCCACGGGTGCATCCCCGCCCCGAGCACCGCCACCCGGCGGTCCGCCGGGCTCACCGGCCGTCGCCCCGGCCGAGCGGGCGCCACTTCCACACCAGGTACTCGTGGTCGTCGTCCTCGTAGAGGGTGTCGAGCACCAACTCGACCTCGTCGCCCACCGACAGGTCGTCCACGCTCACCCCGGCCACCAGCTGGCCCATCACCACCATGCGCTCGGCCTCCAGCTCCACCGCGGCCAGCGCGAACGCCTCGTACGGCTCGGCCGCCACATAGGGGGCGGGCGGCTGGTACCGGGCGTCGGTGTAGGACCACACCCTCCCGCGCCGCGACAGCTCCACCACCTCGAACTCGGTGGACTCGCAGCGCGGGTTGCGGCAGAAGTGGGTCTCGGCCGGGAAGGCGTAGTTGCCACAGGCGACGCAGCGCGACCCGAGCAGCGCCGGGGCGTCGCGATCAAGGGTGAACCACCCCTCCACCGCGGGGAGCGCGGCTTTGGCCATCGGCCTCAGCCCAGCCGCTCGATGACGGCGGCGTTGGCCTGGCCCCCGCCCTCGCACATCGTCTGCAGGCCGTAGCGGCCGCCGCTGCGCTCCAGCTCGTTCAGGAGGGTGGCCAGCAGGCGGGCCCCGGAGCAGCCGGTGGGGTGCCCGATGGCGATGGCCCCACCGTTGGGGTTGACCCGGTGCATGTCGGGGTGCAGCTCGCGCTCCCAGGCCAGCACGACCGAGGCGAACGCCTCGTTGATCTCGATCACGTCGATGTCGTCGAGGGCGAGGCCGGTCCGCTCCAGGATCCGCCGGGTGGCCGGGATCGGCGCGGTCAGCATGATCTCGGGGTCGTTGGCGGCCACGGCGAAGGCGTGGAACCGCGCCCGGGGCCGGAGCCCGAGCTCGGCGGCGCGGCGGTCGCTCATCACCAACACGGCCGCCGCCCCGTCGGAGATCTGCGACGAGGTGCCTGCGGTGACCGTCCCGTCCTGGCGGAAGGCACCGGGCAGCGACCCCAGCCGCTCGAGCGAGGTGTCCCGCCGCACGCCCTCGTCGGTGTCGAGAACCCCCTCGGGTAGGGGCGCTGTCCCCTTGGGCTCGACCCAGTCGGCGTAGCGGGTCTCGAGGGGGATCATCTCGTTCTTGAACCGGCCCTGGTCCGAGGCGGCCGCGGCCCGGCGGTGGGACTCGAGGGCGAAGATGTCCATGTCGGCCCGGCTTACTTTCCAGCGCCGGGCGATCTCCTCGGCGCACTCCCCCTGGTGGATGAGGTCGTAGCGCTGGAGGTACATCGGCCCGTAGGCCTCGCCCGGCCCGGGGTCGGTGGTCGACCCGATGGGCACGCGGCTCATCGACTCGACGCCGCCGGCCACCACCACGTCCATGGTCCCGGCCATCACCGCCTGGGCGGCGAAGTGCACCGCCTGCTGGGCCGACCCGCACTGGCGGTCGACCGTGGTGCCGGGCACCGAGTCGCCGAAACCGGCCGCCAGTGCGGCGTTGCGAGCAATGTTCATCGCTTGCTCGCCGACGGTCATCGTGCAGCCCATGATCACGTCCTCGATGAGCGCCGGATCGAGGTCGTTGCGCTCGACCAGGGCCAGCAGCGGCTGAGCGGCGAGGTCCACCGGATGCCAGCCCGACAGCCGCCCATTGCGACGGCCGACCGGGGTGCGGACAGCATCCACAATGACCGCGTCGGGCATCCGCCCATTGTTGCCGAGCATGTGATGGTGTGTCAGATTCTCGCAGGATGGACCTCACCTACACCCCTCACCAGGAGGCGTTCCGGGCCGAGGCCCGGTCCTGGTTGGCCGATCACGCGCCCGCTCCGGGCAGCCTGGCCTCGCTGGACACCGCCGAGGGTTTCGAGCAGCACCGGGTGTGGGAGGGGAGGCTGGCCTCCGACCGGTGGTCGGTGGTGAGTTGGCCCCCCGAGTACGGCGGGCGCGGCGTCGGCATCTTCGAGTGGCTGATCTTCGAGGAGGAGTACCACCGGGCCCGCGCCCCGCGCCGGGTGGGACAGAACGGCATCTTCCTCCTCGGGCCGACCCTGCTCGACCACGGCACGCCCGAGCAGAAGGCGCGCTTCCTGCCGCCGATGGCCTCGGGCGAGGAGATCTGGTGCCAGGGCTGGTCCGAGCCCGACGCCGGGAGCGACCTGGCCGCGCTGCGCAGCCGGGCCGAACCGGCGCCGTCCGGCGACGGCTGGCTCTTGAGCGGGCAGAAGACCTGGTGCTCGCGCGGCGCCTTCGCCGACTGGTGCTTCGGCCTCTTCCGCAGCGACCCCGACGCCGAGCGGCACCGCGGCCTCACCTACTTCCTGTTCCCAATGGACGCCCCCGGGGTCACCGTGCGGCCGATCCCCCAGCTCGACGGGGAAGCCGGGTTCGCCGAGATCTTCCTCGACGGCGTCTTCGTCCCCGACGCCCACGTGCTCGGGGCGCCCGGCGACGGCTGGAAGGTGGCGATGTCGACGGCCGGGAGCGAACGGGGGCTCAGCCTGCGCAGCCCGGCCCGCTACACCGAAGCCGCGGCGCGGCTCGTCTCCCTCTACGACGAGCGCGGCCGGCCGGAGGGGCCGGTGGCCGACGAGGTCGCCCGCGCCCTCGTCGACGCCGAGGCGTACGAGCTGGCCACCTACTGGACGGCCTCGCGGGTGGCCGACGGCCACACCGTGGGCCCCGAGTCCAGCTGCAACAAGCTGTTCTGGTCCGAGACCGACCTGCGCATCCACCGCGCCGCCCTCTCGCTGCTCGGCCCCGAGGCCGAGCTGCTGGCGGGATCCGAGGAGGGGCCGGCGGCCACCCACCCCGGCGAGTGGCTCGAGGGCTACCTCTTCGCCCTGGCGGGACCCATCTACGCCGGCACCAACGAGATCCAGCGCACCGTGGTGGCGGAACGGCTGCTCGGCCTCCCGAGGGCCTAGGTCGGCCCCGGGTGCGCTTCGCCTTCACCGAGCAGCAGCTCGAGCTCCGGTCGGCCATCCGCTCGGTGCTCGAGCGCCAGTGCACGGCGGGGGACCTGCGCGCCCTGGCCGATCTCCGGCGCACCGGGGCCCACGCCCACGGCGACCCGGGGCGGGCGGAGGCGCGGTGGGCGGTGCTGCGCGAGCTCGGCGCGCCCGGACTCTGTGTGCCGGCCGAGCACGGCGGCCTCGGGTTGCGCGAGGTCGACTTCGTGGGCGTGGCCGAGGAGGCCGGGTGGGCGGCGCTGCCCGAGCCGCTCGTGGAGTCGGCGACGCTGGCGGCGCCGCTCCTGGCCGACGCGGCCGAACGGTCGCCCGAGGGCGCGCGCACCGCGGTGCTGGCCGCCGACATGCTGCCCGCGCTGGCCCGCGGGGAGCTGGTGGCGACCGTGGGCGGCGTCGAGCCGACCCCGTCGGGTCCGCGGCCCACGGACGATCCCGAGGGCGGGCACGGCGCGGTGGTGACCCCGAGGGTGGCGGGCGCCTCGCGGGCCGGGCTCTTCCTCCTCGCCCACCGGGCCCCGGGCCCGGCCTGGGAGCTCCACGCCGTGGCCGCCGACGCCACGTGGGTGACCACCACGCCCTCGGTGGACGCGACGCGCGACCTGGGCAGCGTGGAGTGGACCCCGGGCCCCGAGTCCCTGGTGGCCGGGGGTCCCCACGCCGCGGCCCTCGTCAGCGACCTTCTCGACCGGGGGGCGGTCGCCACCGCCGCCCAGCTGCTCGGCCTGGCCGACCGGCTCATCACCATGGCCGTGGTGTACGCCACGGCGCGGCACCAGTTCGGCCGCCCGGTCGGCAGCAACCAGGCGGTGCAGCACCCCTTGGCCGACGCCCGGGTCCGGCTCGAGTTCGCCCGGCCCGCCGTCTACCGCGCCGCCGACTCGCTGGCCCGTGCGCTCCCCGACCGCTCCGCCCACGCCTCGATGGCCAAGGCCCTGGCCTCCGACGCCGCCGACCTGGCCGCCCGCGTCGCCCTCCAGGTCCACGGGGCCATCGGCTACACCTGGGAGTGCGACCTCCACCTCTACATGAAGCGCGCCTGGGTGCTGTCGGCCGCGTGGGGCGACGCCGCCGCCCACCGGGCGCTGGTCCTCTCCGCCGCCCTGGGCCGCGCCCGGGGCTGAGCCCGGCCGGGTCGGGGGCGAGCCATGGCCCCCATGTCCGATTCCCGCCAGACACGAGGGCCGCGGGGTGTCACCATGGGCCCGGTGCTGGAGGACTTCGACCGCTGCTACCGGGCCGTGCAGAGCCGGGACGCCCGCTTCGACGGCTGGTTCATCACCGCCGTCACCTCGACCGGGATCTACTGCCGCCCCAGCTGCCCGGCGATGACGCCGAAGCCGGCCAACGTCCGCTTCTACCCGAGCGCCGCCGCCGCCCAGCGCGCCGGGTTCCGGGCGTGCATGCGCTGCCGGCCCGACGCCAGCCCCGGCTCGCCGGAGTGGAACGCCCGGGCCGACGTGGTGGCCCGGGCCATGCGGCTCATCGCCGACGGCACCGTCGACCGCCAGGGCGTGGCCGGTCTGGCGGCCCGACTCGGCTACAGCGAGCGACAGCTCCACCGGCTGCTGGTGGCCGAGGTGGGGACGGGCGCGCAGGCCCTGGCCCGCGCCCAGCGGGCGCAGACCGCCCGGCTGCTGGTCGAGACGACGGACCTGCCGGTCGCCCACGTGGCCTTCGCCGCAGGCTTCAGCAGCGTCCGCCAGTGCAACGACACGTTCCGCCAGGTCTTCGCGCTCACCCCGACCGAGCTGCGCCGTCGGGCGAGCCGCCACCGCCACGACGGCATGGGCGGCGAGGGTGTGGGCGGCACGACGGTCGGGCTGCGGCTGGCCCACCGCCGGCCGCTGGCCGCCGGCGAGCTCCTCGACTTCCTGGCCGCCCGCGCCGTGCCCGGGATCGAGGGGTCCGAGGGCGGCACCTACCACCGCAGCCTCCGCCTCCCCCACGGCGAGGGCGTCGTGGCCATCTCCCTGGCCGGCGCCGACGAGGTGCGGGCCACGCTGCGCCTCGGCGACCTGCGCGACCTCACCGCGGCGGTTAACCGGTGCCGACGGCTCCTCGACCTCGACGCCGACCCGGCGGCCGTCGATGCCGCGCTCGGCGGCGACCCGCTGCTCGCCCCGCTGGTGCGCGCCGTGCCGGGTCGCCGGGTGCCCGGCACGGTCGACGGCTGGGAGCTGACCGTCCGGGCGGTGATCGGCCAGCAGGTCTCGGTGGCCGGGGCGCGCACGGTGGCCGGGCGGCTGGTGGCCTCGGCCGGCACCTCGCTCGCCTGCCCGTCGGGTCCGGTGACCCACCTCTTCCCCTCCCCCGCGGAGCTGTTGGCCGCCGACGACCGGTCGATGGCCATGCCCGAGACGCGGCGACGGGCGCTGCGGGCGCTGGCCGGGGCGGTGGACGACGGCTCGCTCTCGGTCGACCCGGGGTCGGACCCCGGCGAGGTGGCCCGGCGGCTGGGAGCCCTGCCCGGCGTCGGTCCGTGGACCGTCGCCTACGTCGCCCTGCGGGCCCTCGCCGATCCCGACGCCTTCCTCCCGACCGACCTCGGCGTTCGGCGCGCCCTGGCCGCCCGGGGGGCCGACGACGGTCCGGCACAGGTGCTGGCCCTTTCCGAGCGGTGGCGTCCGTGGCGGGCCTACGCCACGGTCCACCTCTGGACGGGTCCACCGGGGCCCGCCGGCGCAGCCCGAGGCGCGTCGGCCGCACACGACGACGACACGAAGAGAAAGGATGCAGCATGAAGCTCGACATCGAGGCTCCCCCGACGGCCCATCGAGGTGCCGGGTCCGGCGCGGGCCGGCGGCTGGTGGTCGACAGCCCGATCGGGCCCATGGCGCTCGACGGGGACGACCTGACGGTCACCCACCTGTTCCTCCCCGGCACGGGCCCGGCCCGGCAGAAGAGCTCGCCCGGAACCGCGCCCGACACCCTGCGTCGGGCCGCGGCCCAGCTCGATGAGTACTTCGCCGGGGCCCGCACCTCCTTCGACCTGCCCTTCGGACTGTGCGGGACCTCGTTCCAGGTCGAGGTCTGGCGGGCCCTGGCCGGCATCGACTACGGGACGACGATCACCTACGGCGAACTGGCCGGCCGGGTGGGCCGGCCGACCGCCTACCGGGCCGTCGGGCAGGCCAACGGGGCCAACCCACTCCCCATCTTCTTCCCCTGCCACCGGGTCGTCGCCTCGGGGGGGCTCGGCGGTTACGGCGGCGGCCTCGACGTGAAGCGCCGGCTGCTCGCCCTCGAGGGGTGGTCCGCCGACGGCGGCTCCCCGGACCGGGACCCCACCTAGGACCGCCCCGGGCGGGCGTGGCACACTCGGGCGGTGGAGACCACCGAGACCGTCCGCAGCTCCTTCGACCTGAGCGGCCGGGTCGCCGTGGTGACCGGTGCCGGCAGCGGCATCGGCCGCGCCACCGCCCAGGTGCTGGCCGGGTCGGGCGCCGTCGTCTACTGCGCCGACGTGCGGGAGGGGGAGGCACTCGAGACGGCGGCCGAGATCATCGTGTCCGGCGGCGCCGCCGTCGGGCGCAGCGTCGACGTCTCCGAGCCCGAGGAGGTGACGGCGCTGGTGGCCGGGGCGGTGGCCGACCACGGCCGGATCGACGTCATGTGCAACATCGCCGGCATCATGCTCGACGGGTCCATCCTCGAGCTCTCCGGGGACGACCTCGACCGCATCATGGCGGTGAACCTAAAGGGTGTCCTGCACGGCTGCCAGGCGGCCGGCCGGGTCATGGTGGAGCAGCGGTCGGGCAGCATCGTCAACATGTCGTCGGCGGCCGCCCTGGCCCCCCCCAGCCCGCACATCGGCGCCTACGCCATCACCAAGGCGGCGGTGCTCCAGCTCACCCGGACCTTGGCCGTCGAGGTGGGCCGCAAGGGGGTGCGGGTGAACGCCGTGGCCCCCGGCTTCGTCCCCACCGACATGACGGCGCGCTACTACCGCCGCCCCGACGGGACGATCGACGAGGGGCTGCGCGAGCAGGTGCTGGCCCCGATGCGCAAGTTCGCCCCGCTCGGTCGGGTGGGGTCGCCCGCCGACATCGCCTACTGCATCCTCTACCTCGCCTCCGACGCCAGCAGCTTCCTCACCGGCCAGTGCCTCAGCCCCAACGGCGGGTTGGTCATCTAGGGAACGGCCGGTCGGCCACCGACGCAGGTGGTCGCCGTCGGCTCGTCGAGGGGTTCGCCACCTCGGGAGCCCCGGGACGGGGCGGGGCCGGTGAGGACCTGGCCGTGGGACGCCGCCTCGACGTCTCCCGGTGCGCTCGCCTCGGGGACGCCGCCGGCGCCTTCTGACGGTCCGTCAGGCCCGCGCTACGCTCGCCCCATGGCCGAACTGCCCATGATCGTTTCCGTCGACGACCACGTGGTCGAGCCGCCGAACGTCTGGACCGACCGGCTGCCCTCCAAGTACGCCGAGGTGGCCCCGCGGGTCGTGCGGGCGCCGATGGGGGAGATCACCTTCCTCGGGGGCAAGCTCACGGTGAAGCCGGGCAGCGAAGGCCGACCCGCCGACTGGTGGCACTACGAGGACCTGAAGCGCCCGCTGCTCCGGGTGGACTCGGCCGTCGGCGTGCCCCGCGACGAGGTCACGATGAAGGGCATCACCTACGAGGAGATGCGGCCCGGCTCCTACGAGGTGAAGCCGCGGCTCGAGGACATGGACCTGAACCACATCGAGGCCGCGCTCTGCTTCCCCACCTTCCCGCGCTTCTGCGGGCAGACCTTCTCCGAGGCCAAGGACAAGGAGCTCGGTCTGCTCTGCGTGCAGGCCTACAACGACTGGATGGTGGACGAGTGGTGCGGGCCCTCCAACGGGCGCCTGGTCCCCCTCACCCTCATCCCGCTCTGGGACGCCGGGCTCGCGGCGAACGAGGTACGGCGCAACGCGGGGCGCGGGGTGCGGGCGGTGTGCTTCAGTGAGATCCCGCCGTTCCTGGGGTTGCCCAGCGTGCACGACCCTGACGGCTACTGGGACCCGTTCTTCGCCGCCTGCGCCGAGACCGGCACGGTCGTCAACATGCACATCGGCTCGTCGTCGAAGATGCCGTCCACCTCCAAGGACGCCCCGCCGGCGGTCGGCTCCACCCTCACCCACACCAACGCCACCTTCTCCATGGTCGACTTCTTGTTCTCCGGGGTGCTGGTGCGCTTCGCCGACCTCAAGATCGCCTACTCGGAGGGGCAGATCGGCTGGATCCCCTACATCCTCGAGCGCGCCGACCGCGTCTGGGAGGACAACCGGGGGTGGGGCGGCGTCGCCGACAAGGTGCCGAACCCGCCGTCGACCTACTTCAAGGACCACATCTACGGCTGCTTCTTCGACGACGCCCACGGCCTGCGGTCGGTGGCCGAGATCGGCGAGGACAACATCACCTACGAGTCGGACTACCCGCACTCGGACTCCACCTGGCCCCGGACCAAGGAGATCGCCGAAGAGCAGATGGCGGACCTCACCGACGAACAGCGGCGCAAGATCGTCCGCGGCAACGCCATCGGCCTCTACGGTCTCGACCTGGTCGCCTGAGGGCCGGCCACCCCTCGCGGCGCAGGCCCTGACGCGGTGGACCTCCGCTACACGGCGGACGAGGAGCGGTTCCGCCAGGAGCTGCGGCGATGGCTGGAAGAGACCGTCCCGACCCTCCCGGCCAAGCCCCCGGCCGACGACTGGCCGGCGCGCCGGCGCTACGACACCCACTGGCAGCGGCTCCTCTTCGACGCCGGCTGGGCCGGGATCGGCTGGCCGGACGAGGGAGGGGCCAGGGGGGCGAGCCCGGTGGAGCAGCTCGTCTACGCCGAGGAGCTGGCCCGGGCCCACGCCCCCTACGTCGGGGTGAACTTCGTCGGGCTGCTGCACGCCGGGCCGACGATCGCCGTCGAGGGGACCCCCCAGCAGCGGACCCGCTACCTGCCCGGGATCCTGCGGGGTGAGGAGATCTGGTGCCAGGGGTTCAGCGAGCCCGACGCCGGAAGCGACCTGGCGGCCCTGCGCACCAAGGCGGTGCGTGACGGCGACCACTACGTGGTGAACGGCTCGAAGACCTGGACCAGCCACGCCGAGGTGGCCGACTTCTGCGAGCTCCTGGTGCGCACCGGTCCCGAGGAGTCGCGCCATCGGGGCATCACCTGGCTGGCGCTGTCCATGGACACCCCGGGCATCGACGTCCGCCCCATGCGCACCATCGCCGGGACCACCGAGTTCGCCGAGCTGTTCTTCGACGACGTGGCGGTGCCGGTCGCCAACCGCCTCGGGGAGGAGGACGACGGGTGGCGGGTGGCCATGGTCACCCTCGGCTTCGAGCGCGGGACCGCCTTCGTCGGCGAGCTCCTCCAGTCGATGGAGCTGCTGCGGGCGCTGCGCGACGTGGCCCGCACCGCTGGCGACGCGTCGGTGACGGCCCGAATCGGCCACCTGGGCGCGGAGCTCGACGCCCTCTGGGCGCTCACCCGGCGCAACGTCTCGCGGGCCGCCCGCGACGGTGTCCCGGGCATCGGCGGGAGCGTCTTCAAGCTGGCCTTCTCCGAGCTTCGTCAGCGGCTGGCCGACCTCGGCACCGACCTGGCCGGGTCGGCCTCACTCGCCTGGGACGAGCTCGACGGCGGGCCCTGGTCGGCCGCCGCCGGCGGCCCCGGCAACGCCGAGCTGGTCGACACCTGGGTGAACAGCTTCTCGCGGACCATCGCCGCGGGCACCTCGCAGATCCAGCGCAACATCGTGGCCGAGCGGATCCTCGGCCTCCCCAAGGGGTAGCCGGGTGGACTTCGAGCTCTCCGCCGATCAGGTCGCCCTGGCCGAGCTGGTCCGGGTCATCGTGGCCGGCCGGTTCCCGCTGGACCGGGTGCGCCGGGCCGAGGGGGGCCGGCAGGTGGTCGACCCCGACGACTGGGCGGCCCTGGCCGAGGCCGGGGTCTTCTCCCTCACCCTTCCCGAGGCCGCGGGCGGGGCCGGGCTGGGCCTGGCCGATGCGGCGGTGGTCTACGAGGAGCTCGGCCGCGGCCTGGTCCCCGGCCCGCTCGTCCCCTCCCACCTGGCCGCCCGCCTGGCGGCCGGCGGGGTGGCGCCGCTCGACGGCGCGGCCGACGGCTCGCTGGTGGTGGGCGCGGTCCTCGCCCCGGCCGACGGCCAGCCCTGGCTGGTCGAGCACCTCGACTCCCTCGGCGCCCTGGTCGTGCGGGGACCCGGCGGCCGGCTGGCGGCGGTCCCAGACGGTGGGGTGGCGGGCCTGGTGGCCCGGGCGCGGGCGGTGGAGCGCTCACTCGACCCGCTCACCCCGCTCTCGGTGCTGGCCGGCCCGCCGGCGGCCGGCGTCGTCGTCGACGACCCGGCGGCCGTCTGCGAGTGGGACCTCTGGGCGCGCGTGCTGACCGGCGCCCTGTGCGTGGGCGTCGCCGCGGCCGCCTGCCACATGGCCGTCGACCACGCCCTGCACCGCCACCAGTTCGGCCGGCCGGTCGGGTCGTTCCAGGCGGTCAAGCACCTCTGCGCCGACATGCTGGTGCGCTCGGAGACCGCCCGGGCCGCGGTCCAGGCGGCCGCCGTGACCGTCGACCAGCCGGGCGTCGGCGACGCCGAGCGGGCGGCCGCCGGCGGCGCCCTCCTCGCCGCCGAGGCGGCCGTGGCCAACGCCCGCTCGTGCATCCAGGTGTTCGGCGGCATGGGGTTCACCTGGGAGGTGCCGGTCCACCTCTACCTCGAGCGGGCCCGGTTCCTGGCCGCCTCGCTCGGGCCCCCGGACGCGCTGGCCGGCACGGTGGCCGGCCGCTACTGACCACCACGGAGGAGGGCCATGGAGCCGCCGAAGGACGTCGTGTCGATCGTGGGCGGGAGCGGTCCCGTCTACGGCATGCAGCTGCCGGTCCAGTCCCAGTCGACCATGTACACGGCCGCCTGGGAGACCCGTGCCGGGCCGGCCGAGATCGCCCGGGTGGCCCGCGCCGCCGACGAGGCGGGCTTCTTCTACGTGGGGGTCTGCGACCACACCGCCATCCCCGAGCGGCTGGCCGGCGCCATGTCCACCGTCTGGTACGACACGACGGCGACGCTCGGGTGGCTGGCCGGGGTGACCACCCGGGTGCGGCTGCTCTCCCACGTCCTGGTGCTGGCCCAGCGCCACCCCCTGCGCGCCGCCAAGGAGCTCTCCACCATCGACCGCCTGTCGGACGGGCGGCTCATCGTGGGCGTGGGGGCCGGCCACGTGCCCGAGGAGTACGAGCTGCTGACGGGGGGGTTCGACCGTCGCGGGGCCGACACCGACGAGGCCGTGTGCGCCCTGGCCCTGGCGCTCACCGAGGAGTTCCCGGTCCTGCCGGGCCCCCGCTGGCCGGCGTCGCAGATGGGCGTGGCCCCCCGACCGGTCCAAGAGCCCCGCCCGCCGATCTGGATCGGGGGCTCGAGCCGGCCGGCCATCCGCCGCGCCGCCGCCCTGGGCGACGGCTGGCTCCCCCAGGGCACCCGCCGCCGGGACCTGCCGGGCCAGATCGCCCTCCTGCGTGAGCTGCGCCAGGAGCTGCGCGACGGCGCCCCCCTCGACATCGGCACCATCGCCGAGCCCATCTACCTGACCGGCGGGGGCGCCGGGGGCGACGCCGGGTGGGACCTGCCGCCCTTCGTGCTCGGGGGCGGGCCGGCCGAGGTGGCCGGCTCGCTGCGCGAGCTGGTGGCCATGGGGGTGAACCACCTCCAGGTCCGCTTCATGGCCCGTTCGGTCGAGGAGGCCTGCGACCAGACGGCGGCCTTCGGCGCGCTGGTCGGCCCGCTGCTCGCCTGACCGTCCGGCCCGAGGCGGGTCCGGGTAGGGTCGGTCGGAGTGTTCCTGGCCGTCGCGCTCGACGTCGTGGTGGTGGCCTGGCTGCTCTGGCGCCAGCTCAAGGTCCGGCGCGTCTGGCCACGCCTCACTCTCCGGCTGGCCGCCATCCTGTGCGTGATCGGCCTCGTCGAGCTGCTCTCCTTCGCCGGCTCGCACCACGTCTCGGGCGAGGCGGTCGGCGTCCTCACCTTCAGCTTCGTCGTGGGGGCCGTGGCCCTCGGGGCGATCCGGGCCCTCACGGTCAAGATCTGGCGGGCCGGCCCGGTGGTGCTCCGCCAGGGGACGTGGCTGACCATGGCGCTGTGGGCGGTCTCCTTGGCCCTCCACTTCTCGGCCACCGCGTGGATCGACTCGATCCACGGCCAGTCCGGCGTGGTCTCGGCCAGCCTGCTCCTGTGGCTGGGCATCACCTACGGCGTGCAGAACGCCGTGGTCCACCGCCGAGCCGAGGGGCTGCTCGAGGCGGCCGGCCCCATCGACGCGCGCTCGGAGGTGGCCGGCGTGCGGTTCTGGGCCGGCGGGTGGCCGGGTCCGGGGGGCCCCGGCGGCTGGGGCGGACCCGGGGGCCCGGGCGGCGGGCGGGGCGGCGAGCCGGGCGGGGGGCCGGCGGCGCACCCCGGGGCCATCGACGCGAGCTCCGAGGTGGTCGGTGACGAGCCGGCGGGCGCCGGCGGGCACGGCGACGGTCAGGCCACGGGGGAGCTCCCGCCTCCCGGCCACGGCGGCTGACCCCGCTCGCGCAGGACCGCGCGCCGGTCCCGCTCGGCCCGCGGGCGGCGCGGCGCGTCGGGCGCCGCCCGGGTCAGGGCTCCGACGGCCCCTGTCGCCCCGGGGGCGGGAGCCCCTCCACCCCGGCGAAGGGGGCGGGGTAGACCACCGTGCCGGTGAGCGAGGGGCGCCAGCGGCCGAGCCGAACCAGCTGGGCCGCCTCCGTCGGCGCCCAGGCCGGCAGCGGGAGGGAGACGCCGAGGGGCGAGGCGGGCTCGAAGCCGAGGTGGCCGTAGAAGGCGGGGTCGCCCTCGAGGACCACCATCGGCTCCCCGGCCGCCTCCGCCCGGGCGACGGCGGCCCGCACCAGCGCCGAGCCGGTCCCCCGGCCTGCGGCGCCGGGCTCGACGGCCAGGGGGCCGAGCAGCGCCACCCCGACACGCGCCCGCGGCCCGCGCAGCTCGGCACGGCTGAGCGCCACGTGGCCCACCACCCGCCGGTCGGCCACGGCCACCAGGCAGAGGTCGGCCAGGAGGTCCCCCGATCCCCGGAGGTCCTCGACCAGCTGGGCCTCCGCCGTCCGGCCGAAGGCGGCCGCCACCACGGCGGCGACCCCGGGGCCGTCCCGGGAGGCCTCGGCCCTGATCACGACGGTCCCGACGCCCACCCCGGCCATCCTGTCAGCCCGCCCGTCTGGCGGCCGGCGGGGCGGCCGATCACAATGGGCCGCCGCGGTCACACGACAGCAAGGGAGCGCCGCATGAGTCACGACGAGCACCGGCTCCTCATCGGCGGGGAGTGGGTGGACGCCTCCGGCGGCACCTACGAGGTCCTCAACCCGGCCACCGAGGAGGTGGTGGGCCGGGCGCCCGACGCCACCGCGGACGACGCGCTGGCCGCGGCGGCGGCGGCG
>JBKQNY010000165.1:0-3539 GCA_052145775.1 Acidimicrobiales bacterium
ACCTTGAGCCAGCGCTCGGGGGTGTCCTCGATGAAGGCCAGCATCCCCGCACGCCCGAGGAAGTCGTGCTCGATCCTCGACACCGTGATCTCGGTGTCGCGGACCCGCGCCCGGTCCCCCACCTCGAGCTGCCCGGCCGTCGTCTGCTCCCATCGTGGTGTCACGGTCGCAGGGTAGCGCCGGAGCCGGACCATCGGGCACGCGTCCGGCCGGGCCGGCACCGGCCCCGAAGGGTTAGGGTCATCCCGTGACGTTCGACCCTCCGGGCGGCTCCGGCGGCCCGTTCCCGGGCCTGCCCGCCGGTGGCGGGACAGAGGGGTGGTTGGAGGACGCGCCGCCCTGGTGGCACGACGAACGCGGCTACGAGGAGGGGGACGGCTGGGACCCGTTCCCCCGGCGCCGTCGCTCGCGGGTGCTGCAGGTGACCGGCATCGTGGTGGCGGCCGCCCTGGTGCTGGCCTCGGCCGGCACCACCGTGGAGGTGGTGCTCGGCGCCACCTCCTCGAACCCGTTGCGGGCCGGGGTCACCTCGGTGGTGGTCCTGCCGGTCGACTCCGCGGGCGGGGGCGGCTCCACAACGCCGGTGCGGGTCGCCTTCGAGGTCGTGAACGCCGGACGGGCGCCGGCGGTCCCGCTCTGCACAGTCTCGGTCGTCCAGGACGGCCGGGTCCTGGCCACGGCCCAGGTCGGCCCCCCCGACCTCGGTTCGATCCCCGGGGGCAAGCGGACCGCCTACTACAAGGTGGTGCCGGTCCCAACCTCGGCGCTCACCGGAGCCGGCACCTCGGGACTGGTCGCCTGCCACAGCTGAGGCGGGCGCACCCGCCGACCCGGGACACGGTGCGCGAGGCGTGTCTAGCCTGGGCCGGGAGGTGGGAGAGATGCTCTTCATCGAGTACGACGTCGACGACGACGGGATGATCGAGCTGGTGGCGCTCATCAACGCCGTGGAGGAGAACGGCGAGGACCCCGAGGGGGCCGCCTGGCTGGCCTGGCGGTCGGCCATGGAGGACGAGGGGATGGGCTGCGTCGGGGTCGAAGAGGCCGACCTGCGGACGATGGAGGAGACCCAAGACCCCGAGGAGCTCTCGCGCATCGTCGAGCGCATCGTCCTGGCCGACCGGGCGGTGAAGGAGGCGGCGCGGTGAGCACCACCCGGTCCCAGCTGTACCGGTTCGCCCGTGACCTCGGCAACGTCGAGGCGGTGGAGCACGGCTACCGCAGGGGCGGCCTCTCCGGAGCGGCCGGGGGCGGCGCCGAAAGGGCGGCAAGACGGGTCATCTACCGCCAGGGGAACCGTCAGATCAACCGGTTCGTCCGGGCCATCGGGCTCGGACCCCGCTACCGCTGATCGAGCAAGGCTCCTCGAGGCCGCGCCGTTCCCTCGAACAGCCCGAACCGTCCCACGGGCAGGTCAGCCGCGATGGAAGCGGCGGGCCTGACGGCGTCGCCACGAGTCCAAGGCCACGAGCAGGGACCCCAGGACGACGAGCGACCCGCCCAGCCAGAGATTGAGGGCGATGTCGCTGCCGGTCTGGGCCAGCTGCGTGGCCGCCGTCGGGGTGGCCGGGGTGGTCGCGGCCGCCTCCTCGGGTGCCGATGCCGCCGCCGGCAGGGCTGCCGTGGGCGTCGAGTTGGTGGCGACCACGATCACCGGCGCAGTGGTGGTCGTCGTGGTGGTCGTCGTGGTGCTGGTGGTGGAGGTCGTCGTCGTGGTTGTGGTTGGCGCCGGCCGGGTCCCTGTCCCGGTGACGGTCACGCTCTCGGGGTCGCTGACGTAGGTGGTCGGGGAGGCGGGTGTTCCCGCCTGGCAGAACGCGTGCACCTGGGCCATCTGCCCGTGGATGCGGGTCGGCTCCGCATCTGCGGGAATCGTCACCGGCTGAGGGATGCCGGCGATGTCCTCGGCCTTGCCGATGACGGTCGTGACTGTCGCCAGCGCCTCGGAGGTCGTGTAGTAGGTCACCGTCACCCAGACTGTGGCGTCCTGGCAGAGGGTGCCGAAGAAGCCTGTGTCGTCCTTGTTCTTGTCTGTGCCGGTGACGTAGACCGCCCCGCCCGCTGTCGCGTAGACCGGCTCGACCACGATCTGGTAACCGCCGACGGGTGTCGCCCCCGAAGGAAGCACCGACAGCGCCGCCGCCGCGCCAGAAAAGATCGTGCCGACCGCCAAAATCCTGATCAATTTCGGCACCGCTGGTCCCCCCTCTGGACGTTCGGATAGCCGAACTACCGTTTAGTCTATTCACCGGCTGGCATCGACGCAGCACATGGGTGCATTTGGTGCAGACGCTCGGCCGCACATTGCTCCTGGAGTCGAGCATTATCCACAGGCTGGCGGCAGGGCAACGCCGCCCGGACGCCGGCCATGGGGCAGGGGCGGTCAGCTTGCGAAGGCCGGGAGCACCACGTGCTCGAAGAGCTCGAGGCTCGACCAGGCGAGCTCCGGCGTGAGGCCGCCGCACAGCGGATGCAGCATCGCGAACGGCGCTGGCATGGCCCTGAGCCGTGCGACGTACTCCTCGGGGGTGAGCACCGCGTACGTACCGGTGGCTCGCAGCTCGTCGACGCTCCCGACGCTCCGGTAGGGCCCGGCGCCGTCGCCCTGCTCGATCCACGTGCCGTAGGCGTTCATCTCGTGCATGAAGTACGGGGCCACGAGGTCCCACGCCGCCTCGGTGTCCTGGGCCAGGTGCACCGTCACTGTCGAACCCACGGGGCACGGCCCGGGGTCGGGCCGACCGAGGACCCGCAGCTCGTCGACGTAGTAGGGCCACGCCTCGGGAACCGACGGCAGGAAGCCGTCGGCGATCCGAGCCGCCCGCCGGGCGGCGGCCTCGCTGCTGCCCCCCAGCATGACGGCGGGCCCCCCCGGGCGGTACGGAGGTGGCGTGACCCGCACGGTCCTGCCCCGGAAGGTGAACGGCTCTCCCCTGAAGGCCGCCTTCAGGGTCTTTACGACCTCGGTCACGCGCCCACCCCGCACGCGCAGGGGGATCCCGTACATCTCGAACACGTCCGCCACGTAGCCGCCGGCGACGATGAGGTCGACGCGTCCCCGGCTGACGTGGTCGAGGACGACCATGTCCTCGCAGAGGCGGATGGGTTCGTAGAACGGTGCGATGAGGGCGGCCACGGCGAAGCGCACGTCCGTGGTCCTGACCGCCATGGCGGCCACCATCGGAAGAGGGCTCGGGAGGTACCCGTCGGCGGACCCGTGGTGCTCGGACAAAGTGACCGCCAGGCAACCGAGGCGGTCGGCCCATTCGACCATGTCGAGCGATGCCTCGTAGCGGTCGGCGACCGAGGTCCCGGCGAACGCCGGATTGCGGAAGTCGAAGCGCAGTGCGAACGGGAGCCCCATCGTCCCCCCTCCCGGTGGCTCACGGCCGAGCTCTCATAAAGCTGGTCCCCGCTATGGGGTCAAGCCCATGTGGTGCGCCCCTCGGGATTCGAACCCGAAACCTGCGGATTAAGAGTCCGTTGCTCTGCCGTTGAGCTAGAGGCGCGTCAGGAGTCTAGGTCACCCCTCGACCGCC
>JBKQNY010000166.1:0-43987 GCA_052145775.1 Acidimicrobiales bacterium
ACAAAGTCGCCGCTGGACCCCTGAAAATCGGTGGATCCAGGCTTAGGCACCGACGGCACAGGTACCTGCGGGCAGCCCCAATACCCGTCTCGAGTTCCGTGCCAGCTACATTCTGAACCCATGCGGCCTTGGCGGGTGCAGGACATCGCTCCTCCGCAATGCGAGGGTACAGTCAGCCTGCCCGATGGCAGACGGCTGGGCTATGCCGAATTCGGCGACCCCGGCGGGACGCTCGTGCTGTGGTGTCCGGGCACCCCGGGGGCGCGTCGCCAGGTTCCGCCGGTGGCCCGTACGGCTGCCGAGACGCTCGGTCTGCGGGTCGTATGCGTGGAACGACCGGGAGTCGGACTGTCAACCGACCACGCCTACGACAACATCAGGGGGTGGGCGGACGACGCCGTCGTTGTGGCGGACTCGCTCGGCCACGAGCGCTTCATGGCCGTTGGTCTGTCGGGTGGCGGCCCGTACGCGCTGGCCGTAGCCCACGACTTCCCCGATCGTGTCATCGCCGCGGGCATTCTGGCATCGGTCGTTCCAGTCGTCGGTGAAGAACGCGTTGACGGGGGCCTGGTGGCCCTAAGCGTCCACTTCAACCGGTTGCTGACAACGGTCAAGAAACCCGTCGGGACGGCGCTGTGGGGCGTGGTCCGAGCGGTCACTCCGGTGGCGCACTACGCCCTCGTCGGCTTTGCCGGAGTGATGCCCGCAGGTGACCGGCGGGTGCTTCTCGATCCGCAGATCGAAGCCATGCTCCTCGACGATCTCGTCCGCGGCGGCACCGCACAGTTTCGCGCCGTGGCCAATGATGCCGTCCTCTTCGGCCGCCATTGGGGTTTCCACCTTGGCGACATCAGCGTTCCTGTGCTGTGGTGGCACGGTGACGCCGACCCGTTCGTCCCACTGGCACATGCGCGCCACGCCGTCGCCTTCATGCCGACAGGGCACCTCCTCGTGCGCCACGGAGAAAGCCACCTTGCCGACTTCGCTACGGCGGACGAGGTTCTCACCACATTGGTCGGCCTGTGGAATCGTGCCGAGGAGCGATCGGCCGAGGCGGCTGCGAACGACCGCGTCAGTGGTTCCGCCCGACCCCAGCTGCCCGACTAGGCCTACGAGAGGACGTCGATCCGCCCTGTCTCGTTGGGGGCGCTTCGGCGGTGTTGAAACTCGCTGCCTACACGGTGTCTCCATTGAAGGCGACCTCGAATGCCATGCCGTAACAGCGCCGACATGACCTGATGAGGATGGGTGCCGAAATGATCCAAGCCTTTGACAATTCTGCTGCGTTTCTCGGATCCGCAGGCCAGGGAAGGCATGCAAACGGGTCTGCATGCCCCGTCCAATGCCCCTATGCGCACGAACAACGTCCACTCCGAAAGGCAGTGGTCCTGATGATCGCGACACCCGCCAGCTCCACCGATCGTTGTTGTGAGCGGCCAGATGAGTCTGCGAAACCAAGGGACGGCCGCACGTCACCCTTCGTCGTGAGTGAGCCACGCCCACTCTCCAGGCGATTGTGGAGACTCCCGGCCTTAGCCTGTGGAGACTCCTTTGACCTGGCGTCATGTGCCCTCACCAACTGGTTTCGTGAACATCCCACAGGGTGGGTGTTCATGAAAGAACGACCCGACTGTTCATGAAAGTCCACCGTTGGAGGTGGCGAGCGGGTCAGCTACCGCTCCGCCACCCCGAATCGCACAAACTGCCGGCCGCAAGGCCGGCAGTTTGCTGTCCGACGGAGCGCACTCCTTGACGGTGGTACCTAACTTTGTTAGGTTAACCGCATGTCAGTTGTGCACCCTACGAGAGATAGGCGTGCCGAACGGCATGCGACCACCAGGATCGAGATCCTGGATGCGGCCTGGGAATTGGTGCGGGCTGAGGGCCTGGCCGCCCTGAGGCTGCGTGACCTGGCGAAGAAGGTGGGCATGCAGCCACCGTCGCTGTACTCCTACTTCGATTCCAAGCACGCGATCTATGACGCCATGTTCCTCCAAGGGAACCTGGAGCTCCTCGGGCGTTGCCGGACCATGCCGGAGTCCGATGACCACGCCGATTCCCTTCGAGCCTGCGCTCGGATGTTCGTCGGCTTCACGGTCGAGGACCCGGCGCGGGCCCAACTCATGTTCATGCGCACGATCCCGGGCTTCGAGCCGTCACCCGATACCTATGCCGTGGCCGCACAGATAGTCGAGTTCGGCAAGGAGCGCCTCGCGGCGGCTGGCATCCAGCCCGAGTACTTCGACCTGTGGACCGGGATCCTCTCAGGTCTCTCGTTTCAGCAGATCGCCAACGAACCTGGATCCGATCGTTGGGTCCGCCTCGTCGACGACGCGATGGAGATGTTTCTCAACCATGTGAGCAATACCGACAAGAAAAGGAGGCGACAGTGACGGATACGGCAGTCCGCGTGGAGGCGATAGCCCCGATCGACCACAAAGAGGGCATGGCACTTGCCGAGACGGAGTACCGACGCTACACGGACATGTTGGACCAGTTGCGACCTGAGGACTGGACGCTCCAGACGGTGAACACCGACTGGAACGTCAAGCAGCTCACCCAGCATGTGCTTGGCTTCGCCGAGAGCAATGCGTCCTTTCGCCTGTTCGTCAAGGACATGCGGGCCGGCAAGAAACGGGCCGAATTGAAGGGTTACAACCACTTTGTCCACGGGATGAACGAGGTACAGGTCGAAGAGCGGGAGCACCTGGGGACCGAGGCACTCGTTGCCCAGTGGAAGGCCACGTGGCCCAAGGCCCT
This sequence comes from Acidimicrobiales bacterium, assembly GCA_052145775.1. Taxonomy (GTDB): domain Bacteria; phylum Actinomycetota; class Acidimicrobiia; order Acidimicrobiales; family RAAP-2; genus CAVYPR01. The sequence goes on from JBKQNY010000166.1 coordinate 2,761, forward strand.
GAAGGCACGCCGCCGCTTTCCGCCGTTCATGCGCCCCATCCCGCTGGATTTTGGCCCAATCATCGGCAAGAAGCCCATGGGCTCGTACCTGATTGATCGGGTGTACACGCGCGACACGTGGATGCACCGGATCGACACCTGCCGGGCGGTGGGGATTCAGCCGGAACTCACCCCGGATCACGACGGCCGGCTGATCGAAGACATGGTCTCAGAATGGGCGAAGCTCTATGACCTCTCGATCACCTTGCACCTCGATGGCCCCGCGGGTGGGACTTATGTCAGCGGCACCGGGAGCGAGGAACTCGCCGTGGACGCCGTCGAATGGATCTGGATCCTCTCCGGTCGGGGCTCGGGTCCCGGCCTGCTCCAGAAAGAGTTGCCCCTCTGACGGTGACGACGGACGACGAGATCACGGTGGGCGTCCGAGACCTTGCCTTCGCCTCAACGTCACAAGGACCAAGTGCCAGTGCCCTTCGCGATCGGAGATCGGATTGGGTACCCGACCACAAGGCGGTACTTACTGCAGCGGCTGGCGGGTAGTCAGCCGGGAGTTGACCGACCGTTCTGGCGGCGACAGGTGCACACCGCAATCTCCCCGATCGCCTCGGGCGTATCGCCCGCTCACCCGGCCACTGTGGAGACTCCCGGCCTTCGCCTGTGGAGACTCCTGCTGTCTGGCGTCATCTGCCCCCACCAGCTGGTTTCGTCAACATCCCACTCGTGGGTGTTCATGAAAGAACAACCCAACTGTGCATGAAGGCCCACCGTTGGAGGTGGTGATCGGGTCATCCACCGCTCCGCCGCCCCTGGACACTCACACTGCCGGCCGAACGGCCGGCAGTTTGCTGTTCGACGAATCGCTAAATCGTTAGCCAGGGCACGTCGAAAGCAGGCTCGGTCACCTCTTACCCTCAGAAGTACCTCAGGCTCCGGGGCACCCGTGGTGCACGGGTCACGAATGTTGAGGTTTGATGTGACAAGGGCGCTCAGCGTCCCAAGGCGACGCTTGCATCGTGGGCGGGAAGCCGCTTGGGTCCATCCCCCGCCCGAAATAGGGTCTGGCGCATGGTCACGGGTGAGACGGGAGCCGTCGAGGGGTATGCCAACCGCACAAGTGCGATGCCGGGCGAGTCAATTGGCCTGTGTTGCGCTGGCCGCGGTCGTTTCTCGATCGAGGTGGCACGCCTCGGAGCGACCCGTGACGTGGTGTGGCGCCAGAATGACATCGAGGCTTCCGACCACCCCATACCCGACGACGCGGCGCAGAACGGTTGCGGCTGGCCGGTCAGCGTGGAGGTCCCCGTCGGCGACGACTGGCGCTCGGGGTGCTACGAGGTCGATCTGATCCCCTCAGACGGCTCGCCACCGCGTCAGGCCTGCTTTGCCGTCCGTGCGGCCCTGGGCCGTCGAGCTCCCTATCTCCTGGTTATGGCCACCGCGACCGCCGCGGCCTACAACGACTGGGGCGGCTTGAACCTCTACACCGGCGCGGTCGAATCGAGCCTGCGTCGCCCTTGGGGCAATGGCTTTGTGCGGCGACCCGACGACGCGTACCTCCGCCATGCCCACACCATCGACCCCGGCCGTGGCACCATCGAAGATGTCGACGTGAATGGGACGCGCCGGCTCATCGACATCGAGGCGCACGACCTCAGCCCGTGGGTGGCAGAGGCGGGCTGGTCGAACTGGGAGGGTCCCTTTTTCCGATGGGCAGAATCCCAGGGCTACGCCGTCGACGTGGCCACCTCGGCCGACCTGCACGCTGACCCGTTGTGTCTGGCCCAGTACAAGGCGATGTTGTCGGTGGGCCACGACGAGTACTGGTCGTGGCAGATGCGCGACGCGGTCGAGGAGTTCGTGCAGGCGGGCGGTAACGTTGCCTTCTTCAGCGGCAACAACGTGTGTTGGCAGGTTCGATTCGACCCCGACATGGCGAGGATGACCTCGTACAAGTTCATGGGTCCGTATAGCGACCCGGTCGTCGGCACCCCCGACGAACGTCGGATGACTGGCCTGTGGTCCGATCCGATGATCGATCGTCCGGAGAACCAGCTCACGGGCGTGAGCTTCACCCGCGGCGGTTACGTGCGTTTCGGGTATGGCGTGCCTCGTGGGTCGGGGGGTTACACGGTCTGGCGCCCAGACCACTGGGTGTTTGAGGGAACCGGGCTGCGCTACGGCGATCAGCTTGGCACCGATCAGGTGGTGGTTGGCTACGAGGCCGATGGGTGCGCGTTGACCCTCGAGAACAACCTCCCAGTCCCCACCGGGGAGGACGCCACGCCCCGCGACATGGTGATCTTGGCAACCTCGCCCGCGCACCTGTGGTCGGGGTTCGCGGCAACTCCCGAAATGCCTCCGCGCCAACGTCCCTCAGAGACGATGCCGGCCGACATCGAATACATGGCCATGCGGCTCTTCGGCGATTGGTCCCCGGCGAATGTCGCAAAGCTCGCAGCCGGTAACGCGGTAATGGGCGTCTTCACGCAGCCGGGCGGCGGCACCACCTTCACGTGCGGATGCACCGACTGGGCGCGAGGGCTTGGTCCCGATCCGAACCCCGATGTGGCGCGCATCACGGCCAATGTCCTGGACCGGCTCGGACGCGTGGCAGTCTGAACTGGCCTGCCCCCGATTACGAGTCAGGTTGATCTGTCAGGAGGGGTCAGGCCAATTCCGCAAAATGCAGGACGCCGGTCTTTAGGCCGGCGTCTTGCATTTTGCGGTCAGTATGGAGACTCCGTTTCGTTGTCAGCCTCGCACCCGCGAAGACTGGCAATCGAGAAAGGCGGCCAACGATCCAATGAGGTCCTCGGCGTCGACGCGAGAGCCGTCGATGAAGCTCGACTTGCGACGCCGAAGGAACGGGCTACCGATCAGATACATTCCGGGTGAGTCGACGACTCCCCCATCGTGCCGGATCATGCCCTTGCCATCCAGCACGTCTACGTCGAGCCAGGAATAGTCCGGACGGAACCCCGTGGCCCAGACGATGGACTCGATCTCACCGCTCTTTAGGTCGAGACCCAGTGGCGGCGAGGGGTCCACCACCGTTGGCTCGAATCGGTGCGGCGGCGGCACCAGATCGTCCATGCCGTTGGCCACCGCCCATTCATCGATAGTGTCGAGGAGCCGTCCGAGCTTGAGATCAGCTAGCTCACATTTGTTGCGTAAGGATCCCGAGAACTGGGCTCGGCCATCGTTGATCCCTGCGAGCCGGCCAACGATCTTCACGCCAAGCCTGGTGAGCGCATTGAGGTCGAACGTGTCCCGTTCTTCAGTGCCTGCGAGCTGCATCGACGGGACCCGACGCGCCCGCCCGATGTCATCCACCTCGTCGTAACGCTCGTCGAGCACACCTGCTGCCTCCATCCACCAATGGATGTCCCTGCCCCGGTAGGTGCGCGGGCCGCGCACGTGCTCACCGACGGCGAGGACCACCTCCCGACCGGAGCCAACAATCTCGGCCGCCAGCTGCACTCCGGTCGCCGATGCCCCGACCACCAGGACACCGCCCTCACCGAGCTGCTCGGGACTGCGATACTCCAAAGGCGTCAGCATTGTGATCTCCGCCGGCACCTCGGAGGCGAAGGTTGGAACGCTCGACGTGTTGAAGGCGCCCGTGGCCACAACGACGGTCGCGCACAGCCACTCCCCCTGATCCGTGACTACTCGGTAACCCCCCTCAGTGCGCTGCACCGACACCACCCTCGTGCCGTCGATCACTGGTGCAGCGATCCGCTTGGCATACTCGGCGATGAAGTCAGCCACCTCGTGCGCGCGCATGAACCCGTCTGGATCGTTCCCCGCATACCCATGGCCGGGGAGACGACACTGCCAGTTGGGCGTGAGCAACCTGAGGGAATCCCATCGATCCCGACGCCAAGAGCTGGCTACCTCGTATCTCTCGAGAACAACGTGATCGATTGACCGTGCCGACAAGCAGCGGCTCATGGCGAGCCCGCTCTGCCCCCCTCCCAAGACCACCGCGGTGGTACGCACCGTTTCCCCTTAGATCGCCGGCACCGATCGTTACTTGACCTCGACGCTCACGTTGGTTGGGTTCGTGACGATGTCGAACACGGCCGATCGCTTCTGCGACTGTGCGACAAGTGCCTTGATCTCGTCGGGTGAAGCGTCGGCGTCGATCTTGTAGGTCACCGTGATGTCGCTGAAGCCGTTACGGACATCGCTGTCCACGCCCAGAATGCCTCGTACGTCCATCGCTCCCTCGATCGTGGCGGACACGCTGCGGAGCTGGATCCCGCGGTTCTGGGCGACCGCAGCCACGCCGGCCGTGAGGCAGCTGGCAAGGGCAACGAGCACGTATTCCACAGGCGTGGCACCGTTGTCCTCTGAAGCGAAGATCTCGGGGTGATCGGCGTCGAAAGAGTACCGGGTGCGGTGGCCCTGTTCTTCACCGAGCCCGAAGAAGTCCTCGACGATCGACCGGCTGTGCGTGCCCTTCTGCCATTCACACGTCGCACGCCACTGGAACTGAGCGGCCTCGGGCGTCTCTGCCAGAGCCGTTCGGGCGCCGAGGAGGGCCTCGACGTTGACGCCGTTGTTGACTGGGGTGTCGGTAGCGGTCATTGGTCAGCTCCTTGCTCTGCTCTTCAGGCGCGGGACCCACCCCGATGACGCATCACTCCTTTGGAGACGTCGACCGTGTCGAACGGCTCGATCGACCCTCCGTGTCGGCAGTGGGCTCCCGCCGGTCGAAACCCGACCATAGTCCTCGGGATTCGTCTTGAAAAGGGGCACCGGCGGTCCTCCGGGAACAGACCCCGGACCGGGTCGTCCCCTCAGGAGCCAGGGAGCCGGCCAAACGCGATGGCGGAGCGAACGGCATCCGGCGTGGATGAGTACAGCTCCTGGTCGGGCACAGCCCCAAGTGCGTCGTTGACCGTCGAGAACGCCAGCCGGAGCGCCACAAACGCGGTGACGGCGAAGATCTGAGAATCGTCGAAACCGACGTTGCGAAGCGCCTGGACATCGTCGGCCGAAATGGCGTTCGGATCGACGGCGACAAGTCGAGCCCAGTTGACCAACGCCTTCTCGGTGTCTGCCAGGGCTTCCGATCCTCCCCCAATCACCGCAGCGGCGACGTCAGGACTCGTTGCATCGGCGAGTTTCTTGCCCCAGGCCATCGAGCAGTAGGAGTCGCCCAGCGCCGAGGCCGCGGCAGTCACCAACAAAGCGCGCTCGGCGAACGAGAGCGACCCGGCGCGGGTCGTCTCCCCCAAAAGCTGGGACAAGCCCTCCAGCGCTGCCGGCATGTGTCCCCAGAGACGTGACACATTGGTCGCGTAGCCGACATCGCTTAGGTCGTCTTCGACAAGCTTGCGGGATTCTGGAGATTGCGGAGGAGCGGAGAGGAAACCGGTGGGATGCTCTCCCGGGGCAGTTCCCCCATCAGCCGCAATTGGAGAAGACCGTCGAACCGGCTTGACGGCGGTATAGCCCACGAGGGCGATCGGGGCCCGGAGAGGTAGACCCTCTCGTATCTGCTGGCGTCCGACCTCCACCGCCGATTCGAAGAATGCCTCCTCGCCGACGGCCTGGATGGCTTCAAATGCAGGACCGGTCGTGGCAAGCGCACGCGCATAGCCCTCCGGGTCGGCAAACTCGAAGACGAAGGGAATGTCGACCCGCTCAACGCCAGTGAAGCCCGCGTCTTCCAGCAGCGCCTCGCCCGCTCCCGGCCGGCCGAGCGCGACCATCGCTGCCTGGTTCTGGACCTTCTCGTCGGCGGCCAGCAGGAACGGCGCGAATGCCCATGCGCCGGGCGAAACCTTGATGTGTCCCCAGACCGTAAACCCGATCCGCCCACCCCGGACCAGCACTCTGTGCACCTCGGCGACGGCATCGGGCGTCGTACCCCAAATGCCTCGGAAACTCGTGACGACGTCGAAGGATGCGTCATCCCAGGGCAACGCCTTCATGTCACCGACCCGGAGATCTGCGGTCGGATTGCGATCCCTGGCAACCGCGAGAAGGCGCGACGAAGCGTCGATCCCCGCGCAGAGCGCGCCACGCAGACCGGCCAGTTCGACCGCCAGCCCCGCGCCGCAGGCAACGTCGAGGAGACGGTCGCCGGCCCCCACCCCCAGTCGGTGGTGCATGCTCACGTACTCGCGACAGTTGCTCGGTTCGCTAAGGGTGGCGAATTCCACCGCTCGCCTACCCCAGCCTTCGTCGACGCCCCGCCACTGCGCATCCTCAGGTCCGGTGGCAGTCGGGTCGGTCACGATGGTGCCTGCCTGAGCTACTCGCTCGCGCCCGCGCGAGGTAGAGCAGGACCGGGGGTGACGGGGAGCTCCGAGAGGCCGCGCAGCACGAGCCCGTCTCCGTGTGCCCAGCGCAGATCCTCCGATGGCACAGCCAGCTCGAGCTGGGGGAATCGCCGCAGCAACGAAGAGAGCGCGACATGACCCTCGAGGCGCGCCAGAGGGGCACCAAGGCAGTGATGCACGCCGTGCCCGAAGGATAAGTGACGGGTCATGGCCCGGTGTATGTCCAGGGACTCGGGGTTCGCGTACTTGTCAAGGTCTCGATTCGCCGCCGCCATGCAGATAATGATCTGGGCGTCCGCTGGAATCTGCACCCCGGCAATGTTCACCGGCTCGACCGTGTAGCGAAACGTCGAATGCGGCACGGGCGCGTCGTAGCGAAGGAACTCCTCAATGGCGACCCGCATGCTGCCCGGATCGCTCCTCAACCTCGAGAGTTGCTCCGGATTGCGCAGCAGCGCCACAACGCTGTTGCCGATGAGGCTGGCCGTGGTGTCATGACCAGCGACCATCAGCTGGAAGATCGTCGAGAGCAGTTCCTGGCTGCTGAGCCGCTCGTCGCCGTCTCTGGAAGCAATCAGCCCGCTGACGAGGTCATCGCCGGGATCGACCTCCTTGGCCGCGACCAGATCACGAAGCATGGTGACGACGATGTCCGAGGCCCTCTTGGCCTCTTCGTACTTCTCGGGAGTCGACGTCGGCACCAGCATCTTGGCGAACTCGCGGCCGAGGACCACTCGTTGAGCCTCCGGTACCCCAAGGAGCTCGCAAATGACGGTGAACGGCAGGGGAAGGGCAAAGGCCGAGACGAGGTCAACACGGCTCTCGGGTCCCTGGACGGCGATGGCGTCGAGGAGGTCGTCGGTGATGGCCTGGACGCGCGGGCCCAGGGCCTCGACCCGCCTTGGTGAGAATGCAACAGACACGAGCTTTCGAAGCCTGGTGTGGTCTGGCGGGTCCACGGTGAGCATGTGCCGGGCGAACTCCGGTCCCGGCAGTCCCTCGGCGACGACCTCCGATCCCTTCGCCAAGGCGGCGTGCATGTCCTTGGAGAGCCGCGGGTCGTTGAGAGCCGCCATCGCCTCGTCGTAGCGGACGATGAGCCATGCGTCGTGGCCGTCAGCCAGGGTCGCCCGATGCACGGCGCCGAGCCGGCGAGCCTCTGCGAAAAGTGGGAACGGGTCGTCGAGGTTGTAGGACCCCCACGATCCGAGTGCCTCGGTAATCGCCACAAGTCACCTCTCTGCTCGAAGTGTAGCGAGCATGCGATGAGACGCTCCAGGTCCTGGCCCCGCCCGTAGCGCTGCCCAGGGTGCAGTTGACTCCGGTCATGGCACTTCACGCTGCCTCAGGGACGGGCGAGAAGGCGAGGGGCGCATGTGGGCAGAATCCGCCGTCGGTCCTGCGTGTTAGCGTAAAACGGCCATTTCCGGACGGGCTTGAGAAGGAGAGACCTTGGCCGTTGACACCCTCTTTGTGTACGCCGGCGTCTACGCCAATGTGGACGACGCCATCACCGACTACAACCTGGTCAAGCAGCTCCACACCGAGGCCGGCCTGATCGACGCCTACGACGCCGCCGTCGTGGAACGCAACGACGCAGGGAAGGTCAAGATCGTGAAGAAACACGAGACGCCGACCCGAGTGGGCGGGGTGCTGGGCGGCGGCATCGGGCTCGCCACCGGTCTGGTGATCGTCCTGTTCCCGGCGGCCGCCATCGGTGGCGGTCTGCTGCTCGGGACGACCGCCGGCGGTGCACTGCTCGGCTCCATCGCCGGCCATGCGGCCGCCGGTATGAGCCGCAGCGACTTGAAGGAGCTGGGCGAGTCGCTCGATGACGGGCAGGCCGGACTGGTCGTGGTTGCCGTGTCCGACATGGAGGCGAAGGTGCGGTCCGCCATGAAGCACGCGCAGAAGGTCGAGGAGAAGAAGCTGAAGTCGGACCGGAAGGCGCTCGAGGCCGAGGCCAAGGAGGCGTCGGCCAGCTCCTGAGAGAACGGCCCAGATGCGCCGACCGCCTGGTCGGCGCACCTTGGACCCGTGTGGGCCGCCCACCCTCTCGGCCTGCGCCCTTGGTTGGCGCGCTCTGGCACGTCGCGGTTGACGTCTTCGAGGGCGACGCTCGCCGCCCTCGAGCGGTTCCCGGCAGCCGGAGCGGTCACGCAAACATGGTTCAATAGCCATCGTGGACGGGTACGACGCCGCCTCCTACGGCGACAGGATCTCGGGGATCTACGACTCGTGGTACGACGAGCGTCTCGATCCCACGAACGCGGTGGAGTTGCTTGCGGAGCTCGCCGGGAGCGGCCGGGCGCTCGAGCTGGGCATCGGCACGGGCAGAGTCGCCCTCCCGCTGGCGCGCCAGGGTGTGGCGGTCTCGGGGATCGACGTCTCAGAGTCCATGGTGGAGAAACTTCGGGCCAAGCCCGGTGGCGACCGCATCCCGGTCGCCATGGGCGACTTCGCCGATGTGGGCGTCGACGGGATGTTCGCCCTCATCTACGTCCCGTTCGCCACCTTCTACGCCCTATTGACCCAGGAGGACCAGGTCCGCTGCTTTCGCAACGTCGCCGAACACCTCGACGCGGGGGGGCGTTTCGTCCTAGACGGTTTCGTCCCCGACCCGGCGAGGACGGTGTCGCCGCTTCCGGTCAGCGCCGAGACCCTGCACCTCGACGAGGTGGTCCTCGACGCCATGCGCCACGATCCCCTGAACCAGCTCATCGAGGGCCACCACATCGTCATCAGCCCGAAAGGTACCGAGTTGTACCCGTTGCGCATCCGCTACTGCTGGCCTTCGGAGCTCGATCTCATGGCCCAGCTGGCCGGCCTGTTCCTCGAGGAGCGCTACGCCGACTACGACCGCCAGCCGTTCACGGCCTCCTCGGAGAGCCACGTCTCCATCTACCGCAAGCCGTTGGTGACGGTCACGCACTGACGGCCGGCATGCGTGCCTCCGGCCGGGGGCGCAACGGTGCCTTCGACGGCCGGCAGCGCCGCTCGCCGGTCCGGGCCTCCGGCCGCCCCGGCCCCACCGGGCTCAGGCGAAGAACCGGCCCCAGTCGGTGCCGGCCGGGGCGGCGAAGACCGTGGTGAAGGCCATCCGCCCGAAGAGCCACGCCCCGTCCGGGGTTCGCACGTACTTGTCGTCCTCGTAGCCGCACACCCAGCGCGCCTCGCCCGACGAGGTCACGCAGGGGCTCAGGAGCTGCCAGCGAGCCGACGCCCGGTCCCCGTCGACCGTGATGGCCGGCTGCACGAACCAGTGGCGGGCGAAGCTGACGGTGGGCGAGGCGAGCCTGGCGGCGATCTCCGAGCGCCCGACGGAGACGCCGAGGCCGGGGCCGCCGTCCCAGACGCCGTCGGGGGTGAACAGGTCGGCGATGCCGCCGCCGATGGCCAGCAGCTCGGTCTCGTCGACCACCCGCCCTCTCGCAAACCGGCTGTCGACCAGGTCGCCGTAGCGGGCCTTGAGTCCCTGGATGGCGAGCACCGACTCCGCCGCGTCGAGGCGCCGCCGGAGCGCGTCGAGCTCCTCGCGTGGGTCGGGGGCGGCGGTCACGGTCCGACGGTAGCCCGGTCTCGGCCGGCACCAGCTTCTCGCGTCGCCGCGCCCCGTAGGATCGACCGTCCGGGGTCGAAAGGCGTGCCGTGGTGGAGAGCAGGAAGCCGAGGTCGCCGTGAGCCGCGGGACGCCCGAGGGGGCCGACCGGCCGCTCCCCCAGCTTTCGCTGCTGCTCCGGAACTTCTCTGCCGATGATCAGGTCTCGTGGGAGCCGCTCCTGGCCGCGGCCGAGGTCGCCGACCGCGCCGGCGTGGACCGGCTCGTCGTGTCCGACCACGTCGCCTTCGGCGAATCGCTCACGGACTACGCGCGGCCGGAGAAGGGTGGGGTGCTCGGCGGGCGCCAGCCCACGGGACCAGATGGCCACTGGCTCGAACCCCTGACCCTTCTCGCCGTGCTTGCCGGCAGCACGACGCGGGTACGGCTCGCCACCGGCATCCTGCTGGCGGCACTGCGCCGTCCGGTCGTCCTCGCCAAGACGGTCGCCACCCTCGACGTCCTGAGCGCAGGCCGTGTCGACCTCGGGGTCGGCGTGGGGTGGCAGGAGGCGGAGTACGAAGTGGCCGGTCTGGCCTTCGCGGCGCGCGGTCGCCTTCTGGACGAGACCCTCGATCTCTGCCAGCGCCTCTGGCGCGAGCCTGTGGTCGATCTCCCGTCCGGGCCGATCCACCAGATGCCCAAGCCGGTCCAGGCGGGAGGCGTTCCGCTGTGGATCAGTGGACGATCGACCAATCGCCACGTGGTCGATCGCGTCATCCGTTTCGGCGCCGGCTGGATCCCCTGGGCCGAGGACGCCGTCGACCCCGCACCGGGCATCGTCCGCCTGCGGGAGGCCTTGGAGCGGGCCGGACACGGAGGCCGCACCCTCCAGGTCACCGCCGCACTCCCCGACGACCCCGGTGAGGTGGCGCGCCTGGTCGACGCCGGGGTTACCGACTTCCGGGCTCGCACCTCGCCGTCTGGAAGAGAGGAGCTGTCGGACCTCGTCCGACGGTTCCGGGAGCTCGTCTGCTGAAGTCGCCGAACGCGGGGTCTGTGTCGGGCCGCAGAGCCGTGCAACGTCGGGGCAGTTTCTCGCCCGCGTAACCGCCTCCGTCGCGACGCCTCGGGCCGCACCCCCTGGACCGCAAGTGGGAGAAGGGATCCACGCATCCGAGGTCCGGCACGGCACAGAGGAGCCGCCTCCGCATCGGGGTAGTGTGGGCCGGCGGCCCCGTCCCATTGAATGCGGGGCCGTTCGACGTGCAGTGGAGGCAGGCGAGCACTCGCTCTGCCCCATGGTGTGACGCAAGGATCGGAGGGGACGTGCAGGACGCATTGCAGTACGCCGGTAAGCGCGTGGTGGTGACGGGATGCGCATCGGGAATGGGTGCAGCGGCGGCGCAGATTCTCAAGGAGCTCGATGCCCACGTCATCGGCCTCGATATCAAGGAGGCCCCGGGCGTCGAGCAGTTCCACACGCTGGACCTGCGGTCGAAGACGTCGATCGATGAGGTGGTGGCGGCCATCAGCGGGCCGGTGGACGCCGTCTTCAGTGTGGCGGGACTGCCCGGTCCCCCGTTCTCCGACCTGGACACCGTCGTCGTCAACTTCGTCGGCGCACGCCACCTCATCGAGTCGCTGGTCCCGGCGATGCCGCCGGGCTCGGCTGCGGTGTGCGTGGCGTCGAATGCCGGTCTCGGCTGGGAGCAGAACCTCGAGGTGCTCCTGGAGGCGGCGGCCACCGACGGCTTCGATGCGGGGAAGGCATGGTGCGAGGCCAACCCTGACAAGATCGCCTCCGGCTACGCACCCTCGAAACAGCTTCTCAATGCCTGGGTCGCCTACCGGGCGGTCGACCTCATCAAGAAGGGGATCCGGCTGAACTGCACCAATCCCGGGCCGACGGAGACCGCCATGATGCCCGACTTCGAGAAGCAGGTCGGCAAGGAGCTGATCGACGCCTTCGTCGGGCCGTCGAGGCGACGGTCGACCGCCGAGGAGCAGGCGTGGCCGATGGTGTTCCTGAACAGCCCACGCTCGTCCTACGTGACCGGCGAGGCCTTCCACGTCGACGCCGGGTTCCTAGGCGCCATGGTGACGGGACGGCTCGAAGAGACCATCCCCCTCCAGTAGGGGGATCTGTCCGCCCGCCATACCACGAACGCGGCGGGGGGAGCGGGGGCACCGGAGGCACGATGACCTGGTGGCGCCAGGTTGACGGACGCACGAGCCTAGGGAGTGGTGGCTGACATGGGATCCCCGTACAGAGGCGCGCTCGGAGCGATGAGTGAGACCGTCGTCGCGGTGACCATGACGGTCGGCCGCGGCCGCGCCGCTCGGCTGATCTGCGAGCTCGCCGAGCTCGTTCCCGGCGACCGCGTCGTGGATGTCGGTTGCGGACCCGGTGCCGCCGTGCGGGCGGCGGTCCGACGCGGCGCATCGGCCACCGGTGTCGACCCGAGCACGGTCTCGTTGCGGCTCGCCCGGACGATCAGCCGGCTCCGCGGGGCGCACGGCGCCGTCTTCGTGGAGGGTGACGCCGAGCAGCTGCCCCTGGTGGACGGCACCGCCTCGGTGGTGTGGGCCCTGAGCTCGGTGCACCACTGGGTGGATCGTGCTCTCGGGCTCAGCGAGTGCCGTCGGGTCATGGCGCCCGGCGGACGCCTGCTGCTGGCCGAGCGGCGGCTCAAGCCGGGCCAGCACGGACATGGGCTCTCACCGGACGGTGCCGACGAGCTTGTCGCCGCCGTCGAGGCCGCGGGGTTCGCCAATGTCGGCCTCGTCGACCGTTCGGCGGGCCGTCGAAAGCTGGTCATCGTGACCTCGAGGGCCCGCCGCGACTGAGGCCATTCCCGGGGCCCTCGACAACCACCACCGCGGCCGCAATGCCACCGGTGGACCGGCCACGAGACGAGGTTTCAGCCTGCAGGGCGGGCGCAGCCGGTGCGCCTCCCCCTCGCTGGATCAGGCCGAGAACGCCGGCTCTAGCTCGCCTGCGCCAGGCGCCCGATGTGGTTCTCCCGGAGGAGCTCGGCGACCTCTTCGGACTCGACCGGCAGGTCGATCCCGATCGGGACTGTCGTCCCCGAGACCTCCATGCACTCGGGGCAGTGGAGCTCCCAGCGGCCGTCCGATCGCTGCACCACCACCGGATTGTGTGCGCTCCGCATCCCGTCCCCTGCACCACCAACCGACACGGGGCCGACGATACCGTCGGCGCACCGATGGCGCCATTTCGCCGGTGCCGGGATCGGCCATGCGCGTCTTCCCACGTCAGGGACTGATTCGCCGACGGTGATGGCCTCCTCCGGTCAGGAAAACGGCCGTTTGGGCGGTGGTCCGGCGATGCCGCTCGTCGGCCCCGTGGCCCGCACCTCGGGCTTCCTCGTGGGCGGTCTCAGGTCCTGGCGAGAAGCGACCCGCCGGAACCGGTCCTGGCCGACCGCACCCCCACCTTGACCGCCGCCACGGCGAACTGCACTGTGGCGGAGCCCTGGCTGTAGCCGGTGGCGGTCACCGTCGCCTTGGCGCAGTAGGAGCCGATGGCGGTGGTGGTGTAGCTGATGACCACCGTCCCGGCCGATCCGGTGCGGCCCGAACCCGACGCCAGCGGCGAGCCCGAGCAGCTCGCGCCGTAGACGCTGAGCTGCACCGTCGCACCATCGATCCCGGTGTTGGAGGTGCCGGTCGCCTTCACGGTCAGCGGGACCTTGTACCTCGTGCCGGCCCTGGACGTGGTCCCGGCCGTGATCGACACCTTCACGGTCGGCGTGACCTGCACTGTGACCGTCGCCGACCCACTGACCGCGCCCTGGGTGGCGGACACCGAGCCCTTCGACACGGCCGTTGACGGCGCCGTCAGTTTGGTGGTGGCGCCGGACGTCGTCGAGAGCGATCCCCCCGTCGTGGTGGACCATGTCGGGTCGAACCCGTTGGTGACCGCATTGCCGTAGCTGTCGTAGCCGGACGCCGTGAACACCTGGGTGGCCCCGGCTGCCAGGGTGACAGTGGAGGGGGACACGGTGATCTTCGCCAGTGTCCCGGGCTGGACGGTCTCGTTCTGCGTGGCCGTGGTCCAGCCGCTGGCCGTGGCGCTGAGGGTCGGCGAACCGGCCACGGTGTCCTCGTAGTACGCCGTCGCGCCCGTGGACCCTGCGGCCACCGGGACTGTGAGTGTGCGGGTGAAGGCGCCGGTCGGCGCGGACGAGAACGTGCCGGCCGACGAGGTCGTGCTCAGCTTGACGCTCACCCCGCCCGCGGGTGCCGGGCTGCTCAGGTGCACTGTCACCGCGGCCGAGGGCTTCCCGGCCGTCAGGGTCTGCGGCGCCGTGCTGAACGACAGGTTCCCGACCGGCGCGCCGTTGATCGACCCCTCCGCCGTGTTCCAACTGCCCAGTCCGGTGCAGAGGCTGTAACCCTTCTCGCAGGGGTGCCCGTTGCTCCCGCTGGTGACGTTGTAGAAGGGGATGTTCGCCCCGTAGACGTATGTGGCGTTCACGTGGGACCCGGTCGAGGCCGAGTGCGCCGCCCACATCACGGTGGAGGCGCTGGTCCCCCCGACCGTGATCCAGCCCGACAGGCCTGTGCTCAACTTCCGAGAGTCGTAGACCGAGACCCCGGTCGCGGGGTTCGCGTCCAGGGCGACGTCGGGGGTCGCCCTCTTCCCGGCGCATGTGGCCCCGGCCTGGTCGTAGGTCGGGAACGACTTCTGTGCGGCCGTCGGTTTCTCGACCTGGCTGCAGCCGCCTCCCGCTGTCGACCAGGCCGTCTCGCTCTTCCAGGCGGTGGTGGCCGTTGTGACGTTCAGGGTCGTCCCACCCACCGAGACCACGTCAGGCGAGGTCGACGGGTAGATGACCGACGACGCCGAGTCACCAGCAGCGGCGAAGAAGCTCACGCCCGGCGTCAGGGCGAAGTCCCCGTCGTAGCTGGTCTCGCCCGAGAACTCTGTGCCACCCCAGCTCATCGACACGTACTGCGCGTGCTTGGCCGCATAGGTCACGGCCGTAAAGAGGTTGGTGTCGCTCGACGTGCTGGCCTCGACCAACATGACGTGGGCCGCCGGGGCCAGAGCGTGGGCCCACTCCACGTCGAGGCTGATCTCGAGCCCCCAACCCGATGTGACAGAGGGATAGGTGGTCCCGCCGGTCTGGTTGACCTTGATGAAGCAGCCGTTTGTCGTGGTGCAGGCGGGCAGGCCGAACTGGCTCGAGACGGACGACAGGTTGCCGGCGATTGTCGGGTCATCGTAGGCGTCGACGACGGCGATCGTCTCGCCCGCGCCGCCGTTCGTGCCCGAGAAGCCGTAGGCGGTTGTGAGGGCAGCCGGCGAGAGGCCGGATGGTCCGGGGGCCGACGCCTCCGGCGCCGCCGCGGCCGCCGAACGCGCACTGCCGGAGCCGCCCGACGCCGTGCCCGACCCCACGAACACGCGTGCCAGGCAGGTGGCGAAGCCCGCCTGTGCCGGGGGGCACGGGTCCGACGCCGTCGGTGCGGCGCCCCCAGGTCGCCCCTGGTTCGATGCACCGGCGGCCGGTGCGACTGCGAAGGCCGCGGCGGCCAGCACGCCGAGTACGGCGAAGACTCTCCCCTGCACCATCCCTGCCCCCTTCAACCCCACAGGCACCCCCAAGGCGCAGCGACAGCCTAACCGGCACCGAGCCCGCTGGGAACCCTCGCCCTGGAAGACTGCGTGCGGTGCACCTCCGCCGAGCCCTCTTGGCTTCCGTCTTCGTGTGGCTGCTCGGTGCCGCCTTGGTCTCGACCGCCGCCGGCCCGTTCGAGCCGTCGATGCACCTCGCGGCGGCTGCCTCACCGGACCGCTCCACCCGCTCGGTCTCCGGACACTCGGGACCGACCTCCGTCCGACTCACGGTCGAGCCGGCGCAGGGGCGCACGAGCGCGGTCCTCGGGTTCGCCATCTCGGTCACGGTGCGGGCTCCGCAGGGAGCCCTCGCCTACCAGCTCGCCTTCGGGGATGGCACAGTCTCGGATCCCGCGGTCCCCCTGGTGTGCCTGCGCACACCGCGGCCGACCGGATCCAGGACGTGGCTGGTCCACCACCGCTATCGCCATCCGGGCACCTACCGGGTCGTGGTCACCGCGTGGGCGGAGTGCACCACCGGGCGGGCGTCGGCCGCGGCCACCGTGACGGTGGGGTGAGCCGGGGTCGGCGGCCCCGCGTCGGTACCCTGCGTTCCCTAGGATCAGTGCCATGGACCCGCGACAGTGCCGTCCGGCATGAGCCTCCCGCCGGGCCTGCGCACGCCCGGTCAGGGACCGGATTCGGCTGCCGCGGCCCACGAGCGGCCGCCGTTGACGACGCGGACCATCCTGCTCCTCAGCGTCGCCGGGGTCGTCGTCCTGGCCGCGGTCGGCGTGACGGTCGCCGTGCTCGCCTCGGGTTCCGGCGGGAGCGGCTACACCGGCCCGCTCGGCTCGAACCCCAAGGGCGTCGGCTACACCTCCACTTCGGCCGCCACAGGGACAACAGCCACAAGCCCGAGTGGCGCCTCGGGAACCGGGGCGTCCGGCGCCGCCGGGAGCGCCGGCACCTCGGCGGCCGGGGCGACAGGGGGATCGGGCGGGGAGTCCGTCACGCCGGCCACACCCTCGGCGGCCGGTGCCGCCACCACGACACCGTCGGCAGCCGCCGGATCGGGGTCGCTCGGCGGCGGACGCGGCGGGACCACCGCAGGGGCGGCCGGAGCCGGCGGTGCGACGGGCGCCGGGGCCGGGACAACAGCGGCCGCGGCGGCCGCGGCCGGCGCCTCGGGGAACCCGGGGACGGGTTCCAGCACACTCTCGGCGGCCGCTGCGGCCTCGGGGAACGGCCAGGCGGCGGGGACACCCGCCGCGGCGGCGGCTGCCCAGTCCTACCAGTCGGGCGGCGGTTGACCCCTCCGTCGATTCAGCCCAGGCGGAGGGTCTCGAGCGGCTCGAGGCGGGCCGCCTTGATGGAGGGATAGAGCCCGGCCACGACCGCCACAAAGAGGGCCAGGCCCATCCAAAGCGGGATCTGGCCGTAGTCGATGACCACGACCCAATTGGCCAGGGCGGACACCGCATAGACGATGCCCACCCCGATCACGGCGCCGAGGAGGCCACCGAGCAGCCCGACGAAGAGCGACTCGAGGAGGAACTGCAGGCCGATCTTGGCCCGGTTGTGGCCCAGGGCGCGGCGGATCCCGATCTCCGACGAGCGCTGGATCACCGAGATGGACATGACGTTGGCGATGCCGATCCCGCCGACGGTGAGTGCCAGGAGCCCCGCCAGCAGCGCCACCTCCTGCAGCGTCTTATTGGCCTGGGCCTGGGCCTGGAGGGCGTCGCTGGGGATCTGGGTCGAGACCTGGTTGGGTCCGCCCAAGCTGATGGCCGTCGGGATGACGTTGGCGGTCGCCTGGGTGGTGCCGGTCTGGGCCCGGATGTAGAGCTGATTGGGGTGGCCGTTGCTGCCCAGGACGTTCTTGGCGGCCCACTCGGTGATGAAGGCGGCGTTGTCCAGTGTCGGGTCGAGCGGCACGGCCCCGAGCACGCCCACCACCCCGAAGTTCTCCCCGTTGAGCTGGACCGTGCGGATCTCCCCGGGCAGGTAGCCGTACTGATGGGCGATGCCCTCGCCCAGGACGACCGAGCGCAGGTGCAGCTGGGTGTCGGCGGAGTTCAGCCAGCGCCCGTCGATCATCGGGACCTCGAGGACGGCGGGGAGGTTGGTGCCGGCGGCCCGGATGGGGGCGGGAAACGCCTGGTAGTAGCTGCTCGCCCCAGCTATGGGGAGGGCGACGACGCCCGAGATGTTGGCCGTGGCCGCCGCACTGGTGACGGTGGACACGTCCTGGACGCGCGCCACGGCGTCCTCGGGGAATGAGGGATTCTGCGACCCGAAGGTGCCCCCGGCCTGGGCGATGATCAGGTTGGTGCCGAGCTTGGACAGCTGCGACTGGAGGGCGCCCTTGGCGCTCTCGGTGAGGCCGACCGCGCTGACCATGGCCGCCACTCCGATCACCGGCCCCAGCATGATCAGCAGCGTCCTGACCTTCCGTGCCTTGAGGCCGGACCACGCCACGCCGAGGAGGTCGCGCACCTCGCTCACGGTCGGCCCCAGGCACGGGGACGGGTCCCGGTGCCCCCGTTCACCGGGCCGCCTCGACCCGCTCGACGTCGGCGACGATCCGCCCGTCGCTCATCGAGACCTGCCGGCGGGTGGTGCCGGCCACGGTGTGGTCGTGGGTCACCATCACGACGGCCCGGTCAGGCGCCTGCAGACCGCGGAAGATCTCGAGCACGTGGGCGGCGTTGACCGAGTCGAGGGCACCGGTCGGTTCGTCGGCGAGGATCATGAGGGGGTCGGTGACGATCGACCTGGCCAGGGCCACCCGCTGCTGCTCGCCGCCGGACATCTGCACTGGCCGGTGGCCGGCCCGCGCCCCCAACCCGAGCCGCTCGAGCGCCGCGTAGGCCCGCTCCTGGCGCTCCTTGGGCCGGATGTCGCGGTAGAGGAGGGCCGTCTCGACGTTGCCCATCGCCGTGAGGTGCGGGATCAGGTGGAACTGCTGGAACACGAAGCCGATCGAGTTGCCCCGCAGCTTCGAGCGGGTGGGGTCGTCGAGCTCGCTCACGTCCTGCCCGGCGATGCGGACGGTGCCCGCCGTCGGGAGGTCGAGCACGCCCAGCAGCCCCAGCATGGTCGACTTCCCAGAGCCCGAGGGTCCGACGATCGACATGAAGTCGCCCGGCATGATCCGCAGCGACACCTCCCTCAGGGCATAGACCCTCACCTCCTCGCCGTAGACGCGCGAAACCGACTCGAGCTCGAGCAGCGGTTCGCCCTCTCCTCCGCGGCCGTGGGCCGGGAGGCCGTACGGGGGCGTGGCGTTGGCCGGGGCGTAGTCGACCGGGGGGCCCGTTGGCTGGTCGACCATGGCTACTGGTCGACCTGGGCGATCACCACTTGGCCCAGCCGCAGGCCGCTGGTGACCTGGATGTAGGAGCCCTGGGTGATCCCGGTCTGCACCGGCACCTCGGTGATCCTCCCGGTCGCCAGGTTGATCACCCGAACGACGTCCTGCCCCGTCCCGTTCTGCTTCACGGCCGAGATGGGGACGGTCAGGGCGTTGTCCACCTGCTGGTCGACGACGGTGATCGAGACCTGCGAGCCCTCGGCGCCCTTGAGCTCGGGTGCTTCGATCCGTCCCTCGTAGAGCTGCGAGGACTGCCCGCTCGATCCGGTCGTGGTTGTCGGGGTCGAATTGAGCTCGGTGATGACGCCGGCGACCGATGTGTTCTCCCCGGCGATCTCTACCGTGCAGTGCTGGCCCACCTGCAGCTTGCTCCGCTCGGCCGCCGTGGCCTGCAGCGTGACGCTGAGGTTCGGCTCGGTGAGCGAGAGCAGCGCCTCGCCGACGGCCACCGGCGCACCAGCCTTCACGTAGACCTGGCCCACCCGGACCGGCCAGTGGTCGACGATCATGTCGGTCGGCTCGAAGACCACGTTGTTCTGGATCGACTGCAGGACGACGGTGACCTGGGTCTGCCCGGCGGCCAGCAGGGTGGTGCCGGTCAGCGGCACGTAGTTCTGCCCGGGCTGCGCCGTGCCCTCGACGGCGAAGGTGATCGAGGTGTTCTTGACCGGGGCCTGGCTGGCGGTGATGACGAAGGAGGCCGCGCCGCCCTGGCTCACCGAGGTCGTCGTCCCCGTGATTGTGAGCGTGGGGACGACCGACGAGGCGAGTGTCACGGTGGCGCTGCTGGGTGTCCCCACCGCGTAGCCTGTCCCGGGCTGGAGCGTGACGGTGAGCACCCGGTTCGGCTCGACCTGGTTGTTGGTCACCGTCGGGACAGACACGCTGAGCGAAGTCTGACCGGCCGGGACCACGACGTTGCCCGCCGGGACCGTGTAGTCGGTCCCCGGGACGGCGGTCCCGCTGTAGCCGAGGCGCAAGGTGAGGGGGGTGGTCTGGGCCTGGCTGAGCCCGATGCTCACCTGGAAGGGGCTCCCCTTCTGCAGGTACGTCGTGGCCGAGGTGAGGGTCACCGTGGGCTTGCCCGAACTACCGGCGATGGTGACCACCGCCGCCGCCGGCGTTGTGACCGTGTACGTGCCCCCCGCCTGGCTGAGGGATACCACCACGAATTTGTTGGGCGCGAACACGCTGGTGCTGATCGTCTTCACCGGGACACTCTCCGAGGTGGTGCCCGCAGGGAATGTGACCACCGGGTTGACCGGGTCGTAGTCGGTCCCCGCTACGGCACTTCCGGCGACCGAGAGGATCACCTGAAGGTTCTTGTACGAGGCCTGATTGGCGGTGATGGTGAGTGTCGCCGTCTGGCCGGGCGTGACCGTGGTGGTCCCGGTGATCTTCATGGCCGGCGCGTTGGTGTCGATGATGGTGGCCTGGGCCGAACCCGGTGTGCCGACCTGATACCCCGATCCCGGCGCGATGGAGAGCACGACGGTGGGGTTGGGCTCGATCAGTGTGTTGGTCTTGGTCGTAACGATCACCTGGGCGGAGGTGCTCCCCGGGGGCAAGGTCACCGAGGTCGGCGGGCTCACGATGTCCTGGGGGCCGGCCGTCCCTCCGGCGGTCAGGTTCACGGTGAGGGAGCTGGACGGCGCTGAGGACGCCGAGATCTCGTACTCGATGGGCGCGCCCTGGCTCACCTTGGAATCGAGGGCGGAGATGGTGAGCACCGGTCCCGGTGTGGCGGCCGGTTCGACCGACGTCACGTCCGAGGCCAGCACCACGTGGGCACCCCCTGACGTGCGGGCCGCCGTCTGGGCGGGGGGCGGCCCGATGATCAGGCCGGCCGACCCCTGCGCACCCACCTTGTAGCTGGCACTTTGCTCCAAGGAGACTGAGACCGACTCGGGGTTGGCCGGGGTGGAGTTGGGATAGTGCTGCTGGGCCTGCCACTGGGCCAGGGCGTACTCGGTCTGCTGGTTGAAGTAGTTGTTCATGGGTCCGGGGTCGTCGCCGGCCGCCGCCAGGATCTGCTTCAACTGCAGGACGTCCTGACCCTGGTCCCCCGCCTGCAGGGACCGGAAGAAGGGAACTGTCCCGTCCTCGGCGATGGCGTCACGGCCGTTGATGGCGAACATGGCCTGGCTGGCCTGCACCGCCTTGTCGTTTGTGGCGTAGACCGCACTCATCACGCCCTCGTTGGCTGCGGTGACATTGCGGATCTGCTTGCGCACGAGTGTCCCGTTCAGAGACACCGTGTCCTGCAGGGTCCGCGACTGGACCCGGCTGAAGACCACGACCTCGTTGCTGTTGGCCGAGGTGCTACCACCGGCGAAGGCGAGGGACAGCCCTGCGGCCAGCAGGGCGACGACCACGATCCCGGCGATGATGAACTTCCTGGGCAACGCGATCACTCCCCCCGGTACGACGTCATGACGATACTTCCGCCTCCGCCTTGGCGGCGCAGGCCTGGAGGTCGGAGCTGGACAGGAGGCTCTGTCCCGGCGGCGGCTTCAGTTGGGGCGCGCTCGTGGCGCCGAAGGAGAAGAGGAGTCCCTTTGTGTTGGGCTTGGGTTCGGGGATCTGCCAACCGCGCCCGATCATGCACGTGCGCCACTTGAGGTAGATCTTGTTCTCCTTCTTCACCTGTGTGGGGGTGAGATTCTCCTGAGCGGTCTGCTCGGCCTTGAGGGCCTGGAGGATCTTGCTCTGGGCGGCGCATGTCCCCAGCGCCTTGAGGTAGTTGGGATTGTTGGCCGGCGAGCTCGGGTCGCTGGCGTTCGGCGCCCCGATGAAGGTCACGCCCTTCGTCGACAGGCAGGCCTGGAAGTCCCCGAGCGCCGTGAAGAGCGCCGTCGTAGTGTTCTCCTTGGCCAGGGGGATGGTGCCGACGGTGGAGCCGTTCTTCCCGTGGCCGCCCAGATGGGGGACGTCGGCTCTGGGAATCTGCCCGGCGGCGACGTAACTGACGGTCCCGCTGGTGGTCCCGGTGCCGCACCCTGCGGCCAGGGCGGCCAGGGCGGCCAGGGCCACGAGCGCCGCCCCCGACCTCCGTCCCAGCCTGCCGACCAACGCGTCCCCCGCCTCTCGAGCTTCCCCGCCGACCGCCCACCACCCCGGGCCGCCTCAGGAGCAGCGTGGTGCCGTGGGCGCGAGCCGGTTCGGGCCAGCGCGTCATGGTACTGCGCCCCCCTCCAGGACCGCTGGCACCCAGCTCGAGTCGGAGCGCAGCGGTAGGGTCGGGCCGAGGGCCGCGGCGGAGGGACACCATGGCGATCCGGGCGTCAGCGCCGGTGCGCATCTGCGACATCGGCGGGTGGACCGACACCTGGTTCGGCGGGCCCGGCCGGGTCTTCAACATCGCCGTGGCCCCCGGCGCCGAGGTCACGGTCCGCGAGGCGGACCTCTCGGACCCGGTGGTGCTCGACGTCCCCTCTTACGGCGACCGCTACCCCGTGGTGCCCGGCGCCGGGCGCGTCGCCCGCCACCCCCTGCTCGAGGCGGCCGTCGACCTGGTGGCGCCCCCCGGCGGGGCGGCCGTCGAGATCGAGGTGCGCTGCGCGGTCCCGCCCGGCTGCGGGACGGGCACCTCGGCCGCGGTGACGGTGGCGCTGCTGGGGGCGCTCTGGGCCCTTCGCACAATGCGACCGCCACCGCTCGAGGTGGCCCGGGCGGCCCACCGGATCGAGACCGCGCTGCTCGGGTCCGAGAGCGGGGTGCAGGACCAGCTGAGCTCGGCCCTGGGCGGCGTCAACTTCATCGAGGTCGACACCTACCCCGACGCCGTCGTGCACCGCCTGGCCGACTGGGACGAGCTCGGCCCGCTCCTCGTGCTCGTCTACGTCGGACGGGCCCATGATTCGTCGTCGCTGCACCGCCAGGTCATCGAGGGGACGGGCAGCGGGCGGGCCGCCGCGCTGGACGCGCTGCGCGCTGCGGCGGTGGCGGCCCGCCAGGCCGCCGTGGCCGGTGACGTCCGCGGCCTCGGCCGGGCCATGGCGGCCGGCACCGAGGCGCAACGGGCGCTCCTTCCCGGGCTGGTGGGGTCCGACGCCCTCCGAGTGATCGCCCTCGCCCGCTCTGCCGGCGCCCTCGGCTGGAAGGTGAACGGGGCGGGAGGGGACGGGGGGTCGCTCACGCTGCTGTGCGCCACCCCCGAGGCCGGTGCGGCGCTGGCCGCCCGCGTCGAGGCGGCAGACCGGGGCTACCGGGTCCTCCCGGTCACCCCATGCCCGGACGGGCTCTGCGTGCGGACCGACTTCCCCTGAGGGCGGCTACTACCCCTTGTGCTGCGGGCCCGGGTGGGTGAGCAGCACCTGGGGGCGGGTGAACGCCCGCATGCCCTCGGGCCCGAGCTCCACCCCGAAGCCCGACGACTTCCATCCCCCCATCGGCGCGCTCGGGTCCATGGCGGACATGCCGTGGGCGTTGACGAAGACCGTGCCGGCCTCGAGTCGCCCGGCGACCGACGACGCCAGCTCCAGGTCGTTGCTCCACACCGAGGCGCAGAGGCCGAACTCGGTGTCGTTGGCCATCTCGAGCGCGTGGTCGAGGCTGCGGTAGCCCACCACCGGGAGGGCGGGGGCGAACTGCTCCTCGGTCACGATGCGCGCCGTGGTCGGTGGGTTGTCGACGAGCGCCGGGGGGACGAAGTAGCCGGCTCCGGCCAGGTCCGCCTCGCGCACCTGCGACGGTCTGGTCACCTTGGCCCCCAGGTGCTCGGCCTCCTCGAGCATGGTCTCCACCCGGGCGGCACCGGACTCGAGGTGCACCGGCCCCATGGTCACCCCTTCGGCCAAGCCGTCGCCCACCACCTCCGCGGAGAGGCGGGCGGCGAGCGCCTCGACGACCTCCGAGGTGCGCTCCTCGGGGACGTAGAGGCGTTTGATGGCCATGCAAACCTGGCCGCTCGTGACGAAGGTGGCGCCGACGATCTTGTCGGCCAGCGCCTGGTCGACCACCACGTCGGGGGCGAGGATCGCCGGGTCGTTCCCTCCAAGCTCGAGCACCACCGGCTTGGTCGAGGCCGCCGCCGCGGCCATGACGGCCTGCCCGGTGGGGACGCCGCCGGTGAACGACACCATGTCCACTCCCGGGTGGGCCACCAGCGCCGCCCCCAGCGCGGCGTGGGGCCCGTTCAGGACATTGAGCACGCCGTCGGGCAGGAGGGCCGCCATCGCCGCCACCGAACGCAGCACCGCGCCCGGGCAGGTGGGAGGGGCCTTGACCACGACGGTGTTGCCGGTGAGCAGGGCCGGAACGACCTTGTTGCCCATGACGGCCACCGGCCAGTTGAAGGGCAGCAGCGCTGCCACCACCCCGTGGGGCACCCGGCGAACCTCGGTCCTCTTCCCCGGCACCTCCCTGGTGCGGGGTTCGTTGGCCGACGCGGCGACCGGGGCGAAGGAGGCGGCCATCGCCCCGACCGTCCCGGCGTCGAACATCGCCTCCCACAGGACCTTGCCGTGCTCGCGGGTGAGCAGCGTCGCCAGGTCCTCGCTCTCGACCGCCCGTCCGGCCGCCTCCGCCGCGCCGATGACCAGGGCGGCGCGCTCTCCCGCCTCCATCTGCGACCAGGCGGCCTGGGCGGTCCGGGCCGCGGCGACGGCCTGGTCGAGTTGGTCGTGGGAGGCCGAGGGCGCCTGCAGCACCACCTCGCCGGGCCGGGCAGGGTTGGTCACCGGATACGTCCCGTCGTCGCCGGGGACGGTCCGTCCCCCGATCACCAGCCGGTATTCCTCGTCAGTCATGGCGGTTCCTCTCGCGCAGGGTGACGGGTGCCGGCGCTACGGCCCGCGCACGGGACCGACCGCCGGGTCCGTGGTCCAGACGTTAGTTCCCCGGGTGGCACCGCACCCCGGGTCGGGGTCCCGATCCGCAGCCCGGACGCCGTGTCCCACAGGCCCGGCGCCGGGTCAGTAGCCTGCCTCTCCCACCTCACCTTCGAGCGGCTCACCCGCCAGGTACCGCTCGAGGTTGTCGCAGAAGATCTCGGTCGCCCGCTCGAACGGGGGCGGCCCGGTCCACGACGCGTGCGGGGTGAGGAAGACCTTCGGGTGGTTGTACATCCAGTGGCCGGCGGGGAGGGGCTCGGGATCGGTCACGTCCAGTGACGCCCGGGCGACGGTGCCGTCGTCGAGGGCACGCCGCAGCGCCTCCTGGTCGACCAGGCTGCCCCGGGCGATGTTCACCAGGTGAAGGCCCGGCCTCGCCAGCGCCAGGCTCGAAGAGCCCACGACGTGCCGGGTGCGCTCGGTGGCCGGAGCCGCCAGTACCAAGTGGTCGGCCTTGGCCGCCAACTCCTCGAAGGAGCGGACCAACTCGACGCCCCCGACCGGGCTGGGGGCGTCCGTGCGCCGCAGGGCGAGCACCCGCATCTCGAAGGCGAGGGCGATTCGGGCCACGCGCTGGGCGATCCCGCCCAGCCCGAACAGGCAGAGGGTGGCACCTGCCAGCGTGGCGGCCGGCTGGAAGTTCCAGTGCTCGGGCGGTTCCCGGAGCCAGTTCTGCGGCAGGTTCCGGGCGAAGGCACACATGGCGGCGAGCACGTACTCGCTGATGGCCACGGCGCTGGCCCCGCGCGCCGAGGTCAGGATCGGCGCGGCCCGCACCTCGGAAGGAACCCCGTCGACGCCGGTGCCGGCCAGCTGCACCCATCGCACCCCCCTCGACATCGCCGCCACGGCGTGAGGACCCCAACCCCCGAAGAGCACCTCGCCGCGGACCCCGTCGGGGGCCCCGTGGGAGACGTCGACGATCTCGAGGGCGGGGAACCGCGAACGGATGCGGTCGAGGGCCGGAGCGACGGCGCACAGCACCACCGGGTCATTGCGGGGTCGCCCGGCCGTCGGCACGCCGGCAGTCTCGCGTCGTCACGCGCCGGGGGCAACGTGCGCGACGCCCCAAGCTGGGCCGCACTCGACTGAGGATGCGAAGCCCGGAGGGCGTAGGCTGTGGTGCGCCGGGTCAACCGATCCGGTCGCCATCTTCCAGGGGGGTGCCGAACATGACTGAGCCTCTGGGTCCCAACCCCCGAAGCGATCCAGCGACAGCACCGCTGCGCGAGCCGCAGCAGGCGGGCGGCGCCGCGCCGGCCGGCCCCGTCACGGTGGCACCAGCCGCAGGGGCGCCGACACGGGCGATCGCAGTCCTGAGCGTCCTCGTCGTCCTCACCCTGGTCGCCGGTGTCCTCTTGTACGTGCTCGGCGGGGGCCGCAGCGCGTCGGCCGCGGTGAGCGACGCCGTGGCCAGTTCGACCGCCGACGGCACCGCGCAGGTGACGGTCGTCGGATCCGTCACCGTAGGCACCACTTCGGGGTCGTTCTCGGCCAGCGGCGGCGTCGACTTCGGCAACGGCGCGTCCGCGCTCACCGTGGGCGGCTCGGTCGCCGGTCACCAGCTCACAGAGAAGGTCGACTTCGTCGGCGGCACCGCCTATGTCGACGATCCGCAGTTGGGCACGCTGGAGCCGGGGAAACAGTGGATCTCGGTCGACATGTCAGGCCTGGCCGGGGCGGCCGGCGGCAATGGGATCGACCCGGGCGCCAACCCCGCAGCCTGGCTCCCGTTGCTGGGCGGCCAGGGGGACGCGGTCACCTCGCTGGGGCCGTCGACAATCGACGGCTCGCCGGTGCAGGGGTACTCGGTGGACGTCGCGCCGTCGGACGTCCAAGGGTTCCTGTCGCAGGCGAACGTTCCGTCGTGGATGCGCCAGATGTTCTCGGGCGTGACGGTCGACGCCTTCACCTTCAAGGTCTACGTCGACGACGCCGGCCTGCTCCGCCGCGTCACAGTCGACACCCAGGAGACAGTGGCGTCGTCGATGGCCGTGCATCTCCAGGAGAGCACCACCTTCTCCGATTACGGGTCGTCGGTCAGCGTCACGGCGCCGACACCGGGCGAGGTGCTCACAATCCAGCAGGTCCTGCACTCCCTGGCTCCGGCGTCGGGCTCCGGGACCACGGCCTGACATCCCGGCTCGGGAGCCGGCCCTGCGGCTTGGGGGCCGACCGTCAGTCCAACAGGTCGCGCAGCAGGTCGACGGAGCCCAGGTCGTCCACGGCGGCCGTCGCCCGTTCCATGGCCGCCATGGCGTACTCGGTGGTCTGCCACCGGCTGCCCATGGCCGCCGTCGAGGACATCGAGACCCAGGCGAAGACGGCGAAGAGCCGGAACTGGCGGTCGGCCTCGGCCGGGTCGATGTCGACGCCCCCGGCGGCCAGGTCCTCCAGGTAGCGGCCGAGGAACCGTCCTTCCTCGGCCCGGCGGACCTCGGTCGGCACCGAGCAGGCGCAGAAGTAGGCGACGTCGCGCAGCCCCGGCGAGTGGCTGAACATGGCCCAGTCGAAGAACCCCGCCCGTCCCCCGTCGTCGAAGAGGTTGCCGGCGTGGGGGTCCCCGTGCACCAGGGTGCGCTCCCCCTCGTCGAAGAGGTCGAGCACGTCGGCCACCCGGTCGGCGTAGAGGGTACCCACGTCCGTGAAGGCGGGCGGCATGGAGTCGCCGAACATCTCCACCGGGAGGCGGGCGAAGTGGGCGGCGGCGGCCAGCGAGTCGGCGTCCCGGCCGCCCCCCTCACCGAAGCCCGCCCGGTCGGGCACCCAGGAGAGGTCGCCGGCGAACCGCTCGCTCTCCCAGAACGGGGCGTGCAGCCGGGCCAGCTCCGACACCGTGGACAGGGCCCGGCCCACCGGATCGGGTCCGTCGACTGTGCGGAAGGCGCAGCCCGAGGCGGCGAGATCCTCGAGCACCATGACGAACGACCCGTGGTCGTCCCACTCGGCGTGCCAGACCCTCGGCACCCGGACGGCGACGTCCTCGGCGAGGAGGCCGTAGAAGCGGGCCTCCATCACCCCGATGCCCCAGTGGCGCAGCAGCCGCCGCTGGCCGGCGTCGAAGGGTGCGAGCTTGCAGAAGAGGGTGCCGGGGAGCGGGCCCGGGTCGCCGGCGTAGCTGAGGCGGACGACGACCCTCCCGGTCGTCCCCGAATGGGCGTCAGCGACGTCCGCGGAGGTCACCTCGACGCCGGGAGCGTGTGGGCGCAGCACCGAGGTCCACCACTCCGCCGTGAGGTCCGAGACGTCGGTGGGGATGGCCGGCCGGGGCACCGGGGCAGCATAGGCAGGTGGCGGCCGAACCACGCGGCCGAGGTGGCCCGGGCACTCGGCCCCGACGACGGGGCGGAACCCTAGGGCGGGGACACCGGGGCGGGGGCACTGGGCCAGACTTGTCCCATGGCACGCCGCCGCGAACCGCACCGACCGCTCACCATCGACGGCTCCCACTGGCGGGCCGACGGCCAGGCCAAGGTCCGCTTCAGCACCAAGGTCGACGCCCAGCGGGCGGCCGCCGAACGGTCGGAGGAGGCGGGCGCCGATCTCGGCGTGTACAGCTGTGACTTCTGCGGCGGGTGGCACATGGGAAAGCGCTCGGGCCGCCTGCCCGACGAGTAGCCCGCCCGCACCTCTGCCGCGGGCGGTGGATCCGGCCCCGGCGGGCGCCGACGTGTACGCTGCCGGATCGGACACAGTGTCCGACCATCAGGAGGTACCGTCCGACATGTCAGACGCCCAGACCGATAGCGCCCCCGTCGACCTCTCGGACTCGAGCACCTACGTGCCCGCGGTGCCCCACGAGTACCTCGCCTACCTCCGGCGCCACGACCCCGTGCACTGGCAGGACGAAAAGGGCGGGCCGGGCTTCTGGGCCGTCACCCGCTACGACGACTGCGTCACCGTCAACCGCGACTTCGAGCGCTTCTCCTCCTACCGGAGGGGCACGATGCCGTTCGAGATCGATGACGAGGAGATCGAGCAGCTCCGGCTGCTGATGCTCAACATGGACCCGCCGCTCCACACGCGCTACCGGCGGCTGGTGAACAAGGGCTTCACCCCCCGCATGGTCCGTGACCTCGAAGCGAGCATCCACCGCACCACCGACGACATCATCGACTCGGTCTGCGAGCGCGGCACCGCCGACTTCGTCACCGAGGTCTCGGGCGAACTCCCCCTCCAGGTGATCGCCGAGCTGCTGGGGGTTCCCCACGAGGAGCGCCACTCGATGTTCAATTGGTCGAACCGTATGGTGGGTCGGGAGGACCCCGAGTACGGCATCTCCGAAGAGGACGTCACCATTGCCGCCATGGAGCTCTACGGCTACGCCAGCGAGCTCTTCGCCAAGAAGCGCATCGACCCCAAGGGCGACCTGATGAGCGCGCTCACCCAGGTCGAGGTGGACGGTGAGCGGCTCTCGGAGATGGAGCTCGAGCTGTTCTTCCTGCTCCTCACCGTCGCCGGCAATGAGACGACGAGGAACCTCATGTCGGGCGCCATGCACACCTTCTTCCAGCACCCCGACCAGTGGCAGCGCCTCGTGGACGACCGCTCGCTGCTCGACGGGGCCATCGAGGAGATGCTGCGCTACGTCACCCCGGTGATGAACTTCCGCCGGACCGCCACCTGCGACCTCGAGCTGAGCGAGACCAAGATCAAGGAGGACGACAAGGTGGTCTTCTTCCACACCTCGGCCAACCGCGACGAGGACGTGTTCGACCAGCCCGACGTCTTCGACGTCTCTCGCGATCCCAACCCCCACATCGCCTTCGGCGGCGGAGGCCCGCACTTCTGCCTGGGGGCCAACCTGGCCCGCATGGAGATCAAGGTGATGTTCAGCCACCTGCTCGACCGCCTCCCCGACATACACCAGGACGGGGACGCGAAGCGCCTGCAGTCCCAGTTCATCAACGGCGTGAAGCACCTCCCGGTGGCCTTCACCCCCGCGGCCACCGTCGGCGAAGGCTGAGCCGCCGTGTCCCGACGCTCACCCGAGCAGCTCCGCGAGGTCATCCGCGACTTCCGGCGGGACCAGATCATCGACGTGGCGCGCCACCTCTTCGGTGCCCGGGGCACCACCGAGGTCCCCATGGACGAGATCGCCGCCGAGGCGGGGGTGGCCCGCTCCACCATCTACGTCTACTTCTCCGGGCGCGACGAGCTGCTCCGGGCCTGCCTCAACCGCATGTACGAGCAGCTCCAGGATGCCACGGTGGGGGCGTGGGAGGGCGGCGGCGACCCCACCGAGCGGCTACGGGCCATCGTCGGGGGCCTGCTCGAGCGCATCGACGAGAACCCGGCCTTCTTCCGCCTCGCCGTGGCCACCCAGGCGACCGGCAACAAGCCCGGGGCCGAGGCCCTCGACGCCGAGTTCCTCCTGATCGGCCTCGACATCGAACGCGTCCTCGAGGACCTGGTCCGCCAGGGGACCGCCGGTGGCCTCTTCGGCCCGATCGACCCGGTCCGCGCCGCCGCCCTCATCGGCCAGCAGCTCCTGGGCGCCCTCTCGGTGCGGGCCGGGGCCCCCACCCCCCTGCCCATCGACGCCGCGGCCGACGAGCTCTGCGAGTTCATCCTGTTCGGCCTGGCCGGCGGGGTGCGGTCCGCCGGGTCCTGACGGAGCCGACCCGTGCACTTCGACCTGTGGGTGCCGACGGCCAACCCGTTCGCCACCCCCGAGCTCCTCGCCGCGCTCGGCGCCGAGTGCGACCAGCGGGGGATCCACCGCCTGTGGGTCGGCGAGCACGTCGTGCTCTTCGACGACTACGCCTCCCCCTACCCCTACGCCGAGGACGGCCGCATCCCGGCCCCGTCGGGGACGGGCCTGCTCGAGCCCCTGACCACCCTCTCCTTCCTCGCCGCCCAGACCGACCGGGTCCGACTGGGGACGGCGATGCTGCTCCTCCCCCAGCGCAACCCGGTCTACGTGGCCAAGGAGGTCTCGACCGTGGACTGGCTGTCGGGCGGCCGGGTCGACCTCGGGGTGGGCGTCGGGTGGCTGGCCGAGGAGTTCGAGGCGGTGGACGTCCCCTGGGACCGCCGGGGGGCCCGCACCGACGAGTACCTCGAGGTGCTGCGGACCCTGTGGTGCGACGACCCCTCGGGTTTCGACGGCGACCTCTACCGCCTGCCCTCGTGCAGCATGTTCCCCAAGCCTGTCCAGGCCCCCCACCCCCCCATCCATGTCGGCGGGGAGAGCGACCCGGCCCTGCGGCGGGTGGCCCGCGCCGCCCAGGGGTGGCACACCTTCAACCGCCTGCCCGAGGACCTGGCCGCCCCACTGGCCCGCCTCGACGAGCTGCTGGCCGAGGCGGGACGGACCCGGGCCGAGGTGGAGATCACCGTCTGCCCCTACATGCACCAACTGACCCCCGAGCGGGTGGAGCAGTACGCAGGGGCCGGGGCAGATGCCGTGGCGGCCCTCTTCTTCGCCGGCGGGCCCGACGACGTGCCGGTCATG
Organism: Acidimicrobiales bacterium; assembly: GCA_052145775.1. Taxonomy (GTDB): domain Bacteria; phylum Actinomycetota; class Acidimicrobiia; order Acidimicrobiales; family RAAP-2; genus CAVYPR01. The sequence continues at coordinate 33,855 of JBKQNY010000166.1, forward strand.
CTCGACGCCCTCGGCCCCTGCACCGAGCGGGCCGCCGCCGTCTGACCCCGGCGGCCGGGTCCCGTCGGCCGGCGCCGCCTCAGGTGGTGGTGGCCGGCTCGGGGGCGCGGGGCCGACCCGAACCGTCGGATCCCTCGGCCGCGGCGACGTCGATCGACGACGGGACCACGTCGTCGAGGTCGGCCGACTCCACGTAGACGTACTTCCCACCCCGCATCCAAGAGGCGCCCGCGGCCACCAGGCAGGCGATGATGGCGAAGTCGAAGGCGGCGTGCAGCCCGTTCTTGAAGGCGGCGGCGATGATCGAGGGGAAGAAGCCGCGCCCGGTGACCACGGCGCGCTGGGCGGCCGGCAGGTGCGCCAGGACCTTCGCCCCGACAAGGTGCTGGATGGGGCTGTAGCCGAGGAAGGCGGCGAACAGGGTGGACACCGGCGGCAGGTGCGAGGCCCGCTCCGCCACGGGCACCGGGAGCCCGTGCGCCACCAACCCGTGGAAGAGGTTGTCGGGAAGCGTGGTGGCCAGCCCGATGATCATGAGGGTGAAGAAGATCCCGATCGAGAGCACCTGGCCGGCGTTCTGGAAGGTGGAGTTCATCCCGCCCCCCACCCCGCGGTGCTGCGCCGGCAGGCTGTTCATCACCCCGGCCCGGTTCGGTGCGGCGAACGCCCCCATGGCCAGTCCGTTGAAGAGCAGCAGCGACCCGAACACGGCGTAGTTGAAGTTGACCGGCAGCATCTCGAGGAGGAAGAAGGAGAGGGCCGCGGCCAGCATCCCCCCGGTGGCGAACGGCCGCGAGCCGAAGTGGTCCGAGAGGTAGCCGCAGAGGGGCCCGGCGATCAGGAAGCCCGCCGTGAGCGGGAGCATGTAGATGCCGGCCCACAACGGCGTGCTGGCGAAGCTGTAGCCGTGCTGGGGCAACCAGATCCCCTGCAGCCAGATGATCAGCATGAACATCAGCCCGCCGCGGCCGATGCTGGCCAGCAGAGTGGAGATGCTGCCGGCCGAGAAGGCGCGGATCCTGAAGAGTGTGAGGCGGAACATGGGATCATCCGACCGGGCCTCGATGAACACGAAGGCCACCAGGAGGACCACCCCCAGGGTGAGGGAGAGGAGCACCGTCGGGCTCGTCCAGCCCATGACGTGGCCGTCGTAGGGCTGGATGCCGTAGGTGATGCCGATCATGATCCCGACCAGCCCGAGGGCGAAGGTGATGTTGCCGGGCCAGTCGATCTTCCCCGCGTGGCGTCGGGGCACCTCGCGCAGCATGAGGTAGGCCCAGACCGTCCCGACGAGCCCGACCGGCACCGACACCAAGAAGATGAGCCGCCAGTTGATCGGGCCGAGCAGTCCCCCCAGGACGAGCCCGATGAACGACCCGCTGATCCCCGCCACCTGGTTAATGCCCAGCGCCATCCCCCGCTGGTGCTCGGGGAAGGCGTCGGTCAGGATGGCCGACGAGTTGGCCAGGAGGAAGGCGGCGCCCACACCCTGGAGGATGCGCATGACAACCAGGTAGGCGGCGGCGGCCGTCCCGCTCATCCAGGTGATGGTGAGCAGCAGCGAGAAGAAGGTGTAGACGGCGAAGCCGAGGTTGTACATCTTCACCCGGCCGTACATGTCGCCCAGCCGGCCCAGGCTCACCACCAGCACGCTGGTGACAACCATGAAGCCCAGGATCATCCACAGCAGGTAGAAGGTGTTCCCCGGGGTGAGCGGTGTGAGGTCGATGCCCCGGAAGATGTCGGGGAGCGCGATAAGCACGATCGAGAGGTCGATGGTGGCCATCAGCACCCCGAGGGTGGTGTTGGAGAGCGCGATCCACTTGTAGTGGTCGTCGTCGACGGCCGCGGGCGTCAGCAGGCGACGGACCATGCCGCCGCCCGTTGTCTGCCCTCCCATGCCCATGCCCGCGTCCTCGCCCCGGTCCGCGCCCGGTCGCTCGCCCTCTTAAATCTTACCGTTTACGTTAACGAGATACATCCCCCGCCGGGCCCCGGCCCGGCTAGGCGCCATCCGTCGCCCGCCCGGGCACGGCCGCTAGCGTCGGTCGTGCCGCCATGGGACCACGCCGTCGCACCGCAACCTCCAATTTCGGAGTCGGGCGCCGCGAAGCCCACGACGCACGACCGTTCTACTCGCGCTTCGAGCCGCCCGAGACTTCCGACGACCAGTCGGTGGCCGCGCCCGAGGCGGTGACCGACCCCTTCGTCTGCGGCGACAGCCGCCACATGGACGCCGTGAAGGACGGGACGGTCGCCCTCGTCGTCACGTCGCCGCCCTACTTCGCCGGCAAGCAGTACGAGGAGGAGCTCGACCGCGAGGGCGTCCCCTCCTCCTACCTCGCCTACCTCGGGCTGCTCGAGGAGGTGTTCGCCGAGTGCGTCCGGACCCTCGAGCCGGGCGGGCGGATCGCCGTGAACGTGGCCAACCTGGGGCGCAAGCCCTATCGCAGCCTGGCCGCCGACGTCATGGGCATCCTCCAAGACCGGCTGCACCTGCTCCCGCGCGGTGAGGTGATCTGGCAGAAGGGCGAGGGCGCAAGCGGTTCGTGCGCCTGGGGCTCGTTCCGCAGCCCCGCCAACCCGGTGCTCCGGGACACGACCGAGCGGGTGATCGTGGCCAGCAAGGGCCGGTTCGCCCGGGCCCTCGACGTCCCCACCCGGCGCCGCCAGGGCCTCCCCCACCGCTCCACCCTCACCGGCGACGAATTCATGGCCGCCACCCTCGACCGCTGGGTCATCGCCCCCGAGAGCGCTCGGCGGGTGAAACACCCGGCCCCCTTCCCGGTGGCCCTCCCGGCCCGGCTGATCGGGCTCTACACCTTCGTCGACGACCTCGTCCTCGACCCGTTCATGGGCGCCGGGTCCACCCTGGTGGCCGCGGCCGGTCTCGGGCGGCGCTACGTCGGCTACGACCTCGACGAGGGCTACGTGCAGCTGTCCCGGGACCGGGTGGCCGCCGCCCTCGCCGAGGGCCGCGGGACGCCCAACGAGGCCGAAGAACGCGCCCGGCGCACCGGGGCGACCGCCCACGCCGTGGCGGGCGAGGTGCTGGCCGAGGCGGGGTTCACCGTCACCGGTCGCGACGTACGGGTGCGCGGGACCGGCGTCACGGTCCCCTTCGTTGCCACCGACGCCGCCGGCGCCCCGTGGTACTTCGACGTGGCCGCCGCCTTCACCACCACCCCGACCGGCCTGCAGCGGACCGAGGCCGTCTGGACGTCGCTCGGCCGGGCGGGGGTGCTGGCCGCCACCGGCCACCGCCCGGTGGTCCTGCTCACCTCGCACCTGCCCAGGCGGCCGGGTGACGCCCACGCGGCGTTGCGGGCCGGCGGGCCGGATCCACTCTTCGACGTGGTGGTGCTGGGCTCGGCCGAGGACGCGGCCAGGCTCCGGCGGTACGCGGCGGGTGGCGCCGTGGGCCCCCTACCGGGCTTCTGGTCCGCCGCCGAGCTCGCCGCGCCCGGGGAGCCGGCTACCCGCCCAGCCCGGCCTTGAGTGCGAGCACGTTGAAGTACACGCCGGCGGGATCCGCGGCCGCGGCGAACCGGCCCGGCTCGATGTCGGTCGGGCCCATCACGACCGTTCCGCCGAGCTCGGCGATCCGGGCGGCCGCCCGGTCGGCGTCGTCGACGGCGAAGTAAACCCCCCAGTGGGGCGGGACCTCGGCCGGCATCTCCGCGGGCTTGGCCATCATCCCGCCCACCGACCGATCCCCCAGCTTCCACTAGGTGTAGACGAACTCCTCGCCCTGGGTCGCCGCCCCCCACCCGAAGACGGCGGCGTAGAAGGCCTTGGCTCCCTCGGTGTCGGTGGTGACCAGCTCACTCCAGCAGTAGGTGTTGGGCTCGTTGACCAGGCCGGCCCCCTTGTGGGACTTGGGCTGCCAGAGCCCGATCACGGCCCCCACGGGATCGGCCACGACCCCCATGCGCCCGACGTCCATCACGTCGAACGGTCCGGCCAGGACCTGCCCGCCGGCCGGGGCCACCTTCGCCGCCACCGCGTCGGCGTCGTCGACGTTCACGTACGTCATCCACGACGGCGGGGCCTGGGGGTTCATCTGCGGGCCCAGACCGGCCACCGGCTTGTCCCCGAGGGTGGCCACGCAGTAGCCACCGGCCTCGGGCGGGCCCTCGGGGGCGTCCCAGCCGAAGAGTGCCCCGTAGAAGGTCCTCGCCCCCGGCAGGTCGGTGGTGCCCAGGTCCACCCAGGAGGGGACCCCGTCCTCGTAGTCGACAACCTCCATTGGCTCCTCCTTGCGCTCGAATGCCCGATGCCCTGAGGGTACCCCTGCCGGGGGGCGGGCAACCGACTCGGGGATAGCCTGAGCCACGTGGACGAGGACCGGGCGCTCGACATCGACCTCCTGGCCTCGTCGCTGCAGGCGGACGGCGGCGACGTGCGGCTCCTCTTGAAGGCGCTGGTGACGCGTCTGGCGGGAGCGCTCGGTGACCGGCTCAAGGTCGAACGCGCCGGGGGGCGGCTTCGCCGGTCGGACGAGATCCGCCGGGTGTCGGTCACCCTGGGGGACGACACCCTCGACGCCTCGGTCAACGGGACAGACCTCGAGTGCACGGTGTCGCGCACCAGCGGCGGGATACGCATCCGCTCGACGAGGGTCACCATGGACGAGTGGCTGCACCGGCTGCTCGGTGCGCTGCGGGCCGAGGCGGCCAGCTCGACCGCCACCCGCCAGGCCCTGGAGTCGATCGTCATCGGGGAGCAGCCGTGAGCCCCGACGACCTCGAGCCCGGAGAACGCGAGCCGCAGAACCCCGCGTCGACGGCCGAGGCGCTCGGGTTGCCGCCCGACGCCGGGCGGCGCCTGGCCGAGCTGGAGGACCGACCCGGCCACAAGGGGATGTTCACCTCGGACCTCTCGGTGAACGAGTTCCTCCTCATCAAGGAGGTGGGCTTCCACCCCCTCGGCTTCGTGATGGGCAGCTCCATCTACCACCTGGGCATCCAGACCCGCCGGTGGTCCCAGAGCCAGGAGCTGGCCAAGCTCACCGAGGCGATGTACAACGCCCGGGAGCTGGCCATGAACCGCATGGACGCCGAGGCGGTCGAGCTCGGGGCGGACGGGGTGGTCGGCGTCCGCCTCGACGTGAACTACTACGAGTGGGGGTCCGACACCGCCGAGTTCATCGCCCTGGGCACGGCCGTGAAGTCCGAGGACGGCCGCTCCTACCGCAACAACCAGGGGAAGCCCTTCACCTCGGACCTCTCGGGCCAGGACTTCTGGACCCTCATGCAGACCGGCCACGTCCCCCTGGGGCTCGTGATGGGCACCTGCGTCTACCACATCGCCCACCGGGGGCTGGCCCAGACGCTGCGCACCGCCGGCCAGAACGTCGAGCTGCCCAACTTCACCCAGGCCCTCTACGAGGCCCGCGAGCTGGCCATGACCCGGATGCAGGACGAAGCCAACGAGCTCGGGGCCACCGGGATCGTCGGCGTCCGCCTGGAGGAGAAAAGCCACATGTGGGGCGACCACACCATCGAGTTCCTCTCCCTCGGCACGGCGGTGGCCAAGACCGACGGGGAGCACACCATCCCCGAGCCCCGGGCCATCATCTCGCTCGACGGATGACCGTCGGCACACCAGGACCCGATCACGGGGACCCGGGCGACCTGCCCGAGGCGGCCGGCCGCCGGCTCTCGGGCGGGGCGTGGTCCTCGGGGCTCTCGGTGGCCGACTTCGCCTCGTGCCTCTCCATGGGCATGGAGCCGGTGGGATTCGTGCAGGGCTACGCCGTCATGCAGTGGCGCTGGACCTCCAGCACCTACTACCGGACAATGACCATGGGCGGGTTGGGCCGGGTCGCCGGACCGTCGGGGCGGGGCCAGTACTCCGAGGGGTGGCAGTGCCCGCACGGGTTCGTGGGCGGCGAGCACCGGATGTACGGCTACAACTTCGAGCAGACCTGGCTGGAGGGCAATTGGGCGAACGGGTGGGGTCTGGCCCTGGGCCGGATGGTCGAGGAGGCGGCAGCCGCCGGGGCCCACGGGGTGATCGGCGTGACCGACGACATGCACCACCTGGCCGGCACCGGGGCCGCCGAGTTCCGCGTCACGGGGACGGCGGTGGTCGTCCCCGGCGCACCCGCCCCCCCCGAGCCGTTCACCACCTTCTTGAGCGGCCAGCGGTTGGTGAAACTGATCGAGGCGGGCTTCGTCCCGGTGTCGGTGGCGGCCGCCATGAGCTCGGTGCAGATGATCGCCTACTGCCTCACCCACTACCAGCTGGCCGGCACCGCGGCGGGCAACTGGTCGGGGGCGATGTCCGGTGGGGTGGCCGGCGTGCACTCCATCGTGCAAGTCGGCAAGGCCCAGCGGGCCGCCCGCCACCTCGCCCGGGAGCAGGTCCGGAGCCAGCTCGGCCGCGACGTTCTCCACGGGGCCACGCTCGAGCAGTACGAGCGCGAGGTAGGAGAGGGCGACCTCACCGTCCAGTGCCTCATCCGCGGCACCAGGGTCCGCCGCTTCAAGGACTACGACCCGATCCCCGAGCCCGAGCCGGTGGTGCGTTTGGCATGACCGACCTCCACGAGGAGCTGCAACGGGCCCTGGCGGCCCTCGGGCGGGGCGAGAGCCGCGGGGAAGGGGCCGCCGGGGCCACCTCGGAGCTCTCCATCGACGAGACGCTCCTCCTCCACTCGATCGGGTGGGAGCCCGTCGACCTCGTCTTCGGGGTCTCGTGGTGGTCGATCCCCTGGGGGGCGTGGCAGTGGCAGACCGGCGAGGTCGTCGAGGCCTCTTCCGCCTTCGCCGGGGCCCTGGGCGAGGCAGCCGAGCAGCTGCGAGACGAGTGCGCCCAGGCCGGGGGGACGGGGGTGGTGGGCGTGGAGATCGAGTTGCGTGTCGTCTCCAGCCACGTCGACGTCTCGCTCACCGGCACCGCGGTGCGCCGCACCGGCGAGAAGTCGCGCGGGCCCGAGTTCATCTCTGACCTTTCGGGACGGGACTTCGCCCTGCTCAGCCGGTCCGGCTGGTGGCCGCTCGGACTCGTGGCCGGGGCCAGCTTCGTCGTCGCCCCCCGCCGAGGTGCCCGGGAGTGGGCCTCCCAGCAACGCCAGAACCTCGAGCTCCCCAACCTGACCGAGGCCCTCTACCAAGCTCGGGAGGGGGCCATGGGCCGGATGGAGGAGGCTGCCCGGGCGACGGGGGCCGACGGGGTCATCAACGTGAAGCTGCGGGAGGGGCCACTGGGGTACAACGCGCGGGTCCTGCAGTTCGTGGCCGTGGGCACGGCGGTGCACCTGCGCGATGACCAGCACCGCCGCATCGCCCCGACGATGGTGGTCCCCCTGGACGACCCGGTGCGCCAGTTCGAGGCCGAGAGCCTGCGCGGTCAGGGCTGAGGGCGGGCCCGGGATCCACCGCCGGACTGCCTACGCTAGAGCTCGCCGGGACGACCTGCCCGGACGCGCAGATGGTGGAGGAACGCACCGTGCCCTTCGTCCAGATCGAGAAGCCCCGGCCGATGATGACCCTGGTCACCCTCAATCGGCCCGAGCGGATGAACGCCATGGCGTTCGACGTCATGGCGCCGCTGCGCGACGCGCTGCGAGAGGTGGGTCGCGACAACGGCACCCGGGTGGTCGTGCTCACCGGCGCCGGCCACGGCTTCTGCTCGGGCGCCGACCTCGAGGACCCGGGATCGCTACCCGACGCCGACGGGCTCACCCTCACCACCATGGCGTTGCGGTCGATGGAACTGCTCGATGAGGTCGTGCGCACCCTGCGCAAGCTCCACCAGCCGGTGATCGCCGCCGTGAATGGAGCGGCCATCGGCGGCGGGTTCTGTCTGTCCCTCGCCGCCGACATCCGGGTGGCGTCGGACACGGCCTACTTCCGGGCGGCGGGCATCAACAACGGGCTCACTGCGGCCGAGCTGGGACTGAGCTACCTGCTGCCCCGAGCCGTCGGGTCCTCGCGGGCGGCGGACATCATGCTCAGCGGGCGCGACGTGGACGCCGCCGAAGCCGAGCGGATCGGACTGGTCTCCACGGTTGTCGAGGGCCCAGCCCTGCTTGACGCCTGCTATGACCTGGCCGCCCGCATCATCGGCTGGAGCCGGCCGGGAGTCGAACTCACCAAACGCATGCTGTGGAACTCACTCGACGCCTCGAGCCTCGAGACCCACATGGACGCCGAAGGGACGGCCCAGCTTTTCGTGCGCGTCACCACCCAGAACTTCGAGGAGGCAGTGCGGGCGCGGCGCGAACAGCGCCCCCCGGTCTTCAAGGACTGAGCGGCGGCTCAACCGGCGTTCATGAGCTGGTTGGCCGCCATCGCGAAGTACTCCTGCATCTCGGCTTCGTCGTCCGGCGGGAGGCCGGCGGCACCCAGCGCGTCGGTCATGTGCCGGAGCCAGGCGTCGCGCTCGAGGCTGCCGATGACGAACGGCGCGTGGCGCATGCGCAACCTAGGGTGGCCGCGCAACTCCGAGTAGGTGCGGGGGCCGCCCCAGTACTGGGCGAGGAAGAGCGCCAAGTGCTCCTTCGGCCCGACGAGGTCGTCGGGGTAGAGGGGGCGCAGCACGGGGTCGGCGGCCACCCCGGCGTAGAAGCGGTCGACCAGTGCGGTGAAGAAGGGCTGCCCGCCCACCCGGTCGAACATGGAGTCCATCTCCGGGACGGTAGACGATGCCGGCCACGTCCCCGGCGGCGAGCCGGGCAGGCACCCGTTCCCCCGGGCCCGCCTCGACAGCGTTTATGCTCCACTCCGGCGCCAGGCCGAACGCGGGTGTAGCTCAATGGCTAGAGCCCCAGCCTTCCAAGCTGGTTATGCGGGTTCGATTCCCGTCACCCGCTCTCAGCTTCTCCGCAGCTCATCAACTCTTTTTGGCGAGATCTTCCGGACGGAGATCAGGGTCGGAAAGGGCGGCGTGCACTCAGCGTGTACTACGGCAGCGGGGTGCGCTCGTCTGATGCGACGCGTCAGGGCTTGGAGAAACGAACACCGGAGTGGGTGGTCACTGCCAATCCGCAGGTGAGCGTGATTGGTGCCGACGCCTGGAAGGGTCTGTGGGTCGCCGTCGTGCTCGATGACGGGAGGTTCGACCAACGAGGTGGGGCCGGCCGAAGGTGGAATCGGGACCGGTGAAAGCTGATCGGATCGCGTGAGGACCTGTCTGACTGCACCCGATTAGCTGCGATCGACGCAATCTGCTTCTCCGTGCGAACATGGATGACCAATGGCACAGCGTTCGAGACTCTGGTCATTCCTCGTATCCCTCTTCGCGGCAGCCATCGTTCTCGTGATACCGGCGACGTCGCCTGCCGGAGCATCTGCGGTGAATCACCGGACCGTCGCGGGGCCTCCCTCGGCGACCTATGGCCTCACCGCCGGATACGACATGGTGGGCTCTGACGGCGGGGTCTTCGTCTTCTCCCCGACGGGGACCACCGGAGGCTTCTTCGGCTCGCTGCCGGGTCTCGGGGTACGTGTCCACAACATCGTGGGCATGGTGCGTACCTCCACCGACCAGGGCTACTTCCTGGTGGGCTCCGACGGCGGGGTCTTCGCCTTCGGGAACGCCCCGTTCCTGGGTTCGCTCCCGGGTCTCGGGGTGACCCCTGGCCAGCCCATCACCGGCCTGGTGCCCACGGGCACAGACGGCGGGTACTTCCTGGTCGGCCGGGACGGCGGGGTCTTCGCCTTCGGGAATGCCTCCTTCCTCGGCTCGCTCCCGGGCATCGGTATGCACCTTGACGACATCATCGGCATCGCCGCTACCCCTTCGGGCAACGGCTACTGGCTGGTGGCCGCCGACGGCACCGTCTACGGCTTCGGGGCCGCCCAGACCCTCGGTTCGGCCACCGGCACGAGCTCCCCGGTCACGGCCATCGCCGGCACCCCCGACGGGGGTGGCTACTGGATCGTGACCAAGAACGGCTCGGTCCACGCCTTCGGTGACGCCAAGAGCTTCGGCACACTGCCGGCCCTCGCCGTTACCCCGGCGCTTCCGGTCATCGGGATCGTGCACACCGCCGACACAGGTGGCTACTGGCTGATCGGGGCTGACGGCGGCATCTTCGCCTTCGGGGACGCTGGTTTCGTCGGCTCGCTGCCGGGGGTGACAGTCCATGTCACCGATGTCGTGGGGGCTGTGCCGACGACGAC
>JBKQNY010000167.1:0-38847 GCA_052145775.1 Acidimicrobiales bacterium
CCCGGCCGCCGGCCCGCAGGGCGGCCACATGCCGCCCCCCCTCGGACCCGGCGGCCCGCGGCCCGGTGCGGTCCGCCGCCAGGCCCACGCCGCTCAGGTGCCGACGCCGGCTTTGATGGACACCTCGAGGTCGGCGCGGACCTCGCGGATGACCTCCCGGCGATGGGTCAAAGAGGCCCGGTAGGAGGCGTTGTCGGTGTTGGCGATCTCACTGGTGAACTCGCCGAGCTCCCCGTCGATCACCCCGAGCAGCGTCGCCGCCTGCTCCGCGGTCAGCTCCAGGTGGACGTCCCGATCGGCCATGGTCCCCCTCCTTCCTGTGCTGTCCCGCCGCGCCGTCGCGTCGGGCCCACGTCGAGTCTCCCCTTTCCCTCGCTCAGGCGGCAGGGCCGGAAGTCCCAGCCGGGGCGGCCCGTCGGGTGGGCGGCATGGGACCTTCGTCCCCGGCGGCGGGACCTTCGGCACTGTCAGATGGCCGTCCCGGGCGTCACCGTTGTCCCAGGCTCCGCGAGGCGGGGTCCATGAGTCGGACGAGAAGGAGACGACAGGATGAAGAGGAAGAACTTGGACATGGTGCTCACCGGCATTGGGGCGGGGGTCTGCGTGCTCCTCCTCGTGGCCGGGGGGCTGTTGGTGTGGGCGGGGAGCTTCGCCAACAACCAGGTGCACAACCAGCTGGCCCGCCAGAACATCTACTTCTCGCCGACGTCGGTGATGAACACACCGAAGTCCGAGACATACCCGCAGCGGTCGGTGATCGAGCAGTACGCCGGGCAAGAGGTGCTGACCGGGGCCCAGGCCAAGGCCTACGCCTACAAGGTCCAGCACGACGTGTGGTCGCTCCCGTACCACGGGGTCTACGCCACAATCGCCACCGCGGCCTACAAGCACCCGACAACAGCGAAGCTGAAGGCCCTGGTCACAGTCAGCTTCAAGGGAACCACCCTGCAGGGGCTCCTCCTCGAGGCCTACGCCTTCTCCGTGTTCGGGGAGATTGCCAACATCGCCGCCATCGCCTGCTTCGTTTTGGCGGGGGTGATGCTCATCTTGACCCTCTTGGGCTTCTGGCACCTGCGAAAGGTGACAGAGGACGAACAGTTCCCACACCAGAAGGCGGCAGCGGCGTAGCGCTGACGAGTCCGGCGACCTGACACGCCACACGGGCCCGGCCGGGGGATCCCCGGCCGGGCCCCGGCGCGCCGTGGTCGTGACCTTCGGCCCTGGCCGGTGAAGGCGGACCGGCGCAGGCTGCGAACATGGGTGGGGACCTGGATGTGGGAAGGCTGGAGGAGCCCCCGGGGTGGCACGACGACGTGGCCCTCGAGCTCTGGGTGGACGCAGAGCGGATCCCCGTCCTGGTGCGCCTCGCCGGGACGCTCGACGAGGCGACCTCGGCCAGCCTGCGGGCGGTGGTGGCCGACCTGCTGGGCTCAGGCGTCCGGCAGTTCGAGTTCGTGACCGACGGGCTCCGCAAGGTGGAACCGGGCGGCTGGGCCGCACTGGAGGCTGTTGCGGGGATGGTGGAGCGCTCGGGCGGGACGGTCCGTCGCCTCCCCCCACACACGTGGTCGGACGCCTCGGGGGGAGCGGGTCCGGCGGGCAGGTAGGGCGCGACCGGCGCCTCAGCCAGGCACGGCCAGCGACCCCCACCGCCAGTCGGCGATCTCGGGGGGGTCCTCGCCGTGCAGGCGCGTGTACCGGCGGGCGTCGAGGCGGGCGTCCACCATGCGCTGGCGCAGGGCCGCGGTGCGCTCACCGAGGCCGGGCACGCGGTCCAAGACGTCCATCACCAGGTGGAAGCGGTCGAGATCGTTCATCATGACCATGTCGAACGGGGTGGTCGTCGTGCCCTCCTCCTTGTAACCACGCACATGGAAGCTGTCGTGGTTCGTGCGGCGGTAGGTCAGCCGGTGGATCAACCACGGGTAGCCGTGATGGGCGAAGATCACCGGCCGATCGGCCGTGAAGATGGTGTCGAACTCCGCGTCGGGCAGTCCGTGCGGATGCTCGCTCTCGGGCTCGAGGCGCATCAGGTCGACCACGTTGACCACCCGCACCAAGAGGTCCGGCAGGTGCAGGCGGAGCAGGTCCACCGCGGCCAGGGTCTCGAGCGTGGGCACGTCCCCGCAGCAGGCCATGACCACGTCGGGCTGGGCGCCCTCGTCGTTGGAGGCGAACTCCCAGATACCGAGCCCGCGGGTGCAGTGGTCGACGGCCTGGTCGAGGTCGAGCCACTGCAGCTCGGGCTGCTTGCCAGCCACGATCACGTTGACGTAGTCGCGGCTGCGCAGGCAGTGGTCAGCCACCGACAAGAGGCAGTTGGCGTCGGGGGGCAGGTAGACCCGGACCACGCTGGCCTTCTTGTTCACCACGTTGTCGATGAAGCCGGGGTCCTGGTGGGAGAAGCCGTTGTGGTCCTGGCGCCACACGTGGCTCGACAGCAGGTAGGTGAGGGACGAGATCGGCCGGCGCCACGAGATGTCCTGGCTGGTCTTCAGCCACTTCGCATGCTGGTTGAACATCGAGTCGACCACGTGGGCGAACGCCTCGTAGCTGTTCAGGAGGCCGTGACGGCCGGTCAGCAGGTAGCCCTCGAGCCAGCCCTGGCACTGGTGCTCGGAGAGGACCTCCATCACCCTCCCGTCGGGCGCCAGGTGGTCATCACCGGGTAGGAGCTCGGCGTCCCAGGTCCGGTCGGTCACCTCGAAGACGTCCTGCAGCCGGTTGGACGCCGTCTCGTCGGGCCCGAAGACCCGGAACGAGGCGGGATTGGCCCCGAGGGTGTCGCGCAGGAACCCGCCGAGCACCTTCGTGCCTTCGGCGGTCGTCGAGCCGGGGGACGGCACCGCCACGGCGTAGGAGCGGAAGTCGGGCAGGTCCAGGTCCGAGCGGAGCAGACCGCCGTTGGCGTGGGGGCTGTCGCTCATCCGGCGGTGCCCCAAAGGAGCGAACCGCAGGATCCCCTCGACCGGCCGCCCGTCGTGGTCGAACAGCTCGTCCGGTCGGTAGCTGCGGAGCCAGGCGTCGAGCACGGCGAGGTGCTCGGGGTTGGCCCGGACGTCGGCCACGGGGATCTGATGGGCCCGGAAGGTCCCCTCGACCCTGAGGCCGTCGACCGTCTTGGGCCCGGTCCAACCCTTGGGCGTCCGCAGGATCAGCATCGGCCACCTCGGCCGGCCCGTCCACCCCCGGGACCGGGCGGAGCTCCGGATCTCGTCGATCTCGGCCAGGGCGGCGTCGAGGGTCGCGGCGAGCCGACGGTGGACCGCCATGTGGTCCTCGTCGTCGAAGCCCCCCTCGACCACCACCGGGTGGTAGCCGTAGCCGGAGAAGTGGTCGAGCAGCTCGGCGGTCGGGATTCGGGCGAGCACGGTCGGCGCGGCGATCTTGTAGCCGTTCAGGTGCAGCACCGGCAGGACCGCGCCGTCCCGACGGGGGTCGAGGAACTTGTTCGAGTGCCAGCCGGTGGCCGCCGGTCCGGTCTCGGCCTCCCCGTCGCCGACCACGCAGGCCACCACCAGGCCGGGATTGTCGAAGGCGGCGCCGAAGGCGTGGCTGAGCGAGTAGCCGAGCTCGCCTCCCTCGTGGATGGAGCCGGGGGTCTCGGCTCCGCAGTGGCTGGGGATGCCGCCGGGGAAGGAGAACTGGCGGAAGAGGCGGCCCATACCCGCGGCGTCCCGGGTGACGTGGGGGAAGCGCTCGGTGTAGGTCCCCTCCAGCCAGGCGTTGGCCACCATGGCCGCACCGCCGTGTCCGGGGCCGCAGACGAAAACCATGCTGCGGTCACCGGCCACGATGCTGCGGCTCAGATGGGCGTAGAGGAGGTTGAGGCCGGGGCTCGTGCCCCAGTGGCCGAGCAGACGGGGCTTGATCTGCTCGGGCGCGAGCGGGTCGCGCAGGAGGGGGTTGTCCGTCAGGTAGATCTGGCCTGCGGCCAGGTAGTTGGCGGCGCGGAAGTACAGGTCGAGGTCAAAGAGCGTGTCACCGACCGAGGGGGCGGGCAGGTCGAGGTCGGTCATCGGGCTCCTCCGTCGACGCGTTCCACGCGCGCCGCGCATGGCCACCCTAACGGCGGCCCGCGGTCCTCTGGCATGGTGGGGCGGTGCGGATCCTCGTCGTGAACGCCGGCTCGAGCAGCCTCAAGCTCCGGGTGATCGGTGCCGGCGACGCCCTCCTGTCGGCCAGGGACCTGCCCGTCCCCGAGCCGTCCGGACTTGCCTCGGCGCTCTCGGAGTTCCTCGCGTCGTCGCCTCCGGTCGACGCCGCCGGTCACCGGCTGGTCCACGGGGGGCCGACCTTCGTCGCTCCGGTGCTTCTGGACGCGTCCGTCGAGGGCGATCTGGCCGCCCTGGCCCATCTGGCCCCGCTCCACAACCCCCCTTCGCTGGCCGCCATCGACGAACTCCGTGCCCTGCGGCCGGACCTTCCCCAGGTGGTCTGCTTCGACACCGCCTTCCACGCCACCATGGCCCCCGAAGCCGCTACCTTCGCCGTGCCGGGTCGCTGGCGCAACGAGCTCGGGGTCCGCCGCTACGGCTTCCACGGCCTCAGCCACTCGTGGGCGGCCCGCCGCGCCGCCGAGCTGCTCGGACGCGATCCGGCAACGCTTCGGCTGGTCACCGCCCACCTCGGAGCCGGCGCGTCGTTGGCCGCCGTCGCCGCCGGGCGGTCGGTGGACACCACGATGGGCCTCACCCCTCTGGACGGCCTGGTGATGGCCACCCGCCCGGGCTCGCTCGATCCCGGTGCCGTCCTGTGGGCGATGCGTCGCGGCGGCTTGACCCTCGACGAGGTGGAGGAGGACCTCGAGCACCGCTCCGGACTGGCCGGGCTCTCGCCGGGGAGCGGGGGTGACCTGCAGCGGGTCCTCGAGTCGGCCGACCGCGGGGAGCCTGAGGCACGCCTCGCCTACGCCGTCTACCTCCACCGGCTCCGGGCCGGCGTGGCGGCCATGGCGGCCGCCCTCGACGGCCTCGACGGCCTCGTCTTCACCGGTGGCGTGGGTGAGAACTCGTCCCGGGTGCGCGCCGACGCCTGCGCTGGGCTCGGCTTCCTCGGCCTGCACCTTGCCGACGACGGCGGATCCGGAGGTGACCGCCTCCTCACCGCCCACGGCTGGGCGCCGGCCGTGGTGGTGGTCGAGGCGCGAGAGGACCTGGAAATCGCCCGCCACGTGCGCTTGGTGCTGGGGTAGCACTCAGCTTACCCCGCCCGCTGTGTCAAGATCCATGAGTGGATCTGCGCGTCTTCCTTCTCGATGACCACGAGGTTGTGAGGGCGGGCATTCGCACGCTGCTCGAGAGCCACGAGGGATTCGAGGTGGTGGGCGAGGCGTCGACGGCGGTGGAGGCGCTCTCCCGCATCCCGCCCACCCGGCCCGACGTGGCGATCCTCGACGTGCGACTGCCCGACGGCAGCGGTGTGGAGGTGTGCCGGGAGATCCGGTCCCGGCACCCCGAGATCGTCTGCCTGATGCTCACCTCCTACGCCGATGACGAGGCGCTCTTCGCCTCGATCATGGCCGGGGCGGCCGGCTACGTGCTGAAGCAAGTCGGGGGCAACGATCTGGTGGAGTCGATCCGCATGGCGGGATCGGGCCAATCCCTGCTCGACCCGGCCCTCACCCAGCGGGTGCTCGACCGGATCACGTCGGGCCCGGCCGAGGACCCGCGCCTGGCGTCGCTGACGTCCCAGGAGCGTCGGATCCTCGAGCTCATCGCCAATGGCCTCACGAACCGCCAGATCGCCGAGGCCATGTTCCTGGCCGAGAAGACGGTGAAGAACTACGTGTCCAACCTCCTCGCCAAGTTGGGGATGGAACGCCGGACGCAGGCGGCGAGTTTCGCCGCCCGCCTGGACGAGCGCGCCGCCTTCGAGGCCGGTCAGGACGCGCGGGGCACCTGAGGGCCGGTCAGGTCATCTCCGGGCGTTCTCGCTGTGAGCGACGGGGTAGCCCTTGTCGTACAGCGCCTGCTCGAGCCGGGCCCGAGCGGTGGCCGGCCGGTCGAACTCCGCCACCTCGAACGCCACCGCCGCGTGCCGGCAAAGGGCGGTGAGGGCCAGGTCGTAGGCGAGCTGGTCGGCCACGGCGGCGGGGACGCCGCCACCCGCCGTGAGCGGATTGTCCCCCTCGGGCAGGCGGGCTCGGCAGCTGGTCAGGTCGGCGACCAGCTGCGCCTCGTCCTGCGATCCATCGACTTGTGCTGCAGAGCCGAAGGCCGCCACCAGAAGCTGGGAGTAGATCGACACAATGCTACGAATTTCCCCCGCCAGGGCCCTTGACACCAGGGGCGAAGGTCACTTGGCGGCGCAGGCCAGGGCGCCGGCTCGGAGAACTCGAGGGCCCCGGGGCAGAGCCAGGCCGCCAACGCGCCGCCGACGGCCACCCGGTTGCCGGCGGCCATTCCCGCCGCCTACGCCTGGTTGGTCGACCCGATGGAGCGTTGCGTGGCCGCCGGGACCTCGGCCGGTGCCGACCCGTTGTCAGACGCCAGCGCGGTCGTGGTGATGCGCCACGGCGCGTTCGGCCCGCCGCGAATTCGTGCGGGCGCTCGTCCATCGCCTGACCCCGGTCGACGGGCGGGCTAGAAACGGGCATGGCCCCGGGTGACAGCGGACCTCAAGCTGGTGAGCCCGCAGGCCCCGGGCCCGGTCCCCTGTCCGGAGTCACGGCCTGGCTGAGGCGGGTCACCGGCGGCGGGCGCGCAGCGGCTTCGGGCCCGCGACCGAGCGAGCGCATCCGCGTGCCTCCGCCGCTGATCCGCAGCCGCCTCCCCTCCGGGCGGGGGGCGATGGAGCAGCCCAACTGTGCCGGTGACGGGGACGCCCCGCTGACCCCCAGGTTCTGGCTGGCGCTGGTGGCGGCGGGGATCGCCACCGGGTTGTTCGGCGCCTTCCTGATGGCGATCCTCTACAACGTCTCGTACCTGGCCTTCGGGTACCACGGCGGGAGCTTCCAGACCGGCGTCGAGCACGCCACAGGCCTGCGCCGGGTGGTGTCGTTGGTGGTGGCCGGCGTCATCGGGGCGGTGGCCTGGTACCTGGTGCGCCACTTCTTGAAAGACGAGAACGCCCAGATCGACGACGCCGTGTGGAGCGGCGACGGGCAGCTCTCGCTGCGGCGCGCACTGCTCACCTCGATCATCTCCGAGTTCGTCATCGGCATGGGCGCCTCGCTGGGGAGGGAGGCGGCCCCCAAGCTGACCGGCGGCGCCTCGGCCAGCGTGCTGGGGACCTGGTTCAAGCTTTCCCCGGCCCAGCGGCGTCTGCTGGTGGCCTGCGCCGGCGGGGCCGGTCTGGGTGCCATCTACAACGTGCCCTTGGCCGGTGCGCTGTTCACCGCCGAGATCCTGGTGGGCAGCCTGTCCCTTCCGGTGGTGCTGCCGGCCCTGGCGTGCTCGTGGGTGGCCACGGTGGCCTCATGGGTCTACCTGCCGCGTCAGGCCGCCTACGTCGGGATCCCCGACTACCGCTTCTCGATGACGATCCTGGTCTGGGCGGTCCTGGTCGGGCCGGTCATCGGGGCCATCGCCACCGGTTTCATCCGACTCATCGGCTGGGTCTCTCACCACCGGGTCTCGGGGGCCGGGATCATGGTGGCCATGCCCCTGGCCTTCGGTGCCCTCGGCGTCATCGGCATCTGGTACCCAGAACTCTTCGGCAATGGCAAGGACATGGTGTACGCGGCCTTCCTCGGGCGGTTCACCGTCCCCCTTCTGCTTGCTCTGTTCCTCTTGAAGCCGCTGGTCACCTCGGCCTGCCTGGGGTCGGGTGCGTCGGGGGGGCTGCTCACCCCGACCATGAGCACCGGGGCGATGTTCGGGGGGATGCTGGGGTCGGCCTGGAACCTGGTGTGGCCCGGCTCGCCGTCGGGCGCCTTCGCCATGGTGGGCGCGGCGGCCATGATCGGGGCCTCCATGCAGGCGCCGTTGACCGCCCTGTCCCTGATCCTCGAGCTCACCCACAGCGGCTTCGGCCTCTTGGTGCCGATGCTGGCGGCGACCGTCACCGCCACCGCGGTGGCCCGTTACCTCGACGGCTACTCGATCTACTCGGCCCGCCTCACCGCGGCCTAAGCGTCGGCCGGTCCCCGCCGGAGAGAGGGTCCGCTGGTAGGTTCGGCCACCTTGATCAAGTATCTCGGGTCCAAGCGCCGGCTGGCCCCGGTGCTGGGGGAGATGGTGGCCGCCGCCCGGGCCACGACGGCGCTCGACCTGTTCACGGGCACGACCCGGGTCGCCCAGGAGATGAAGCGCCGGGGGCTCCACGTCACCGCCGTCGACAGCGCCGGTTACTCGGAGGCCTTCGCCCGGACCTACGTGGAGACCGACGGGGAGCGGGCCGACACCGGCGAGCTGCAGGCCGCCCTCGACCACCTGTCGGGGCTGCGCGGGCGGCCCGGCTACTTCACCCAGACCTTCTGCGTCGAGTCGCGCTTCTTCCAGCCCTCCAACGGCGAGCGGATCGACGCGGTGCGCGACGCCATCGAGGCCGAGTACTCGGGAACGTGGTTCCACCCCCTCCTGCTCACCAGCCTCATCGAGGCCGCCGACCGGGTCGACTCGACCACCGGCGTGCAGATGGCCTATGTGAAACGGTGGGCGAGGCGGTCCTACAACCAGCTCGAGCTGCGGCCCCCCGCCTTGTTGGGCGGCGGCGGCCGGGCCGTGCGGGGCGACGCCTGCCGCCTGGCCGAATCGCTGGGTGAGTACGACGTCGCCTACCTCGACCCCCCCTACAACCAGCACCGCTACTTCACGAACTACCACATCTGGGAGACTCTGGTGGCCTGGGACGCGCCCGGCCACTACGGCGTCGCCTGCAAGCGTGTCGACGCACGCGACGACTCCACCAAGAGCGTCTTCAACTCCCGGCGCACGATGCCCGGGGCGCTTTCCTCGCTCGTGCGAGCGGTCCGCGCCCGGGTGCTGCTCCTCTCCTACAACGACGAGGGCTGGGTGAGTCGGGAGTCGCTCGAGGAGATGTGCGGCCACCACGAGAGGGTCGAGACCCTGGCCTTCGACTCCCGCCGCTACGTGGGCGCGCAGATCGGGATCTTCAACCCGGTGGGGGAGAAGGTGGGCACCGTCTCGCACCTGCACAACCGCGAGTACGTGGTGGTGGCCGGCCCCGCCCGAGACGTTGCCCGGATGACCGGGGCGGCCCGCCGCCACACCGCCTCGGTGCTGGACCCGGTTGCGGCGCTGCGGCCGGCGGGACGGGGCAGCCTGGCCGTCAGCAGTAGGGGTGGGCCAGGGTGAGCAGGAACTCGCCGTCGTCGGCGCCCCACTGACCGTCGACGACGAAGTCCACCGCCTCGAGCTCGGCCACCACCCGCTCGGGGGTGAACTTCGCGCTGATCTCGGTCAGCAGCTCCTCCCCCGTGTCGAAGGTCACCGTCATGTCGAGGTCGGCGATCTCGACGGCCTGGTCGCACGACGAGCGCAGCCGCATCTCGATCCACTCCTCCTCAGCGTTCCAGACGGCGACGTGCTCGAACCGATCGAGGTCGAAGGTCGCCCCGAGCCGGCGGTTGAGCACGCGCAGGACGTTGCGGTTGAAGGCGGCCGTCACACCCACGCTGTCGTCGTAGGCGGCGACGATGCGGGCGGGGTCCTTCACGAGGTCGGTCCCGATCAGGAGATGGTCCTGGCCCCCCATGGAGCAGTTGAGGTCGAAGAGGAAGCGCCGGCGCTGGGGGGGCGTGAGGTTGCCGATCGTCCCCCCCAAGAAGGCCACCAGCCGGCGCCCGCCGGTGGGGATCTGGTCGAGGTGGCTGTGGAAGTCGCCGACGACGGCGTGCACGGCCAGGCCCGGGTAGTCGTCGACCAATCCCGCCGCCGCCGCCCGGAGGAACTCGTCGCTCACGTCGAAGGGGAGGTAGCGCTCGAGAGGGCCGTGGGCGGCCATGGCGTCGAGCAGGAGGCGGGTCTTGTCGCAGGCCCCGGCGCCCAGCTCGACGAGCGTGTCGGCCAGGGCCACGCCGGCCACCGACGGCGCGTGGAGCTGGAGCAGGCGCCGCTCGGCCCGGGTCGGGTAGTACTCGGGGAGCCGGGTGATCTCCTCGAAGAGGTGACTGCCCTCCTCGTCGTAGAACCAGACCGGGGGGATCGACTTGGCGGCGGCGGACATCCCGGCCCGGACGTCCTCCTCGAGGGCCCGTCGCAGGTCCGAGGGACCGAAGTGGACGTCGACCGAGATGGCCGAACCCGGGGTCACGGCCCTAGAGGTCCCTCGCCAGCCGGACGCCGCTGAACACCCAGCGGGCGCCGGCCGGGAAGAAGTTGCGGTAGGTGGCCCGGATGTGCCCCGGCGGGGTGACGCAGGACCCGCCCCGCAGGACGTACTGGTTGACCATGAATTTGCCGTTGTACTCGCCGACCGCCCCCTCCGCCGGCCGGAACCCCGGGTACGGCGAGTAGGCGCTCGCCGTCCACTCCCAGACGTTCCCGAACAGCGACGCCGGCCTGCCCGGTTCAGGGGAGCTCGGGTGGAGTCGGGCGGGGTCCAAGAAGTTGCCCTCGACCGGCTGCGCGGCGGCCACCACCTCCCACTCGGCCTCGGTGGGCAGACGCCCGCCGGACCAGTGGGCGAAGGCATCGGCCTCGTAGTAGCTCACGTGGCAGACCGGCTCGGCGGGGTCGACCGGCCGCTCGCCACCGAGGGTGAAGACCGTCCACTCGCCGCCCTCGTCGGGCGGGGGCGACCAGTAGAGGGGGGAGTCCCACCGGCGCTCGCAGACCACGGCCCAGCCGTCGGACAACCACAGCTCGGGGCGGCGGTAGCCGCCGTCGTCGATGAACGCCAGCCACTCCCCGCAGGTCACCGGCCGGTCCGCCACGGCGAATGCCGGGACCTGGCAGGTGTGCCGGGGGAACTCGTTGTCGAAGCCGAACCCGCCACCGCGGTGGCCGATCTCGACGGGGCCGCCTTGGTGCTCGATCCATCCGGCCTTGGCCGGGGCCAGCGGCGGCCCCGGCGCCGCGACGCGCGACGCGTAGGCAGGCCGGAGCGGGTTGCAGGACAGCACGTGCTTGATGTCCATCAAGAGGAGCTCTTCGTGCTGCTGCTCGTGGTGGAGGCCCAGCTCGACCAGGTCCAGGGTCTCGGGCCCCAGGTCCGCGGCGAGCAGCTCGCCCATGGACCGGTCGACGTAGTGGCGGTAGTCGAGCACCTCGGCCGCACCCGGGCGTGAGAGCAGCCCCCGCTCGGGGCGGGGGTGCCGGGCGCCGACCGCCTCGTAGTAGGAGTTGAAGACGTAGCCGTAGGCGGGGTGGCACGGCTCGTAGCCCGGCAGCTCGGGCTGGAGGAGGAAGGTCTCGAAGAACCAAGAGGTGTGGCCGAGGTGCCACTTGGTGGGACTGACGTCGGGCATGGACTGGACCGTCTGGTCCTCGGGGGAGAGCGGTGCGGCCAGGGCCTCGGTGAGCCCCCGGACCTCGCCGTAGTGCGCCGCGAGCCGGGTGCGGCGGTCCTGCGTGTCGGCCTCGGACATCCTCCGCCGTCCCTTCGCTGCACCACCCCGACGGTGGTCGCTCCCCAGCTCGTGGGGCGTGCCGGGAACCAACGTAGCGCCCGCCGCCCGCGTTCGGCGCGGTCACGGGTCCCCGGCCCCACGTGCGCCGGTGGCATGCTGGCCCGGTCGACGAGGAGCCGGAGGTGCGGTGGTGGCAGACGGAGCGGAGGGGCCGGGTCGAATCGGGCGTGACTGGCGGGACTCGGTGCCCTGGTGGCCCGAGGAGCCCACGCCCCCAGAGGGCGCCCCGAACGTCGTCCTGGTGGTCCTCGACGACGTGGGCTTCGCCCAGCTCGGCTGCTACGGCTCGGACATCGATACCCCGGCCATCGACGCCCTGGCCGAGGGCGGCGTGCGGCTGGCCAACTTCCGCACCACGGCGCTGTGCTCGCCCACCCGGGCGTGCCTGCTGACCGGCCGCAACCACCACCGCAACGGGATGGGCCGGGTGGCCGACCTGGCCAGCGGCTTCCCGGGCTACTGGGGGGAGCCCCCGAAGGAGAACGGGTTCCTCTCCGAGGTGCTGCGGGCCCGGGGCTACGCCACCTACGCCGTGGGGAAGTGGCACCTCTCCCCGCAGGACCAGATCCACATGGGTGCGACCCGGCGGTCGTGGCCGCTCGGTCGGGGATTCGACCGGTGGTACGGGTTCCACGGCGGGGAGACCCAGCAGTTCGCCCCCGCCCTGTACCACGACAACCACGCCGTCCGCCCGACCCGCTTCTTGGAGGACGACTACCACCTGAGCGCCGACCTGGCGGACCGGGCCATCGAGTTCGTGGGTGATCTGCGGGCGGTCGATGCCGACAAGCCGTTCTTCTTGTACCTGGCCACTGGAGCCTGCCACTCACCGCACCAGGCCCCGGCCGAGTGGATCGAGCGCTTCCGGGGCCGGTTCGACGGTGGGTGGGACGAGTGGCGCGAGCGGGTCCACTCCCGCCAGTTGGCCACCGGGGTGCTACCGCCCGGGACGCGCCTCTCCCCCCGTCCGGTGTGGGTCCCGGCCTGGGACGAGCTCGACGAGCGCAGTCGCACCGTGGCGGCCCGCTTCATGGAGTGCTTCGCCGCCTTCCTCTCCTACACCGACCACCAGCTCGGCCGGGTCATCGAGTTCCTGGCCGACCTCGGTGAGCTGGAGGACACCCTCGTGGTCCTGGTCTCGGACAACGGGGCCAGCGCCGAGGGGGGGGCGGAGGGGTCGATCAACGACATCCGGCTCGAGAACTTCGACCCGGCCGGCCCCAAGGAGCTGTACGCCCGGCTGGACGAGATCGGAGGCCCCACCGCCCACAACAACTACCCGTGGGGTTGGACCATGGCCGGGAACACCCCGTTCAAACGGTGGAAGCGCGAGGTCCACCAGGGCGGGGTCGCCGATCCTTGCATCGTGCACTGGCCCCGACGGCTTGGCTCGGCCGCCGGCGGGGTGCGCCACCAGTTCACCCACGCCATCGACGTCATGCCCACCGTGCTGGAACTCGCCGGGGTCGAGCCACCCGAGGTGATCGCCCACGTGCCCCAGTCGCACCTCGACGGCGTGAGCTTCGCCTACCTCCTCGGGCCCGACGGGGCCGGGGCCCCCGAGCGCCACGAGACCCAGCACTTCGAGATGCTGACCTCGCGTGCCATCTACCACCGGGGCTGGAAGGCGGTCACCTACCACCCGGTGGGCCCGATCTATCCCGACGGTCTCGAGCTCAACGCCCCCTTCGACGACGACGTCTGGGAGCTCTACCACGTGGCCGAGGACCTCTCCGAGACCGAGGACCTGGCCGCCGTGCGGCCCGAGCACGTGGCCGAGCTGGTCGAGCTGTGGTGGAAGGAGGCCGAGCGCAACCAGGTCCTCCCGCTCGACAACCGTGTGCTGTGGATCATGTCCCACCCCAAGCCGGACGAGCGCCGGCCCCGAGACGAGTACAGGTACTTCCCGGGCGGGGCCCCGGTGCCCGAGCCCGTGGCGGTGAACGTGCGGAACCGTTCCCACGCCATCTCGGTCGACCTGCTGGTCGAGGACGGAACCGTCCCCGAGGGCGTTCTGGTGGCCCTGGGCTCGGTGCTGGGAGGGTGGTCGCTCCACGTCCTCGACGGCCGGCTGCGCTACGTGCACAATCTCTACGGCAAGACCCGCCACACCATCGTCGCCGGCGGCGTGCTCGGGCCAGGCCGCCACCGCGTTCGCTTCGACTTCGTGAAGGACGGCCTCGAGGTGCGCCAGGCCCTGGGGGGCACCGGCCGCCTCAGCGTCGATGGCGAGGTGGTGGCCGAGGGCGACATCGACCGCTTCACCCCGTCGAGTTTCAACGGGGTGGGGGTGGGCCTCACCTGCGGGTACGAGTGGGGACCGGCCGTGGGGGAGGGGTACGCCGCCCCGTTCCCCTTCAACGGACGAATCCTACGGGCCGAAGTGGCCGCCACCGGGCCGGTGGTGCGCGACCAGTTGGCCGAGCTGGCCGCCATCTTCTCCGAGCAGTGACCGACTTGGCACAAGGCGCCACGCGGCTGGCGCAGCGGCCGAGGAGGTGTTCGCTGCTGCAGAGATCCGCGTAGATCGCACCACCGGGGAAGGTACCGAGCATGAAGAGCGCAGCCGAGACGGTGAAGACCTACATCGAGGGTCAGCCCGATGAGTGGCGGCCCACCCTGCGGAGGCTCCGAGCCCTGTGCCGGCGCGAGCTGGCTGGTTATGAAGAGGACATGTCCTACGGCATGCCCTCGTACTCCCAGAACGGCAAGGTCGCAGTGGCGTTCGCCAAACAATCGGAGTACCTCTCGCTCTACATCCTGGCGAAACCCGTCCTCGACGCCCACCGGGCCGAGCTCACGGGGCTCAGTGTCGGCAAGGGCTGTATTCGCTTTCGGCGCGCCGGCCAGCTCGATTGGGCTCTCGTGGGGCGACTGCTCTCCGAAAGCCGATCGACGTCGGCGCCGATCTGCTAGATGCCGTCAGCCGCAGGCGGCGCAGCGGCCGAGGACCGCGAAGTGATGGGGGTCGATGGTGAAGCCGTACTCGGCTGCCGCCGAGGCGGCCAGCTCGGCGAAGAGGCCCTCGGGCACCTCGATCATCAGGCCGCACTCCTCGCACACGAAGTGACCGTGGGTCGCCGACGCCAGGTGGTAGGTGGCGGGGCCGTGGCCCTGGTGGGAGTGCACGATGAGGCCGAGGCGCTCCAGCTCCTCGAGGTTGCGGTAGATGGTCGAGAGGTGGACGTCGGGGGCCTGCCGCTGGACCGCCTCGGCCAGATCCTCGGCCGTCCGGTGGCCGTGGCGGGCGAAGAGCTCGTCGAGGAGGAGCCGGCGGGAGGACGTGATGCGCCCGCCGTGCTCGCGCACCACAGCGAGCGCCGCCTCGACGTCGGCGGCCGGCTCCTCAGACGCTGAGGTGCGCTTGCTCACCAACTCATGCTACGGGCGCGTCGGAACTGACGGGGCCCGGTTGGTCGTGCCGAGTCCGGTTTGACGAGGGTATTGGCCGCCACTGAGGCACGCTCCGGCCGGGGCGACCCGCCGACACCGAGTTTCGTCGCAGGAAGCAACCGGAAGAGGCAGCCTGGCGCCAACGAAAGGTCCCGCATGAGCGACGAGGCGGCCTTCGGGAGCCA
This sequence comes from Acidimicrobiales bacterium, assembly GCA_052145775.1. Taxonomy (GTDB): domain Bacteria; phylum Actinomycetota; class Acidimicrobiia; order Acidimicrobiales; family RAAP-2; genus CAVYPR01. Next base: position 15,115 of record JBKQNY010000167.1, read on the forward strand.
TCTCACCCGGCTCGACACCCTGTACTTCTCCACGACGGTGTTCACCACGGTCGGCTCTGGTGACATCGTCGCCAAGACCCAGGCCGGTCGAGCCGCCGTGCTCCGCCAGATGGTCTTGGACCTCGTGATCCTTGGCCTCGTGGTGCGCCTGGTTGTCAACGCCGCGAAGATCGGGCCGCGGCGGCATCGTTCCCAGCTGTCACGTCAGCCAGCGCCCCGACCGTAACGGGGAGGACCTTGCCGGGTGGGGAAGCTCTTCAGGACAGGACGCGGCGGCGGAAATTGCGCAGCCCGAGACCGAGGAAGAGAGCGCAGAAGCCCACCAGCACCGGGTAGATGACGTAGAGGTGCATGTGGGCGGCGTCGGTGAAGGCCGCTCGCATTCCCTCGTTGACGTAGATCAGCGGGTTGATGAGCACCAGGATCTGCAGCCAGTGCACCGTGCCGAGCTTCACGGGGACGAGGCGGGTCCACTGGTAGTAGGTGCCGCCCAGGAAGGTCACGGGCAGGACGACGAAGCCGAACATGAGACCGATGTTCCGGGGCTCGAAGGAGGTGCCGAGCAGGAGCCCCAGGGAGCTCATGGCCACGCACGACAGCGGCACGACGGTCACGATGATCCACCAGTGCAGCGAGATGTGGGCCTGGACACCCTCCGCGTGCACCACCGAGGCGATCGGCAGGACGATGGCGGCCGAGATCAGGCCCTGCACCGATCCGGAAAGGACCTTGGAGACGGCCACCAGCCAGATGGGGCAGGGAGCCTGCACCCGGTCCTCGATCTCGCGGGTGAAGCCGAACTCCTGGGCCATCTGCATGGCCACCGCCTGGATGCCCTGGAACATGATCGAGATGCCGACCACCCCCGGAACCAGCACGGTGGCGAAGGCGGATTCGGCCAGCGGGCCGTGTCCGCCGCCCACGCTCTGTCCGATCTTCGGGAAGACGTAGAGGAAGACGAAGCAGAGCAGGAACGGCTGCACCAGGGTCCGGATCACGAACTCCCAGAAGTTCTTCCTGAGCACGACGAGGTCGCGCAGCATGAGGGCCTTCAATGCGGTGGCGCTCGATCCCATCGCCGAGCGGGTCGGCGTGGTCTCGATCCGGTCGAGGGTCGCGGTTCGGGCGACGGTGGTCATGGCCTGGAATCCCCTCGTTCCATCAGTCGCGCAGCTCCTTGCCGGTGAGGTTGATGAAGACCGTCTCCAGGCTCGGCTCGGAGACGGTCAGGTCGGCGACGTGCACGCCCGACTCCTCGGCGGCGGTGACCACGCGGGGAAGCAGCCGTTCGGTGTTGCGCACGTGGAGCTCGATCCCGCCCTCGACCGCCCTGCTCTTGGTGAGGCCGTCCAGGCCTTCGAAGGCCGCCTCCAGGGAGCGGTGTTCGCCGGCGGCCCTGACCGTCACGATCGTGTCGGCGTCCACCCCGTGCTTCAGCTGGTCCGGCGTATCCAAGGCCAGGATCCTGCCGTGATCCATGATGGCCACCCGGTCACAGAGCTGGTCGGCCTCCTCCATGTAGTGGGTGGTGAGGAGGATGGTCTGCCCTTCGCGGTTGAGCTCGCCCAGGAGGTCCCACAGGGCGAGCCTGCTCTGGGGGTCGAGGCCGGCGGTCGGCTCATCGAGGAAGAGAACGGCCGGTCGGTGGAAGATGGCCCGGGCCACCATGAGCCGCTGGGCCATGCCGCCCGAGAGCGCGTAGACCGACGCCCCGGCCCACTTGGACAGCTGGAACTTCTCCAGCAGATCGTCGGCCATCAGGCGCGACTCCCTCGACCCCATGCCGAAGAGCCGGCCGTGGAAGTAGAGGTTCTCCCATACCGAGAGCTGCCGGTCGAGGGTGTTCTGCTGGCTCACGATCCCGAGGATCTGCTTGGCCAGCGACGGGTGGCGGACGACGTCGATGCCGCCGACCCACGCCGATCCCGAGGTCGGTACGACCCGGGTGGTGAGCATCCCGGCGGTGGTGGTCTTCCCCGCCCCGTTGGGACCGAGGAGCCCGAAGATCTCGCCGGTGCCCACGGTGAGGTCCAGGCTGTCGACCGCCCGGAAGTCGGTTCCGGCGTAGACCTTGGTGAGGCCGACCGTCACGATCTCGGGTTCGCCCTCGGGCGCCGACCCGTCGAGGCGTGGCTCGGCGGTCTGGGTGGGGGAGTGGGTCATGGGAGCTCACGCGACCCTTTGAGGGGCACGGTCCGCAGGTTACCCGGGGTCAATCGCCGGCGAGCAGGCGGTAGAGCTCGCGCCGGGCCCCGTCGACGATGGCCGTCGCCCGCTCGATCTGCTCGGGGCTTCCCGTCGTCGACACCTGCCGGGCGGCCGCCATCGTCCCGAACGTCGCCTCGCGCAGCGACTGGACGCCGTTGCTGTCGCCGCGCTCCCACGGGGGACCGCCCGCCCGCTCGCCCACCTCGGCCTCGGCCCGGCCCGCCTCGGTCAGCTCGTAGACGCGGGTGCCGTCCTGCTCCTCGGACCTGACGAGGCCCTCGTCCTCGAGCATCTGCAGGGTCGGGTAGACCGAGCCGGGGCTCGGCCGCCAGGACCCGCCGCTGCTCGCCTCGAGCCGCCGCATTACCTCGTAGCCGTGGGCCGGCTCCTCCCGCAGCGCCGAGAGGATGGCCCGTCGGATGTCGCCGCGGCGCATTCGCCGCCGTCCCCCGCCCCAGCCGAAGCCGGGGTGCTCCGCCCCCCGCATCGAGTGGTGGCGGCCTCGCCGGCCCTTTCTCGTCCTGTCGTCAGCGTTGGTCATGTCCTTCTCCGTTTCGTCGGTTTCGTCACCCCGGCTCCTGCCGGGTCGCCCTCTCGGCGATCTAACACGATATATCGTAATGCATCGTGACCGGTTGTCAAGCCGACAGCGCGCGGCGGGCCCCGCAAGGCCGGCCGGGGAACAGGCCGGGGGCCCAGGCAGTTGTCAAGAGGTGCCGGTTTGCACCGGTGACACCGAGGACGAGGAGGCACGCAAGCCATGGGACTGTTCGCCGGCCGCAAGAGCGAGATGGTGTCCCCCGAGCACGCCCTGCCCGGCCGACCCGAGCCGATGGCCGTCCCACCGGCCCATCTCGTGCTCGGGACCCCGCTCGTGCCACCGTTCCCCGAGGGCACCGAGCGGGCCGTCTTCGCCATGGGCTGCTTCTGGGGGGCCGAGCGCCTGTTCTGGGAGGCCGACGGGGTGTACACCACCGCCGTCGGCTACGCGGGGGGCTTCACCCCCAACCCCACCTACGAGGAGGTGTGCTCCGGGCGTACGGGCCACGCCGAGGTGGTGCTCTGCGTCTTCGACCCGGCGCGGACCACGTACCGGGCGATGCTGACGCGCTTCTTCGAGGGCCACGACCCCACCCAGGGGATGCGACAGGGCAACGACACGGGGACGCAGTACCGCTCGGCCATCTACACCCACTCGACCACCCAAGAAGAGGCCGCCCGCTCGGCCCTTGCCGACTACGAGCGGGCGGTCACCGCCGCCGGCTACGGCCCGATCACCACCGAGATCGCACCGGCCGGCCCCTTCTACTACGCCGAGCCCTACCACCAGCAGTACCTGGCGGCCAACCCCGGCGGCTACTGCGGCCTCGGCGGCACCGGGGTGGCATGCCCGGTTGGCCTCCCCGGCGTGGGGGAGTGAGGAGAGCCGCTCAGGCGCCGGTGGCCGGCCGCTCCGCGCCAAGGCGGTCCAGCGCCTCGGTGGCCTCGGCCACGAACCGGCGAACCAGCTCGGCCGCCGGCACGAGTCCGTCGATGCCGCCCACCCCTTGTCCGGCGGGGTAGCACTCCCTGGCCGGGTCGACGTCGGTGGCGTCCTCGTCGCCGCCGAGGTGGAGCGCCCCGTCCGAGATGGCCCGGCCAAGCTGCTCGGGGAACCTCCCAACCTCTTCGGGGTGGGCCTCGAAGTGGGCCGTGTAGTCGTTGGCCAGGACGCGCATGGTCTTCCCCGAGTAGGCACGGCTGACGGTGGTCCCGTCCTCGTGGCCGGCCAGCAGGGCCTTCTTGTAGCCGGCCACGGCGCGGGCCTCGGGGGTGGCAATGAAGCGGGTGCCGACCCAGACGCCGTCGGCCCCGAGGGCCAGCGCCGCCGCCAGGCCGCGGCCGTCGAAGATGCCGCCGGCGGCCACCACCGGCACCCGGTCGCCCACGGCGTCGACCACCTGGGGCACGAGGGGCATGGTGGCCACCCGGCCGGTGTGCCCGCCGGCCTCGGTCCCCTGGGCGACGACCAGGTCGCACCCGGCGTCGACGGCCCGCACGGCGTGGTCCACCTTCCCGCACATGCTGACCACCACCAGCCCGTGGCGGTGGCAGAGGTCGACCACCTCGGTGGGGACCCCCAGTCCGGCCACGAAGGCGCTGGCCCCACCCTCGATGGCCAGCTCCACCTGGGCCACGAGGCCCCGGGGCATGGCCGTGAGCAGGTCGACCCCGAAGGGCCGCTCGGTGGCGGCGCGCACCGCGGCCATCTCCTCCACCAGCTGCCCGTCGCCCATGGTCGAGGCGCCGAGACAGCCGAACCCGCCGGCCTCGCTGACCGCGGCGACCAGGGGGGCGTAGGCGACGCCGCCCATGCCGGCCAGCATGACCGGGTGCTCGATGCCGAGGAGGTCGGTCAGTCGGGTTCGCATGGCGTCAACGTCGGTTCAGGGGGCATTCGAGCGCGATCATCTCCGAGACCGGTGCCGCACCGCCAGGTGCGGGTAATTGCTTTGTAATCAATACAGTTCTACAATGCTGGCAAGATGACCGCGCCCACCCTCGGCCCGAGTGTGAACGCACCGCCGTTGGCCGACCCCCCGCGCGGTCGGCGGACCGCAGGGCGGGGCGCCCAGAACCCGCGCGGCACGGTCGAGGACGAGCAGGCGTCGCAGATGTTCCTGGCCTTCACCCGGCTCCTGCGCGGGCCGCGGCACACCGGGATGATGCCCCGGCACGTCCAGGCCCTGCTCCAGAGCGGCTACCTCGCCCCCCGCCACATGAGCGCCTTCGCCGTGGTGGCCCTCGACGGCCCCCTGACCGTGTCCGAGCTGGCCCAGCGAGAGGGGCTGGCCCTCTCCACGGCCAGCCTGCTGGTGACCCAGCTGGGCGAGGCCGGACTGGTCGAGCGCCACGAGGACGCGGCCGATCGCCGGCGCACGGTCGTCTCGGTGGCGCCCCGCCACCGTCGGGAGAGCGAGGCGGTCCTCGAGTCAAAGCTGGCGCCGCTCCGCCGCGCCCTGGCCCGCATGGGCCCCGAACGGGCTGCGGCCATGCTCGAGGGGCTGCAGATCCTCGTCGAGGAGACCACGGGCGCAGAGGTGCAAGCCCGCGCCCGGGCCGAGGGCGGGTCGTGAGCGCGGTCTTCGGCGCCATCGGGCGCGGCGCCGTCCGCCTGCGCTGGCTGGTGGTCATCGTCTGGGTGGTGGTGACCGTGCTGGCCGTGCATACCTTCCCCTCCCTGGCCAGCCAGGTGAACAACAACAACAGCGCCTTCCTGCCCGCCAGCGCGCCCAGCAACCAGGCCGCGCTGCTGGCCCAGCCGCTCATCGGCTCCATCAACCAGAGCGAGGTGCCGGTCGTGGCCGTCACCGGCGGCGCCCACCTTGACGCGACGGACGAGGCGGCGCTCAAGCGGGCGGTCGAGGAGCTGAGCCGGGTGAAGAGCGTGAAGTCGGTCGACTTCCTGGGGGCCTCACCGAACGGGCGCGCCGCCCAGCTGCTCGTGATCTCTACGGTGAACAATTTCGACCAGACAGGCGTGAACGCCCTGGTCCGTCACCTCCAGTCCGCCCTCGACCGTGTCGGGTTCCCCTCCGACCTGCACGTGAACATGGCCGGTGAGGTGGCGACGGAGGTCGCCAACCAACAGCAGTCCAAGAAGCAGGGCAACGAGATCCAGCTCTTCAGCGTCCTGTTCATCCTGGTGCTCCTGCTCATCATCTTCCGATCGCTGCTGGCCCCGGTGATCACCCTGCTCGGCCCGCTCTTCGCCCTCGCCCTCTCGGGCTCGTTCATCGGCGCCCTGGGCGCGCACGGCCTCAAGATCTCCTTCTTCACCCAGATCCTGCTCATCGTGCTGCTGCTGGGTGCGGGTACCGACTACGGCCTCTTCCTCGTCTTCAGGGTGCGCGAGGAGCTGCTCGACGGCCGCGACCCGCACGAGGCGGTGGCCGTCGGCATGGCCCGGGTGGGCGAATCGATCAGCGCCTCGGCGGCCACGGTGGTGGTTGCCCTCCTCACCCTCACCCTGGCCAGCTTCGGCATCTACCACGACCTCGGCGTGCCGCTGGCCATCGGCATCGTGGTCATGCTGCTCGCCGGGATCACCCTGCTCCCGGCGCTGCTGGCCATCTTCGGGCGCGCCGTCTTCTGGCCGTCGGCGACGGCGCCCCGCGAGCACCGCGAGGGCACCTGGGGGCGGATCGCCGGGCGCCTGGTGCAGCGGCCGGCACTGACCCTCAGCATCGGGGTGGTGGTCTTCGGGGCGCTCGCCCTGTGCACCCTGGGTTTCAAGTCCGGCGGCTTCGGCGGCAAGGTGACGGCGCCGGCCGGGTCCAGCGCGGCCACCGGCAACGCCGCACAGGCCACCAACTTCCCCCAGTCCAACACCAACCCGACCAACGTGATCATGCGGTTCCCGACCTCGGTGTGGACAGATCCCTCCGGCCTGGCCGTGGCCACCCGCGGCCTCGTGCAGAGCGGCGAGTTCAGCACCCTGTCGGGCCCCCTCGACCCCAACGGGACCACCCTCACCCCCGAGCAGCTGACCACCCTCTATCACGAGCTGGGCGTCACTCCCCAGGAGCTGGCCAAGACGGCGCCGGTGGCCCCGGCCGACTCACCGGTCCCAGCAGACCTGTACGAGGCGTACGTGGCGGCGTCGCGCTACATCGCCGCCGACGGCAAGACCGTCCAGTGGGAGGCGGGGCTCAAGGCCGGCAACCCGCAGTCGACAGCCGCCCTCGCCGCCATCCCGGCCATCCGCCACACGGTCGAGCAGGTGGCCAGCCGGGCCGGGGCCAACGACAGCGGCGTGGCCGGTGAGGCGCCGGCCCTCTACGACGTGGGCAACATCTCCGGGCGCGACCTGCGGCTCATCATCCCGATCGCCGCGCTGGCCATCGGGGTGGTGCTGGCCCTCGTGCTGCGCAGCCTGGTGGCCCCGCTCTACCTGATCGTGAGCGTCGTCCTCTCCTACCTCGCCTCGCTCGGGCTGTGCGTGCTCCTCTTCATGAAGATCGGCAGCCAGGAGGGGCTCGTCTTCCTCCTGCCCTTCCTCATGTTCGTCTTCCTGCTGGCACTGGGCGAGGACTACAACATCCTGGTCATGACGCGCATCCGCGAGGAGGCGCACCACCGGCCCCTCCGCCAGGCCGTGGTGCGCGCCGTCGGCGCCACCGGCCCGACGGTCACCTCGGCCGGCGTGGTCCTGGCCGGCACCTTCTGCGTGCTGGCCGTCGTCGGCGGATCGGGCACAGGCGGCCAGTCCATCCGCGAGATCGGGTTCGGGTTGGCCATGGGGATCCTGCTCGACACCTTCGTCGTGCGCACCGTGCTGGTGCCGTCCACGGTCATGCTGCTCGGACGGTGGAACTGGTGGCCCTCGCCGCTCAGCCGCCCCGACGCCCAGCTCGCCGAGCCCGACTTGGTGGCCGTCGCCGCGGACCGGAGCAGTTCGGTCGACGGGCACCTGGCGCAGTCGGCCGCCGACGCCGCGGCGGCGGCGCCGCCCTCGTCAGGTTCGGGGTGAGCGGAGGGCACCGATGAGCGAGGTGGTCGAGGTGCCCGGCACAGCGCCCACCCTCACCCTCACCCACCGCCGGGTGCTGGTGGTCATCGGGGCGCTGATGCTCGGCATGTTCCTGGCCTCGCTGGACCAGACCGTCGTCTCGACCGCCCTGCCCACCATCGTGGGCGACCTGCACGGGGCCTCCCACCTGACCTGGGTGGTGACCGCCTACCTGCTCACCTCGACCGTGTCCACCCCGTTGTGGGGGAAGCTCGGCGACCAGTACGGGCGCAAGGTCTTCTTCCAGGCCGCCATCATCATCTTCTTGGTGGGCTCGGTGCTGTCGGGCCTCAGTCAGTCGATGGGCGAGCTCATTGCTTTCCGGGCCCTGCAGGGGCTGGGCGGCGGCGGCCTCATGGTGGGGGCCCAGACGATCGTGGGCGACGTGGTCTCGCCCCGCGAGCGCGGCCGCTACATGGGGCTGTTCATGGCCATGTTCGGGGTGACCACCGTCATCGGGCCGCTGATCGGCGGCCTGTTCGTCGAGTACCTCAGCTGGCGGTGGATCTTCTACATCAACCTGCCGATCGGGGCGCTGGCCCTGGTGGTCACGGCGATGGCCCTGCCCGGCTCCCTCGGTCGGGTGCACCGGGTGATCGACTACCTGGGCACGGTCTTTTTGGCCCTCTCGGCCAGCGCGCTCGTCATCTACGCCAGCCTCGGCGGCACCTCGTACGCCTGGGGCTCGCCGTTCATGGTGGCGCTGGCGGTGTCGGGCGTGCTCTTCGCGCTGCTCTTCGTGTGGGCCGAGCACCGGGCGAAGGAGCCGGTGATCCCGCTGCGGCTCTTCCGCAACAAGGTGTTCAGCGCGGTCTCGGCCATCGGCTTCGTGGTGGGCTTCGCCATGTACGGGGCCCTCACCTTCTTGCCGCTCTTCTTGCAGGTGGTGAAGGGGGTCAGCCCCACCGAGTCGGGCGTGCGGCTGTTCGCCATGATGCTCGGCCTCCTGATCACCTCGGTCGTCTCGGGCCAGCTGGTCAGCCGCTACGGCCGCTACAAGGTGTTCCCGGTGCTCGGCACCGCCCTCATGACCCTCGGCCTCTACCTCATGTCGCTGATCGGGGTGGCCACCGGGCCGTGGACGATGTCGGCCTACATGTTCGTCTTCGGGGCCGGCCTCGGCCTGGTGATGCAGGTGCTGGTGGTGGCGGTGCAGAACGCCGTCCCCTACGAGGAGCTCGGCACCGCCACCTCGGGCACGACCTTCTTCCGCATGATCGGGGGCTCGTTCGGCACGGCCGTCTTCGGCGCCATCTTCGCCAACCTGCTGGCCGGCAATCTCGTGCGCGCCCTCGGACCGGTCAAGCTCCCCCCCAACGCCGCCAGCCAGATCGACAACCCCGCACTTCTGGCCAGGCTGCCGGCGGCCATCCACGCCGGGGTCGTCGAGGGGGTCGCCCACACCGTCCAGACGGTGTTCCTGGTCGGCGTGCCGATCGCCGCGGTCGCCTTCGCGCTCACGTGGCTCCTGCCCGAGGTGCCGCTGCGCCGCTCCATCCGCTCGACCGGCACCGCCGAGGGTCTCGCCGTCACCGGCCACCGCACCTCGCTCGAGGAGCTGCAGCGGTCGCTGTCGAGGGTGGCGTCCCGGGAGAACCGGGCCGACCTCTACCGCAGCCTGGCCGAGCAGGCGGGCCTCGACCTCCCCCCGCGGGCCTGCTGGCTCCTCTACCGGCTGTCCGAGCGCCCCGGGGCGACGACCGCCTCGATCTCGGCCGACTTGAAGGTGGAGCCGCACAAGATCGCCGAGGGCCTCGAGGCATTACTCGGTGCGGGGATGGTGAGCCGGCCCCGGGGCCCCGATGACCCGCTCGTGCTGACCGGGGCGGGCCGCGACGCCGTCGAACGGCTGACGGCCGCCCGGCGGGCCCGGCTGGGGGACCTGCTCGAGGGCTGGGACCTCGACGCCAACCCCGAGGTGGAGCAGATGGTCCGCAACCTGGCCCACCAGCTGTTGGCCGACGACGACAAGCTCGTCGAGGACACCCGCCCGGGCCTCCGCTTGGCGGGATAGCCGGCAACGAACGGGGACCGCTGGTGCGCGTGACGATCCACGTGCGGCCCGGCTCGGCCCGGCCCGGCGTCGGCGGGGGCCACGACGGGGCGCTGGTGGTGCGGGTCGGCCAGCCGGCCGAGCGGGGGGCGGCCACCGAGGCGGCCCTGCGGGCCGTGGCCGGGGCGCTCGGGGTGCCGGCCCGGACGGTGACGCTCGCCCACGGGGCCGCCAGCCGGCGCAAGGTGCTCGACGTCGCCGTCGTCGGGGTCGATGAGGAGCGCTGCCGGGCGCGTCTGGCGCGGCTGCTCGCCGGGCCAGACGAGCCGGGCCGACTGACCTAATGGCTGGTCGCCCGCTGCGAGGTGTTCCAGCTAGGCGGCGGGGCTAGGCGGCGGGATCGGTGCGCTCGCGCTCGGGGTCGAGGCCGGCGGCTTCGTAGGTGGCGGCCTCCACCCCGGGGGGCTCGACCAGCGTCTCGAGGGCGGCCAGGGGGTGGTGGCGGAGGTCGGCCGGAGCCGCCGCCGGCTCGGGTTTCGTGCCGGGGATCCCGCCGAGCGCTCGGATCCAGAACTGGATGGCCGGGCCGATGCACAGGCCGGTGATGATCGTGCCCACGCCGACGGCCCCGCCCAGGAGCCAGCCGGCCATCAGGACGGTGAGCTCCATGGCCACGCGCAGGGGGGCCAGCGGGCGGCCGGTCACCCGGTGCAGCGCCAGCATGACCGAGTCGTAGGCGGAGACCCCGACGGCCGCCCGGAAGGCGCAGGCCCCCCCGAGCGCCATGGCCAAGGTGGCCGCCACCACGGCGGCCAGCCGGAACCCGTACCCGTGGATGACCGGGAGGCGGGGGAGGACCCAGTTGAGGAACAGCCCCGAGATGAACGGCCAGGCGAGGGTTCCCGGGCCCGGCAGAGTGCGCAGGCACAGGGCCAGCAGGATGGAGGCCACGCCGGTCACCATCACCGCGTCGCCCAGCGACATCCCGGTGTGCTTGGAGATCCCGTCCTGGAGGACGAAGAGGGGGCCGAGGCCGAGCTCGGCCCGGACGGTGACCGCGTAGCAGAAGGTCGCCAGGAGCACGCCGAAGGTGAACAGCGCGCTCCGGCGCACGCCCGAGGCCACGCTGGTCGGCCGCGAGAACGGGGGCGGGGTGCCGGCCATCTCAGCGCGCCCCCGGCAGCGCGCCGACGAGGCGGCGCCGGGCCGGCTGGCGATCGGGCATGGTGCAGCCTACCCAATGGCATCCGGGGCCGATCTGCTCCGAAGGGTCGTCGCCGGTCCAGGGCGGGTGCTCAGCCCTCGTCCAGCGCCCGGCGCAGGAGCGCCTCGGCGTCGGGACCGGCGCCCAGGGTGTCGAGGCCGAGGAGGGCCGCCCCCAGCACCGGGGGGCGCCCGGCCAGCGGGCGCAGGACGGCGTGCGGTGCGCGGCGGCGCACGCCGGCGAGCACGAGGTCGGCGAACCGGCGGTTCGCAAAGATCCCCCCGCCGACCACCACCTCGACCGGTGCGGCCGCAAGTTCGAGCCGCTTCAGCGCGGCGCCGGCCATGGCCACCACCTCGTCCACCAGCTGGTCGACGGCCGCTCGGGACGGTTCGTCGCCGGCGTCGGCCGCCTCCAGTGCCACCCGGGCCAGCTCCATGAGGCGGCCGAAGGGCAGCTCGCCGGTGTACACGGCCTCGAGGACGGCCTCGGGGGTGGGGAGGCCCAGGTGGTCGGGGACCGCCTGGCGCAGGGCGGTGGGGTCGCCCCGGCCGTCGCCGGCGCGAAGGGCCAGCCCCAGTGCCCGGATGCCCAGCCAGGCCCCACCGGGGGTGAAGTCGCCCGACAGCTCGCCCAGGGACGGGAACCGCACGTGGCGCCCGTCTGCTCCCACCCCGACGCAGTTGAGCCCGGTCCCGCAGACCACCCCCACCCCGCTGGCGCCGGTGGCCCCGGCCCGCAGCACGGCGAAGGCGTCGTTGCGCACGTCGCAGCGGTCGGTCCACCCGGCGCCGCGCACCGCGGCGCCGACTCGCTCCTCGTCCACCGCCAGGTCGACACCGGCCAGGCAGTAGACGCCGAGGGGGGCGACGGCCCCCCCGCGGCGGGCCAGGCCGCTCGAGGCCTCGGCCACGGTGGCCGCCACGTTCTCCACCATCGCCTCCATCCCCACCATCTGGTGGTTGGAGGCGGGACCGCGGGCCCGTCCCACGACCGTGCCGTCGGCGGCGACGAGCACGACGTCGGTCTTGGAGGCGCCCCCGTCCACGGCCAGCAGGGCGGGAGGCGGCGGGCCCGCGCCGCCCTGTTGGTCGGGGTCGGTGGACACGCCGCGGATCATACGGGGGACTGTTACCTTCGGTCCCATGGGCGTGAAGATGGCCATCGTGGGGGGAGGGAGCACCTACACCCCCGAGCTGGTCGAGGGGCTCTGCGACCACGAGGACCGCCTGGCCGTGGACGAGCTGTTCCTGCTCGACCCCGACGCCGACCGCCTGGGACCGGTGGCCGGGCTGTCCGAGCGGATCCTGCGCCACCGGGGCTGGTCCGGTCGCCTCGAGGCCACCGGCGACCGCCAGCGGGCCCTCGACGGCGCTGACTTCGTGGTGGTCCAGCTGCGCGTCGGCGGCCAGGCCGCACGGCTCTCGGACGAGACCCTTCCCCACGGCTACGGCTGCCTGGGGCAGGAGACCACCGGGCCCGGGGGACTGGCCAAGGCGCTGCGGACGGTCCCGCTCGTGCTCGAGCTGGCCGAGGAGACGGCCAAGCGGGGCGCGCCCGGGGCGTGGCTGGTCGACTTCACCAATCCGGTGGGGATCGTGACCCAGGCCCTCGCCGACGAGGGCCACCGGGCGGTGGGGCTGTGCAACGTGGCCCGCACGGTGCAGCGCCGGCTCGGCCACTACCTGGGCGGGGTTGACCCCGACGCCATCGACCTCGAACACGTCGGCCTCAACCACCTCACCTGGGTCCGCACGGCCACCGTCGACGGCGTCGACCGGCTGCCCGGGCTGCTCGAGCAGTTCGGCCCCGAGCTCGAGCTCGAGAGCGGGAGCCCCATCGACCTCATCCGCCTGCTGGGCGCCCTCCCCTCCTACTACCTGCACTACTACTACGGCCGCGACGCCGAGCTGGCCGAGCAGGTCGCCCCCGGCTACCGTCCCCGGGCCGAGGTGGTGGCCGAGCTCGAGACCAAGCTGCTCGTCCAGTACGAGGACCCGGGTCTGGTGACCAAGCCCGAGCTGCTGTCGTGGCGGGGCGGCGCCTACTACTCCGAGGCCGCCGTCCGCCTGATGGCCTCGCTCCATGCCGGCACCGGCGACGTGCAAGTGGTGGACGTGGTGAACGGCGGCGCGCTCGAAGGGGTCGCCGACGACGCCGTGGTCGAGGTGCCCTCGGTGGTCGACCGCCACGGGGTCCGCCCGCTGCCCCAGCGGCCGCTCCCGCCCGAGATGCTCGGCCTGGTCCAGCACGTGAAGGGCTACGAGCGACTGGCCGCCGAGGCCGCCACCTCGGGAAGCCGTCAGGCCGTGGTGCGGGCCCTGCTGGCCAATCCGCTGGTGGGGCAGTACCCGGTGGCCGAGGAGCTGGCCGGCGCGCTGCTCAGCGCCAACCGACGGTTCCTCCCCCGGTTCTTCCCCGCGTGACCCTCAACCCTCTGTGGCCGAAAGGCCCCCCACCGGCCGGGGGGTGAACCGGCGCCCGGTCACCACGTCCGAGCGGAGGCGCACCGCCCGGTGGCCCCACTCGACCACCCAGGGCCGCGGCAGGTCGGCGGCGATCTCCTCGGGGTCCTCCTCGATGGCCAGGCCCCGGACCAGCACGCTCCACACCCGGCCGCCCGCCACGCCGTCGACCTGGAACGACGCCAGCGGACGGTCGGACAGGCGGCCGAAGACGCCCTCCCCGATGCGCAGCACCACGTCGGGGCCGTGGACGAGGTAGTTGACCGGGAGGACCAGCGGCGCCCCCTCGAGAGACACGCCCAGGTGGCCGTGGAGGCCCTCCTTGGCCCCGATGGCCAGGAGGCGGCGGCACTCGGGCAGATCCAGCACGTCTGAGCCACGGGCGTCAATCCACACGGTGGCCATGATCGCCGCCGACGGTGCGGCGGTCCAGCCGGTGACGCGTCGGCCGCCGGCGAGCGCCCTCAGAGATCGAGGGTGGCGCCGGGGGCCGTCACCCGCTGGGAGGGCCGGCCGGCGAGCGCCACGTCGAGCGGCGCCTCGCAGGACACCGTGACCTGTGCGTGGCCGGCCCGGACGCCGATCGGCCGTCCCCTGAAGCGCAACCGCAGGCCGAGGGCGTCCCACGCCGCGGGGAGCTTGGGGTCGACACGAAGGGTCGACCCCTCTGCCGACAGCCCCAGGAACCCCCAGGCCAGCACCTGCCACGTGCCGCCCAGGGCGGCCAGGTGGAGCCCGCCGTCGGTGGAGTGGGTGAGGTCGTCCAGGTCGAGGCGCGAGGCCATGCGGAACATGTCGAGCGCGTCCTCCACGCGCCCGGCGCGGGCCAGCAGGGAGGCGTGGACGGCCGGGGCGAGGGAGCTGCCGAGGGAGGTGCGCGGCACGTAGTAGTCGAGGCACGGGCCGAGCGAGCCGGGCGCCACCTCGTCGGGCACGAGGTGGTGGAGCATGAGGACGTCGGCCTGTTTGATGAGCTGCGAGGCGCGCACCCGCTCGGCTCCGAGCACCGCGTCGGCCAGCATCGGCGGCGTGCCCACCTCGGAGATGAACAGGGGTTCGAGGTCGAAGTAGCCGGCGAACTGCTCGTAGAGGCGGCGGTCGGGACGCCACCCGTCGACGAGGGCGTCGGCCAGCTCGCGCCAGCGGGCTGCCTCCGCGACCCCGGGACGGTCGCGCTCGAGCAGGTCGGCGCCGTGGCGCAGGTTCCACCGGGCCATGACGTTGGTGTAGGCGTTGTCGTCGACGACCGAGTGGTACTCGTCGGGCCCCTCCACGCCGTAGAGGTGGGCGGAGCCGTCGGGCGCCCGACGGGCCCGACTCTCCCAGTAGCGGGCGGTGTCGACCACCAGGGCCCGCCCCTCGCCGTCGAAGAGCCCGCCGTCGCCGGTCCACGTCGCGTACTGCCAGGCGGCCCAGGCCACGTCCGCCGTGATGTGCTCCTCGTGCGGACCCGTGGCGATCGGCACCACCTCGCCGCGGATGCCGCGAGTCGAGCGGGGGGTCACGTCGTGACCGTCGCCGCTCGACTCCCAGGGGAAGCGGGCCCCCCTGCGCCCGTGGGCGGCGGCCTCGTCGCGGGCCACCGGCAGGCGCCGGATCCGGTACTCGAGCATGGCCCGAGCGGCCGCCGGTCGCAGGGCCGCCAGCACGGGCAGGACGAAGACGTCGGCGTCCCAGAAGACGTGGCCCGCATAGTTGGGCCCGGTCAGCCCCCGGGCCCCCACCGCCGCCTCACCGTCGTCGGCCACGGCCGCCAGGAGATGGAAGACGGCGAACCGGGCCGCCAGCTGGTCCTCGGGCGACCCGTCGATCACCACCTCGGCGTCGGCCCAGCGGCGCGCCCACTCGGCCCGGTGATCGGCCAGCAGGCGGTCGAAGCCCGCCGACCGGGTGCCGTCCAGCCGCCGGCGGGCCTCGCCGGTTCCGTCGGGTCCCGGCGTGGCCGTCCAGGCGGCGAGCCGCTCGAGGACCCGGAGGTCGCCGATGACGACCGTCTCGTCCCGAGCGGCCACGGCGATCCCGGCGCCGGGGCGCCCCACCCGGGCGGCGAGCCCCCCGTCCCGGTCGTCGCGCTCGAACCCCTCCGCCCCGTGCGGCGCCGACAGCGGAGCACCTCCGAGCAGCACGCCGGTGTCACCCTCGGCCCGCAGAGCCAGGGCGTGCGGCGCGGTGGCGGGGACCAAGCGCAGCGAGCGCAGGGCACCGCCGCGGGCGAGCACCCCGGTGCGCAGGTCGAGCAGCCGGCGGTCGCCCGCCAGGCGCGGGACCTGCGCGAGGTCGAGGGAGGTCCACCCCGGCCCCGCGAGCAGCTGGCCGGCACCGGTGTAGGCACCGGCCACGAAGAGCTGGCCTTCGGAGCCGACGTGCTCCTCCAGGGCCGCCCGGGACCCGGCCCTGCCGTTGGAGAGGGCGCCGAGCGACGCGGCGGCGGCGCCGCCTGTGGCCGGCAGCGGGACGACCCAAGCCGGGTCGGCGTCGACGCCGGGGACCCGGTGCCGCCGGCGACGGTCCAGCTGGGCGTCGAAGAGGTCCAGAAGCCGGGGCGGGCCGCCGCCGAGGTGGACCACGCCGGGCGGCACCGTGGACGGCTCTACGCCGACCGAGACGACGACCGACCGTTCGAAGGGGGACACCATCATGAGCGAGTCGCTGCCGGGAACGCCGCCGACCGTCCCGAACTCGTCCCCCCCGATCAGCACGAGCCGGCCGGTGATGCCCAGCTCGCCCAGCCACGAGGCGGCGAAGCGCGCCGAGTCGGCCTTGTCGGTGAGACCGATCTCGACGTGCTTGACGTCGCTGGTGATGCGGGGGTCGTCGAGGCCCGCCTCCCGGGACGCCTCCGCCGCCACGGCGACCACCTCGGCCAGGTCGGCGATGCCGGCCGCGCCGAGTCGGGCCGTCACCGCCGCCAGCAGCCGGTCGGTCTCGGACTTCTTGGGATCGGCCCACTCGCGCACAGGGATGATGTCGACCTTGCGGCGGTTGAGCCGATCGGCCACCACCTGTGCCTCGAGGCCGCGGTCGGCCAGGCGGGCCACCGTGGCGGCCGCGGCCCGGTCGAGGGCGAGGTTCTCGGCGTCGGTGGCACGGCGGCGGTGGAGGAGAAGGGGGCCCCCGGCCGTCACCTCGAAGATCTCCGAGCCCCGGTTGCAGCAGAGGTGGAGCCGGCCGGGCCCGCCGGGCCGTGCGGACAGCTGGTGGTCGACGTTGTCGGCGTTGGTGCCGGTGACGACGAAGACGTGGGTGCCCGCCGCTGAGAGCCCCTCGATCGCCGCACGCGCCCGCCCGGCGTCGGCGAGGCGGTCGGGGACCACGGTGCCGTCCCAGTCGACCACGAACGCCTCGAACGTCTCGTCGGCGACCGCCCCCGCCGCCGGAGAGGGGTCGTCGTCGGGCGGTGGGGCCACGGCGGTGGTGGCGTCGGACGGGCGGTCGGCTGCGGGCGGTTTCACCGTCGGGTCGTCAAAGGGTTCGGTCGTAGAGAGCCGCGGCCGGCCGGGGTGCGACCGGGACCGAGGTTACCGTCCGGTCCACCACCCCGGAGCGATGGCCCCCCGGAGCCCGTCATGACCCGACGTAACGGCGGGCGACCGACGCCGCCCGGGCGCCGTAGGGGGGGCCGAAGAGGGCGGCGTGCACCAGCAGGGGATGGAGCTGGTGGAAGCCCACCCGCTCGCGCCAGCCCTCGGCCAGGGGGCGGTGCTCGTCGTAGGCGGCGAGGATCCTGTCGAGGTGCGGGGCCCCGAAGAGGGCCAGCATGGCCAGGTCGGTCTCCCGGTGGCCGCC
Organism: Acidimicrobiales bacterium; assembly: GCA_052145775.1. Classification (GTDB taxonomy): domain Bacteria; phylum Actinomycetota; class Acidimicrobiia; order Acidimicrobiales; family RAAP-2; genus CAVYPR01. Next base: position 32,322 of record JBKQNY010000167.1, read on the forward strand.
GTGGGCCGCCGGGTCGACGACCCACACCGTCCCCCGCACGTCGAAGACGAGGTTCCCCGACCAAAGGTCGCCGTGGAGGCGGCTGGGCGGCTCGGCCGCCGATTGGCCGGCCAGCTCGGGCAGCCGGTGCAGCGCTCGCTCGACGACGGCGGCCTGGGTACCGGTGACCGACCCGGCCGTGCGCGCCTCGGCCAGTGCCGGCAGCACCCGCCGCTCGGCGTAGAAGGCGGACCACGACGACGGGTCCCCCTCGGCCGGCCGGTTGTCCATGGGCAGCGGACCGATGAACCCCGGCCACGGGGCGCCGAACCCCGGGGCGCCGGCGGCGTGCAGATCGGCGAGGGCACGGCCGAACTCCTCGGCCCCGGCGGCCGTCGCCGGGCCGGGGGCGACCCAGGCCACGGCGATCGAGACGCGGTCGACGCAGAGCACCTCGGGGACGGGGACGGCCCGGGCCTCGGCCAGCCACGCCAGCCCCTCTGCCTCGGTGGCGAAGAACCCCTCGGGTGCACCCGGATCGCGCTTCACGTGGGCGAGCCGGCCGTCGGCACGCCGCACCGGCCCCGGGCCGCCCACCCTCAGGTCCCGCGGTCCGTGGCGCCGACCGTCTCGGCCAGGGCCGCCGCCAAGCCGCGGCAGGCCGCCTCGACCTCGAGGAGGCAGCGGGTGAAGTCGGCGTCGTCGCCGTAGTAGGGGTCGGGCACGTCCAGGGCGCCGCCGGCGTCGCCGTCGAACGCCCGCAGCATGACCAGTCGCCCCTCGACGGTCGGTCCCCCCAGGCTGCGCAGCGTCTCGTGATGGCGGCGGTCGAGCGCCACGACGAGATCGAGGTCGGCCAGCCGCGCCCGCTGGACCTGGCGGGCGACGTGGCGCCCGGGCGGGTAACCGCGCCGGCGGAGCGCGGCGTGGGCCCTGGCGTCCATCGGCTCGCCCTCGTGCCACGGACCGGTCCCGGCGCTCGAGACCTCGAGCCGCTGGCCGAGGGTGGCCGGCCCGTCGACGGCGGTGTCGGCGGCCAGCTTGCGCAGGACCACCTCGGCCATCGGGGAGCGGCAGATGTTGCCGGTGCACACGAAGCAGACGCGGTAAGGGCCCGGGGCCCGAACCGTGGGGACGGCCGGCGGGCTCACGGGGTGTGCGCCGCGTCGGCGTACTCCTCGCGCAGCGTCCGCTTCACGATCTTGCCCGTGCCGGCACGGGGCCAGTCGGTGCGGATCTCGAGCTGCTCGGGGATCTTTTGGGTCATGAGGCCGGCCTCGCGGCAGAAGGCGGCCACCTCGGCGAGGTCCAGGCCGTCGGCCCCCTCCGCCAGCTGAACCACGGCGCAGACTCGCTCGCCCCGCTCGGGGTCGGGCAGGCCGATCACCGCCACCTCGGCCACCTTGGGGTGGCGGTAGAGGACGCCCTCGATCTCGACTGCGCTCACGTTCTCACCCTTGCGCACGATGACGTCCTTCAGCCGGCCGGTGATGCACAGGTGGCCGTCGTCGCGCAGCCGACCCAGGTCGCCGGTGCGGAAGTAGCCCTCCTCGTCGAAGGCCGCCTCGGTGTGGGCCGGGTCGGTGTAGCCGTGGCAGACCAGGGGTCCTCGCACCCTGATCTCCCCCCCCCCCCCGGCGGCCGCCGGCCGCCCGTCGAGGCCCACGATGCGCACCTCGGCGCCGACGACCGGCCGCCCGTCGGTGTTGGCCAGCTGTTCGTCGCTGTCGTCGGGCGAGCCGTTGGCGATCATCGGGACCTCGGTCATGCCGTAGCCGTGGACGACGCCGCGCCCGCCGATCTCGTCGCGTACCTCGTAGTGGATCTCGGGAGGTTTGGCTGCCCCGCCGCCGGCCATGAGGCGCAGGGTGGGGAGGATCGGCTCGCCGGGCTGCTTGCGCTGCTCGGCCAGGAAGGCGACGTAGAAGGCCGTACTGCCCCCGACCAGGGTCACCCCGTGGCGGCGGAAGAGGGGGAGCACATCGGGGGCGCTGAAGGCCTCGACCATGACCGCCGAGAACCCGACGCAGAGCATGGTCACGAGGTAGTCGGGGCCGGCGATGTGCGCGAACGGGAAGGCGATCGACCCCACGTCGTCCGGCGAGATCTCGATGGCCGAGGCCAGGCCCCAGCCGCCGGCGATGAGGGTCTGGTCGGTGTGGCGCACCCCCTTGGGGTCGGCCGTGCTGCCCGAGGTGTAGTTGATCCAGCGGATCGGGGCCTCGTCGGCGCCGGTCCCCGTCGGGGGCGGCGCCAGGGTCTCGGGGTCCCCCTCGGGCAGGCCTGTGTCGACGACGACGATCTCGGGGTCGGCCGCCCCGCCCACCGGCGGGTTGGCGTCGAGGGCGCGCCGGGCGAGCGCCGGGAAGTCGGTCCCTCGCCACTCGCCGGGGACGAAGAACAGACGGGATCCGGTCTGGCGCAGGGCGAAGCCCACCTCGCGCTCGCGGTAGAGATGGATGATCGGGTTCTGCACCGCGCCGAGACGGCTGAGGGCGACCGACAGCACCACGGTGTCGATCCGGCTGGGGAGCTGCCAGGAGACGGCAGTGGACTGGCCCACGCCTCGCGACGCCAGGCCGGCGGCCACCGACAGCGCCCGGTCACGGAACCCGCCGAAGGTGATCGTCCGCCCCTCGGCGTCGATGAACATCGTGGCGTCGGGGGTGGCCTGGGCGCGCCGTTCGACGAGCTCCCAGATGGTGCGGGCGTCGGTGATCGTCGTCGCTGTGGCCATGTCGCCCCTCCGGTCGAGCTCTCGGGCCCCTTCTTTACCAGGTGGGCGAGTGCGCCAGCCCGGCCCCGGGGCAGCCGTCCGGCGCCGACGAGCCGGTACGCTCGATCAGAGCCGGCGAGGGAGGCGACGTGTCAGAGCCGATGAGCACCGACGGCAACGGGCACCACAAGGTGAGGGACCGCCGACGCGACACCCGGCTGGTGGCCACCGGGGTGGTGGCCGTCCTGCTGGTGTGGTTCGCCCTCGACAACTTCCAGTCCGTCCCGATCCACTTCTGGCTCCACACCACGATGGCCCCGCTGGTCGTGGTGGTCGCCATCGCCGTCGGCCTGGGGGCCGCCGTCGTCCTGCTCGCCTCCCGGTTCACCAAGAAGCGTCAGCGGAACGACGAGTAGGGGTATCAGCCGAACGGCGGGGGAGGCCGGCGATCACGCCAGGGGTCGGCCTCTTCGATCTGGGAGGCCACCCGCACGAGCAGCGCCTCCTGCCAGGGGCCGGTGACCACCTGGACCCCGACCGGGAGCGGACGCTCGCCGCCGGGGGGGACAGCCTGGCCGATCGGGAGGCTGACCGCAGGCTGGCCGCTCACGTTGAACGGCGCGGTGAAGGCGGCCATCGACAGGGCGTCGGCCGGGATGCCGGCCGGCGCCGCGTGGGCCTGCTCGAGGACCGTGCCGGCCACCGGGGGCAGGATGGCCATGGTGGGGGTGACCAGGACGTCGAAGTCCTCTCCCCAACGCGCCACCACGCACCGGGTCGCCCGCTGGAGCTCGCCGAGGGCGGCGACGAACTCGATGCTGCCCAACGCGCTCCCCATCTCGAACGAGGCGCGGTTGTGGGGCTCGAGGCGGTTGACGTCGATGCCGCGGTAGGCGGCGAGGCCCGAGTGCATGACCGAGAGAAATGGCTCGAGCGCCTCGTCGGGGAAGAGCTCGACCTCGGTCTCGGTCACCTTGTGCCCGAGCGACTCGAGCAGCGTCCCGGTGCGGCGGGCGGCTTCGACCGCCGCCGGGTCCACCGGGAGCCCGAGGGGGGCGCGGACCGAGAGGGCCACCCGCAGCTGGCCGGGGTCGGCGCCCACCTCGTCGGCGAACGGACGGTCGGGGACCGGCGCGTTGTACCAGGCGAGCCGGTCGGGTCCGCTGATCTCGTCGAGGACGGCGGCGGCGTCGGCCACGCTGCGGGTGAGCACGCCCTCGACCACGGCGCCCATCCACCCCGGCACGTCGGCCGGCACCCGGCCCCGGCTGGCCTTCAGGCCGACCAGGCCGGTGCACGAGGCGGGGATCCGCAGCGAGCCGCCACCGTCGTTGCCGTGCGCCAGCGGGAACAGGCCGGCGGCCACGGCGGCCGCCGCACCGCCGCTCGAACCGCCGGGGGTTCGATTGGTGTCCCAGGGGTTCCGGGTGATGCCGTAGCGCAGGTTCTCGGCGACCGGTAGCGGCCCGAGCTCGGGCACGTTGGTCCTGCCGGTGAGCAGGAATCCGGCCCGCCGCAGCGCCGCCACCACCAGCTCGTCCTGAGCGCTCGGGCCGTCGGGGCCGGCGGAGGAGCCGTAGGCGACGGGCCAGCCGGCCACCTCGTTGAGGTCCTTGATGGGGACGGGGACCCCGGCGAAGGGCGGCAGATCGGCGTCCCCGCCAGCGATGTCGTCGGACAGCCTGGCGGCCTCGGCCCGGGCGTCCTCGTCGTTGCGCCAGATCACCGCGTTGATCTCGGGGTTCAGCCGGTCCACCCTCTCGAGGCAGGCGTCCAGCAGTTCGAGCGGGCTCACCTCGCGGTGGCGCACGGCCGCGGCCATCTCGGTGGCCGACGAGAACGGGTCCATGGAGGCACCCTACCCACGGGCCGCGGCGCCAGTGCCCAGGTCGCGGCCGTCCCGAGGATCCCCGGCCCTAGACTGGGCCCGGAGGCGGACGGCGGGGACCCGTTGTACGCCGGGTGTGTTTGCGCGAACATGACAGCTGAGCCGTCGGGATGAGGAGGTGCCTGCTCCGTGCTGGCGCTGCAGGGAGACAGGGAAAGGGAGATAGGTGCCGCTCTCAGAGCATGAGCAGCGGATCCTGGCGGAGCTGGAGGACTCGCTCAGCCGCCAGGACCCTTCGTTCGCCGAGCGCGTGCGCTCGGAGACCGTCTACCGCCACGCCGGCCGCTACTGCAAGTGGTCGGCGGTCGGGTTCGTGGTCGGCGTCGTCATCCTCGTGGCCTTCTACTCCGAATCAGTGCTGGCCGGGCTGCTCGGGGTAGCCATCATGTTCGCCTCGGCCGCCGTTTTCGAGCGCAACCTGCGTCGCATGGGCAAGGCCGGCTGGCACGACATCACCCGTTCGCTGCGCGATGACCGCCCATCGGGAGCCGGCGGCGGCATCGAGCACGCGGTCCACGGCGCCCGGGACTGGTTCCGGACCCGCCTCTTCCGCCGCGACAGCTGACCCCGCCCACTCCTCGGTCGTCGCGGGCATGGGCGAGCTCTGTGTGGCCGTCGACATCGGCGGGACCAAGCTGGCGGCGGGACTGGTCGGGCGCGCCGGCACCCTGCAGGCCGAGCGACGGGTGCCCACCGTGGCCACCGGCGACCCCGAGCGGCTATGGGGCGCGCTCAGCTCGCTGGTGACCGGCCTGCTCGAGCAGGCCCCACCGGCGACGGCCGCCTGCGGGGTGGGCTGCGGAGGGCCGATGTCACCCGGAGGCGACGAGGTGTCGCCGCTCAACATCCCCGCCTGGCGGGGGTTCCCGCTCCGCCGCAGGCTGGCCGAGCTGACCGGGCTCCCGACCTTCGTCGACAACGACGCCAAGGCACTGGCCCTGGCCGAGGGCTGGACCGGGGCCGCCGCCGGCTGCCCCGACTACCTGGCCATGGTCGTCTCGACCGGGGTGGGCGGGGGGATCGTGCTCGACGGGCGGCTGCTCGAGGGCCGGCTGGGCAACGCGGGGCACATCGGCCACGTGGTGGTCGAGCCGGAGGGGAGACGGTGCGCCTGCGGCGGACGCGGCTGTCTCGAGGCCGAGGCGTCGGGCACGGCCATCGCCGCGGTCACCGGCCGGCCGCCGGCCGACGCGCCGCCCTCGGTGGTGGCGAGGACCGGCACGCTCGTCGGCCGGGCGGTGGCCTCGGTGGTGAACCTGCTCGACCTCCCCTTGGCCGTGGTGGCCGGCTCGGTGGCGCTGGGCTTCGGCGAGCCATTCTTCGAGGCGGCCCGCCAGGAGCTCGGCTCGAGGGCCCGCCTCGACTACGCCGAGGGCGCCCGCATCGAACCGGCGGGGCTCGGCGACGAGGGACCGCTGATCGGCGCCGGCGCGGTCGGCTGGCGCGGCGTCGACCGGGAACGGTCACGGTGAGCCGGCGGTCGACGCCCCCCGGCGCGCACTCGGTGCTGGCGGCCGTCATCTGTCGGCCCCGGCTGTGGCTGGTGGCCGTGGCGGCGCTGGTTCGCCTGGCCCGTCCGGGGTGGTGGCACCGTTGGCCGCTCCTGCCCGTGCCGACGCCGGGGTACCTGCACCTGCGCATGGTGACCGCCTACGGCGGCGACGGTGACGGGCGGCTGGCCCCTGACGACGTGGTGGCCTACCTCGAATGGTGCCGGCGACGGTGATCGCCGGCCCGTAGAACCTCGGAGATGGCCGAGTCGCCGCAGCCGCGCGGATAGCCTCTTCCCCCATGGAGCGGGTCCTCCTGCTCAACGCGACCTACGAGCCGCTGGCCCTGGTGTCGGACCGGCGTGCCGTCGTGCTGGTCCTCGACGGCCGGGCCGAGGCGGTGGCCTTCCGCCCGGAGTGCCGGGTCTTCCGCTCGGCGCAGCTGGCGGTGGA
>JBKQNY010000168.1:0-3331 GCA_052145775.1 Acidimicrobiales bacterium
GCCTTGAGCAGGGAGAAGACCGGGGTGATCCCGCTCCCGGCGACGAAGGCGACGACGTCCTCGTCCTCCTCCGTGAGCTGGAAGAACCCGGTGGGGAGCCCCACCTCGACGTGGTCGCCGGCGGTCACGTGGTCGCTGAGGTAGTTCGACACGATGCCGCCCGGCACCCGCTTCACCGTGACCTGGAGCTCGGGGTCGACCCCGGGCGCCGAGGACATGGAGTAGCACCGGACGTGCTCGGTCCCGGCTACCTCAGCCCGGATGTTCACGAACTGGCCGGCCCGGTAGGCGTACGCCTGGCGCAGCTCCGGTGGGACATCGAGCACAAACGAGCTCGCCTCCTCGGTCTCCCTGACCACCCGCAGCACTCGCAGGGAGTGATAGCCCAGGTCACGTGGGGCGCGACGAGCGTTCGTCGTGAGCTCCGACCCTGACATGCAAAAAATGATAACGTGATTCTCACCTGGAGCCAACGAGGCTCGCATATGATCGCCGACCGTGCTCCCAACCCCCGACGGCCCCGTCGCCCGCTTCCCCGAAGGACGACCCGTGCGCGCTGACGCCGCACCGGGACGCAGGGGGACGCACCGGTGACGGCCGGCGTCGACGAGCGGACGGCGATCGTCACGGGCGGGGGATCGGGCATCGGGCTGGCCATCGCCGTGCGCTTGGCCGAGGACGGCCTGGCCGTCGCCATCTTCGACCGCAACGGCGAGGCGGCGACCGCGGCGGCCGAGAGGATCGCCTCCACGGGGCGCGGGGCGGCCGGCTTCGAGGTCGACGTGACCGATCGTGGCCAGATCGACCGCGGGGTCGCCGAGGTCCGCGAGCGGCTCGGGCGGCCCACGGTGCTGGTCAACAGCGCCGGACTCGACGGGTTCGACCCGTTCCTGTCGATCACCGCCGAGAAATGGCAGCGCATCCTGGCCGTGAACCTCACCGGCACCTTCGACTGCTGCCAAGCCGTCGTCCCCGACATGATCGAAGCCGGGTGGGGACGGATCGTGAACATCTCGTCGTCGAGCGCCCATAGCGGCCAACCGCTCATGACCCACTACGTGGCGTCCAAGGCGGGGGTGATCGGCTTCACCAAGGCACTGGCTCTCGAACTCGGTTCCAAGGGGATCACGGTGAACACCATTCCCCCGGGGTTCATCGACACCCCGATGCTCAGGGCCTCGGAGAAGCGGGGCCTCCTCGGGCCCGGCGTCGAGCACCACGCGGCCCGCACCCCGGTCGGCCGGGTCGGACGGCCGGAGGACATCGCCGCCGCCTGCTCCTTCCTCGTCCGTGACGAGGCGAGCTACATCACTGGACAGGTGATAGGGGTGAACGGTGGGCGCAACACCTGAGGAAGCGCAGATAGCGCCGATACCGGTTCGAGAGTGGCCGGAGGAGATGCGCGCCGCGCTGGCCGCCCTCCGGCCCAAAGAATCGGCCCGCCCGCTCCTGCGAAGCGCGGGACGCCCCAAGGCCCTGAACGCGCTCGGGACCCTGGCCTGGCACCCAACGCTGGCCCAGGCCTTCAACACCTTCAACGGGCACCTGCTGTACACCTCGACGCTGTCCGACCGGCACCGTGAGCTGTTGGTGCTTCGGGTGGCCATCCTGCGAGGCTCGGAATACGAACGACGTCAGCATGTTGTCCTGGCCGAAGACGTCGGCATCAGCACCGACGAGCTCGACTGGATCGTCGAGGGGCCCGATGCCATCGGATGGCCGCCGCTGGAACGAGCGATGATCCGGGCGGTGGACGAGCTGGTCACCGACGCTCGAGTCTCCGATCGAACCTGGGTGGCGCTGGCCGCGGACCTGCGGACCGAGCAGCTCATGGACCTGGTGTTCACCGTGGGCGCCTACGACCTCCTGGCCATGGCCTTCCGCTCCTTCGGTGTCGTGCCCGACGACGACCTGCCGGCTACATAGGCGGCTGGCGCCCCGCCGCCGTCTCACCGGGAAATTCGCTGCTTGGTGCCGAGGTCAGGCCCGTCGATCGACCCATCGCCACCTACGACGAGCCTTGGCGGCCGGGGGGTCACGGTCGGCGCGGGCCTCGATGGACCGGCTCCGTCCCGCCGACGGCGTCGGGACCGAGTGATCCTGCTGCCTCCAGGCAAGAGCCCCGAGGCCGGTGCATCCCAAATGTTCGCGTGAAGTTCACCTTCCGATAATGCGGGAGTCGGACCCCGATCATCCCGGTCTGCGAGATTCCGAAGCGGAACCATCCGACAGTGGAGACCCAGACGCCTTGACCGATGTGCACGTAACCGATCTCGGCCCGTCGACACCCGGCGCCCCGGTCGGAGTCGAGGGTGAACTCCTGCCCCAGACCGGACTCGCCGCACCCACGCAGACCGTGAGCGAGTTGCTCGACGACGCTCCGACCAGCAGGTTTCATCATCGAGCGGTCGTCATCTCGGGAATGGGCTTCTTCACCGATGCCTACGACCTCTTCGTCATCGGCACGGTCGCCGCCATCGTCAAGACCCAGTGGAACCTCTCGACGTCGCAGACCAGTTGGGTGACCGGTGCCGCCATCCTGGGCGCATTCATCGGAGCTTTCGTCTTCGGTCGGATTGCCGACATCGTGGGGCGCAAGACCGTGTACACGACGGTCGCCGGGATCATGATCATCGGCGCGTTGGCATCAGCCGTCGCTCCGAACTTCCTCTTCCTGGTCATAGCCCGGCTGGTCCTAGGTCTGGGGATCGGGGGGGACTACCCGGTCTCGGCCGTCTTGATGAGCGAGTACTCCAACCGGGCGGACCGGGGTCGATTGGTCGGCCTGGTCTTCTCGATGCAAGCAGTCGGCCTCGTGGTCGGCCCACTCGTGGGACTGCTGCTGCTGTGGTCGGGGATGAGTGACAGCCTGACGTGGCGCATCATGCTGGCATTGGGCGCCGTGCCGGCAGCAGCGGTGATCTATCTACGGGCCAAGATGCCCGAGTCGCCGCGATTCAAGGCTCAGGTGAAGGGCAAGACCGAGCAAGCGGCCAAGGAGCTCCATGCGTTCGCCGGCGGAGCGATCCACGCCTCGACCGCGCTCGATGCTGGGACGCGACCCATGGGAATCCGTCAGTTGTTCTCCGATCGACGCATGGTGGTGCTCCTGCTGGCCACCGCCGGGTCTTGGTTCCTCTTTGACTACGCCTACTACGGCAACACGTTGTCACTTCCGAGCATCTTGAAGGAGGTGTCACCGAACGCTTAATACACGTGTGATCGTCAGTGCATCCCCGTGTCTTCCACTCACGGCTGGGAGGGTTCGGGAATGACCTCCTTCCCCTGCCTTGTCCGCGGTGTCTCGGTGAACGGTGAGGACCGCTACGTC
>JBKQNY010000169.1:0-10807 GCA_052145775.1 Acidimicrobiales bacterium
CGCTTAATACACGTGTGATCGTCAGTGCATCCCCGTGTCTTCCACTCACGGCTGGGAGGGTTCGGGAATGACCTCCTTCCCCTGCCTTGTCCGCGGTGTCTCGGTGAACGGTGAGGACCGCTACGTCCTCGGCCATCCCGTCGTCGACCGTTACCTCGAGTTCGTGGCGGGGCGGGTGCGCTCGAACACTTTGCGGGCGGTGGCCTTCGACCTGAAGGTGTTCTTCACCGTCGTTGACAAGGACCCCGTCGACGTCGTGGCAGCGGACATCTTCGAGTTCCTGGCCGATCAGCGCGGCGACCGCCGGGTGGTGCGGATCAGCGATGGTGAGTCGGGCTTGGCGGCACGGACCATTGCCCGCCGTTTGTCCTCGATCTCCGGGTTCTACTCCTACCTGGTGGCTCGAGGGGACACTCCGGTCCGGTCGAACCCGGTCCCTCGGGGACTCTCCACCCGCCGACGCGGTGGTCGCTCGACGCTGGCCCCGTTGGTGCGGGTCCCCCGCACGCTTCCCAAGATCCTCTCGCCCAGTGACGTGAAGGCGTTGGTCGGCTCCCTGCGCACCCACCGTGACCGGGCCATGGTCTTCGCCATGGTGCTCGGTGGGCTCCGACGCTGCGAGGTGCTCGGCCTGCGCCTCGGTGACATCCAGGTCGCCGAGCGCTCGCTGTTCATCGCCGAGGGCAAGGGCGGGCGCGAGCGGATCGTCCCCATCTCGAACACGTTCTTCACCGAGGTGGGTGACTACCTGCGAACAGAGCGTCCCCCTGATGCGTTGACCGACCGGGTGTTCGTGGCCCTGAAGGGCCCGAGCCGAGGGACCGGGCTCAGTGCCGAAGGCGTCGACGTGATCATGCGCGGTGCCCGACAACGCGCCGGCCTCGAGCGGGCCACCTGCCACCAGCTTCGCCACACCTGTCTCACCCGCTTGCGAGAGGCCGGCATGGCCTTGGAGGCGATCCAGGCCCAGGCCGGCCACGCCTCAATCGAGTCGACCCGCGTGTACCTGCACCTGACCGATGACTGGCTGGCCAAGGAGTACCGATCCGCTGCCGAGCTCATCGACGCCGGGCACGCCGCCGAGCTGCTGGCCATGGAAGCGGTGACCGCATGAGTGCCCTCTTGTCCCCGGTCGAAGAGTGGGTCCCGAAGAGCGCGTCCGAGCGTGAGTGGGAGACCCTGCGGGCGGCGTCACCGCAGGTGGTGAGGACCATCGACCGTTACCTGGTCCAGCTGTCGACGGTTCTTGCCCCCATGAGCGTCGAGGTGGCCGATCAGACCCTGCGCCAGCTCGTCCGCTGGCTGGTGGCCGCCACCGACGTCACCGCCATCGCCGACATCAGCCGGTCTCACCTCGAGGACTACAAGGTCTGGCTGGCCACCCAACCCGGCATGAAGGGCGAGACGCTGGCCAAGAACACCCAGCGTCACCGGCTGCGGATGATCCGAATCTTCTTCGAGCGGATCATCGAGTGGGACTGGGACGACGCCCCCCGACGCAATCCGCTCTTCCATGGGGACATCGCCCCTCGGACCGACCCGCTTCCCAGGTTCTTGAACGACCAGGACGCTGCCAGGCTGATGGAGGCGGCCCGGTCCCACCGGCTCCCTCGCTATCGCCTGGTCGTCGAGATGCTGGCCCGCACCGGCATGCGGGCCGGTGAGCTCTGCGACCTGGATGCCGACGCCGTCACCTTGATCGGTGACGACTATTGGCTCCGGATCCCGGTCGGCAAGCTACGCAACGACCGCTTCATCCCCCTGCACCCCGACCTGGTGGTGCTCTTGGCGGAATGGACGGCGAACAACGCCGAGTTCATCCGGGCCCACAAGCGCCTCATGGCCGACCACCACAAGCCGCTCGACCGCAGGACCGTCCACCGCATCGTCACAACCACCGCCAGGCGGGCCGGCATCGGCCCGGTCCACCCCCACCAGCTGCGCCACACGCTCGCCACCCAGGCCATCAACCGGGGCATGCGCCTCGAGGCCATCGCCGCCCTCTTGGGCCACCGCTCGATGGAGATGACCCTCACCTACGCCCGCATCGCCGACCGGGTCGTGGCCGACGAGTACGCCGGTGTCTGCGCCCAGATCGACGCCCTCTACGACACCGCTGGCGCACCCGAGGGTGCCCTCCCCGCCGTGATCGAGACGGCCGCCATGACCCGCCTGCGCAAGGAGTCCCACGCCCGGATGCTGGGCAACGGCATGTGCACCCGGCCGGTCGAGCTCGAGTGCCGGATGGAGTCAGCCTGTGAGACCTGCGCCTACTTCCGCACCGGACCCGAGTTCGTGCCCGTCCTCCTTCGCCAGCGGGACCACGCTCGCAAGAGCGGACAGGCGGAACGGGCAAGCCTCTTCGAAACCCTCGTCACCCGAGCGAGTCAGGCGTCGACTTGACACGGATTACACGTATAACGCCAGCTTAGAGACGAAGCTGCTGCTCACGTTGGCCATGTTCGTCGTCTTCGCCGTTCCCGGCTACCTCCTGGCGGTCTGGAAGATGGACAAGATCGGGCACAGGCGGCTCCAGTTCATCGGCTTTGCCGTCATGGCGGCGTGCTTCCTCCTCCTCGCAGCGGTGCCGGACTTCACGACGATGGTCGCACCGTTCATCGCCATCTTCGGGCTCAGCTACTTCTTCACCGAGTTCGGGCCGAATACGACGACCTTCGTGGTGCCGTCCGAGGTGTTCCCAGTGAACGTGCGCACGACCGGTCACGGCTTCGCCGCCGGCATCGGCAAACTCGGTGCCTTCGTCGGCGTCTTCGTGGTGCCACAGCTCCAGACGCATTTCGGATTGCGATGGCTGTTGGCGGTGGCCGGGGTCGCAGCGATCGCGGGGTTCGCTCTCACCAGCTTGCTTCCGGAGCCGGCGCGGCGATCCCTCGAAGACGTCTCAGGTGAGGACGCCAGAGAACCAGTGAACCTGCAGGTGGCGACCGCGGCGCCGAACGCCACGTGACCTCCTCCTCCTGAGCGACGACAGGAGCGGACGCGGCCGCCACCAGGCGTCCGACACGGTCTCCTGGCAGTGCCGAGACGAGTCGCCCTCCATGCCGTGATGGCGTGGCGAGGTCACCGTGGACGGCAGAGTGTTCACTCCTCGGTTCCTCCATCCGCCGGGGCCTGTGGGGGCGGCAGCGGTTCGTAGTCCGCCTCGGGCGTGAACTGGATGTGGACCTCGACCTCGGGCCGGCGGACCTCCATCCGGGCCAGGCGCTCGAAGACCAACCTGTCGCCATCGATGAGCGGCGGTTGGGTCATCGATCTCGGCCATAGGCGGTATCGCTTGACCACGTTGATCTCCGCGGCGAGGAGGAAGAACTGGGCCCCTAAATAGATCCAGGCCAAGAGGACGAGGACGACGCCGAAGAAGCCGTAGGTCTGCGTCGAGTGCTGCAGCTCCCGGCCCACGTACCAGCTTCCGACGAGTTGCAGCGCCTGCCAGAACACCGCGGCCAGCGCCGCGCCGAGGACGACGTCTCGATACCGAAGCTTGACGGCCGTCATCACCATCAATGCGAGGAGTATGAGCCCGAAGTTGAGGACAAGCGACCCGACGATCAAGAACGCTCTCGAAAGCTCGTCGTGCGAATCCAGGGTGGCGAACCCCGTGAGCACCGTCAATCCGATGGTGGAAGCGGCGAGCAGCACGAGGACGCCGAGTCCTCGGAGATAGCGCATGGGGAGGGACGGCCAGTGCACGTAGGGGATGTTCCATACTTTGTTCATGGCACTCTGGGTCGCAAGGCCGAGTCCGATCGCCCCGTAGAGGAGAAGCAGACCTCCGACGACAACGGCGATGACGCTCCCGGTCAGAGGGTGGATCTGCGATTGCAGCTGGCTACCGATGATGGGAAAGGAACCGAGGGCGCTGTCGACCAGGTCCTTGCGAAGCCGGTCGTTGTCGTGGAGGACGTAGCCGAGGATCGTCGTGAACAGCATCAAGAGCGGAAAGAGAGCGAAGAGTCCGTAGTACGCGAGGAGGGCGGCCTTGCTGCCTGCCTGGTCGTTTCCGAATTTCTGCATGACGGCGAACGGGAAGCCCACGACACGGTGCCTCTGCTGGAACTTGTCCGTCCGGCGGACGGCTGCCTCCAGGCGGCCCGGTCGTTTCCTTACAGGTACCGGCGCGGAGGGACCCACACGTGGATCTGGCGAACGGGGAGGTGGAAGATCCGGAACAGTCATGCCAACGACCATGCCCACGACGGTGGACCCCGCCGGTCACGCCTCGCCAGGGGTTCGAAGATCGTCCCATACCTCCACGCCGTTGGCTGAACTGCAGGGATTGTCCCGTCAGCTCGCAAATCATGGTGCGACCCCAGCTAACCAGGAATTTGGCGGTGTTCAAACACCTCACCCCCCAGATGGCTGCACCAAGGCAGCGAATCGGCATGCGCCTGACCATGCCGAGAGACCAAAAGCACGGTGCCTTCCGCCCGCGCCCCGCGAGCAGCCACCCGGCGAGTGCTCTACCTGGCGGCGTTCCGTAGCTTCGGGATCCGGCGCTTGTCGTCACGCTCAGCGTCGAGCACGGATCGTAGGGTCGATGCGGTGGCGGGATCGTCGAGGGCCCGATTGTGACGCTCCTCGGGATCCACGGTCAGGTTGTGCAGCTCCCAGTCGGGGTCCGCGGCCGGACCCAAGAACGGGTTAGGAGCGACACCCTGGGCGGCGTACCAGTCGTCGAGCCGCTCGTAGTAGTGGTTCAGCTTCCACAGTTCGGATGCACCCCCGACGCCGGTCGGAAGCGTGGCCAGAACCGACTCGATGTTGATCGGCGGTGCGACCGGGTCGAACGCCGCTCCGGTCAGGATGTTGGTTTGCGTCATTCCCCGGGTGACATCGTCCTCGGTCATGAAGTAGACCGGGGAGGCGAGCGAGCCCGGTTCGACCTGCCCACGGACCAAGGGACTCAGGTCCCGACCGGGCAGCGGCTGAACCTCGTCATGATGGGCGGCGACGCCGGCGGAGGCCTGCTGCAGGTCGATCCCGGCCAGTCCCAGAAGCGTCGGGATGAGGTCGACGTGGCTGGTCGGCACGTCCACTCCTCCACGCCCAGGCTCGATGCCGGGACCGGCAATGAGCAGGGGCACCCGGGTTGCCTCATCAAAGGCGTTGCACCATTTTTGGATCAAGCCGCCGTGGGCGCCCAGTAAGTCGCCGTGGTCGGAGGTGAACACGACGATGGTCTCGTCGGCCATGCCCGACTGCTCTAACGCCTCCAGGATGCGTCCGATGGCCTTGTCCACCAACTTCATGAGGTAGTAGTAGAGCCTTCGGTAGCCGAGATCAGTGGCCGTCTCGAAGATCATCTGGGGCCAGACGGCCTTGAACGCCTCCTGGCACGCAGGGCGGCCAGTAAACGGGTCCGACTGGGACGGCGCCTCGGGCACGTCGGGCACGGTGTCGTCCGGCGGCCCGAATTGCAGCATCTGCTCCCACCCGAAGCCCGAAAAAGCGATGTCGTGAGGGTTCACGAAGGACGCAACCGTCAGCCACGGGCCCTCGCCACGAGATGCCGCCAGTTCCCCGAACAGTTCGACGACCTGCTCGGCGAAGACGCCGTCTCGCACGGTCCCACAATCGGACTTGTCGGCGCCGTGGGGTTCGCGTCCGATCCATCCCGAGAACCCGAACGGGTCGAGCCGGTCGGCTTTCCGGTATGCCTCGACCGCCTCGGGCAGCAACTTGCCGTCGTCGTCGGAGGCCTTCAGTCCCTCGTGAGAGCCCGGGGTGGTGAGGTCGGCGAATGAGACGTGCCACTTGCCGCGGTAGTGGGTCCGGTAGCCGCCGGCCCGGAACCAGTCCCCCAGGGTCGGCACCGTATTCGGGTCGAGCCACTGCATGCCGGGGTCGGTACTCTGCTTGGCCGTGCCGTCCGTGGACGTCACCCCGTGCAGAGACGGGTACTGGCCGGTGAAGAGCGTGGCCCGGCTGGGCGTGCACGCAGTCGAGCCGGCGTAGTGGCGGTGGAACTCCAGGCCTCGGGACCGGATCGACTCCCGGGCGGTGAGCTGCGACGCACGGAACGACCGAACCGCCTGGGGCTCGTAGGGCGGCGGGTAGCGCTCCTCGTCCGTCATGATCAGCAGGATGTTCGGTCGGTCCATGCCCGGAACGCTACCGGGCAAGCAGTGTGTCTCTGAAATTGACAACGCTTCGGGAGCTCCGTCGCAACCTCGCTTCGCCCCGTCGGGGGCAGGGACCGTCCCCAGGCACTCGACTGATCTCGGCGATCCAATTCAACAAGTCCGGGTCACGCTTCGAGGGACGGCTTGTCGTGTCGCTCAGGGATCACAAGAGAGCCTCCAGGACGCCCGCCTTCAGTCAGAGCGTCGAGTCCATCGGCGCTCGCCGACCGAGGCCCCCATCGAGCTCCTCTTCGTCGGCTACGACTGAGCGGGAGTCGCTGTGGGCTTCGGCGAGCCGCGTTCGGCGAGCCTGTCCGAAGGCGTTACGCGCTCCCGCAGTGAGGGGCAGGGCCCAGCGCACGTCACTTTCGGTCTTCGCCTCGATATTCCTGGTCAGTGACGTGGTCGCCCCATTCGGGTTGGCCCTCGCTGACGGCGAGATGGGTCATGAAATGGTCGGGTGCCGCACCATGCCAGTGCCATTCGCCGCCCGGGGCAAACACCGTGTCGCCGGAGCGCAAGGTGACGATCGGTTCCCCACGCGCCTGGATGCGCCCTTCGCCCTCGGTGACATACAGGCTTTGACCGATGGAGTGACTATGCCAAGCGGTGCGGGCGCCGGGAGTGAAGTGCACAAAGGCGACCATGGCCGGTGAGTCCCCATGGGCTTCGGCGACGGCATCGATGAAGACGTCGCCGGTGAACCAATTGGACGGGCCCTTGGCCGTCGGACGCTTCGGACCGTGTTCCATATGCTTCTCTCCTCGTCAGGGGGCGAGCTTGCCGAAGAAGTAGGAGGCGGTAACCCCACCGTCCATCAGAATGTCGCTTCCGGTGATGAAGGCGCCATCGGGGTCCATGAGCAATGCGCCGACAGTCCCAACTTCATCGGGAGTGCCGGCGCGCCTCGCCGGTGCCAGCTCGATCATGCGTCGGTATCCTTCGCCACGCGGACCGGTCAGTTCGTCCCGGGCGAGAGGAGTGATGATGATGCCAGGGCTGATGGTGTTGACCCGGGCTTTGCGTTCGGCCCACCGAACGGCCTCGGCCATGACCCGGAGAGCGTTCCCTCGCTTGGCCAGCTGGTAGGCGTGCAGGGTGTCATTGATCTGTGCGACCTGCAGCATCGGGAGGCGCAGCAGTTCGTCGGCGGGGGTGGTGGCGAGCGCGGCATCTTGCTCGGCCGTCAGGGCAGCGAGACGGTGACCTGACTGTGAGGCGATGACCACACCTGAGCCGCCGGGAGCGATGACGTTGCCGAACTCCTCGAGCACCAGTGCGGTGCCGTAGAGATCGACGGCGAGGATCATCTCCACCGAGGCCTGGCTGGGTGAGACCCCCGCGGCGTGGATGACGCCGGTGACGTCGCCAAGAGCGGTGGCGGCCTCCACCAGCGCGTGCACCGAGGAGCGTGAGGAGACGTCGACCGTCGTGGTGCTGACATCGAATCCGGCGTCGGCGAGCACCTCGGCGGCCGCGTCGGCGTTCTCTTGGCGCAGGTCGGCGAGTAGGACGTGTCTTCCTGCGCCGATCCGGCGAGCGATGGCCTGACCTATCTGGCCCGCTCCGATGACCACGATGACCTCTCTCATCGGCCGTTCCTTTCATCCTCGGCGGGCATGAGCCGGACGGTGACTTGGTGGCTGCTGGGACCCGTGACGTGACCGACGATCGTGGCCCCATAGCGGTTGTACTTGGCGTGGTAGGCGGCATCGACGGCCGATTGCACGTCTGGAGCGGCCTCGGCGAAGCGGACGTCGGCCTCGACGCCCCCGGCGCGGATCCGGCCCCGGTGCGTGTCCAGGGCGTGGCGATACCACGGACGCTGCGGTCCCCCGGCGGACCGGACGTACAGGTTGCCGTCGGTACGGACGACCCACATCGTCGTGAAGGAGCGCAACGTGCCATCGGTCCGTCGAGGGGCGAGGCGCAGCTCGTCGGCGTCGCCGATCCTGGCCAACTGGTCGGCGCTCCACGTACTGACCCGGTCCCCGCCTTCACGCACGGACGGGGTCACGAGCTCAACCGGATCAGCGACTTGATGGCACGCCGTTCGTCCATTGCCCGGTAGGCGTCGGCAATATGGTCGAGATCGGTCTCGTAGTCGAAGACCTGACCCGGGTTGATCGACCCGGAGAGCACATCGACGAGGAGATCCGGAATGTAGATCCGGGCCGGTGCGGGGCCACCGCGCCAGCCGATATTGCGAAAGAAGGTGTCCACGAAGGGCACTTCGCCGTGCGGGACGCCCACGATGCCGACCGTGGATCCCGGGCGGGCTATGGCACCGGCGGTGGCGATCGACTGCTCGGTGCCGACGCACTCGAGGGCCGCGTCGACGCCCACACCGCCGGTGAATTCGAGGACGGTCTGGATGGCAGAGGCGCCGCGCTCTTCGACGATTTCGGTGGCGCCGAACTCCAGCGCGACCTTCTGGCGAGTCGGGTGACGACTGAGGGCGATAACCCGCTCAGCACCGAGTCGGCGAGAAGCGAGCACGGCGCACAAGCCGACCGCCCCGTCGCCGACCACCGCGATGGTGTCGCCCTGCTTGACCCCGGCGCTCATCGCTGCGTGGTGTCCGGTGGCCATGACGTCCGACAGCGTCAGAAGGGATTTGAGCACCGTGTCGGAGTGACCCGACCCGGGGACGGACACCAAGGTGGTGCCGGCCAACGGGACGCGGACAATCTCACCCTGGCCCCCATCGATCTCGCCGTTGCCGAAGTTCCCCCCCTGCACGCAGCTCAGCGTGGACCCGTTCAGGCAGTGTGGACACGACATGTCGCTGAAGATGAAGGGTGCGATCACGAGATCCCCCACCGGGATGTCGACCTCAGCCCCGACCTCCTCGACGACGCCGATGAACTCGTGACCGATCGAACCCACCGAGTGAGGCGACACTCCCCGCCAGTACCAGAGGTCCGAGCCGCACACACAGGCCAGCATCACCCGGACGATGGCGTCGGTCGGCTGCTCGATGATCGGATCTGGCCGCTCCGCAACGTCGATCGAACCCGGCCCGTTGAAGATTGCGGCACGCATGGGCGACTCCTTGGTTGGCGGTGGTGGGTGTTCTGCTACCCAGACAACCACAAGCTGATGCTCACAGGGAGGCCCAGCTGAGAGGGGTACTGCCAAGACCTCCCTTGCGCTGCCAAACGCTCCTAGGGTGAGCACGTGGAGCGGAGCAGCGATATCCGGGAGTTCCTCGTCTCTCGGCGGGCCAAGATCACCCCTGACCGCGCCGGCTTACCCGTTTACGGTGCCAACCGACGAGTGCAGGGCCTGCGGCGCGAGGAGGTCGCCATGCTCGCCGGCATCAGCGTCGAGTACTACACGCGGCTCGAGCGTGGTACCACGAGCGGCGTCTCCGAGGATGTCCTCGAGGGCATTGCGACGGCGCTCCAGCTCGATGAGGCCGAGCGCACCCACCTCTTCGACCTCGTGCGTGCCGCCAACCGCACTCGGCCCACCCGTGCCCGGCCCACTCAAGATCGAGTGCGGCCGACCATCCAGCGCATCCTCGATGCCATGGCCGGGGTCCCGGCCTACGTGCGAAACGGTCGCCTGGACATCCTCTCCACCAACGGTCTCGGTGCCGCGCTCTACGCGCCCGTCCTTGAGGACCCCGCCGGACCCCCGAACATGGCCCGCTTCATCTTCTTGAATCCCAGAGCCACTGAGTTCTTCGACAGCTGGGAGGGCATTGCCAGCGACGCCGTCGCCATTCTCAGGGCCGAGGCCGGACGCGACCCGTACGACAAGCGGCTCTCCGACCTGATCGGCGAGTTGTCGACGCGCAGCGAGGAGTTCCGTGTCCGCTGGGCCGCGCACAACGTGAAGTTCCACCGGACGGGGGCGAAACGGCTCCATCACCCCGTCGTGGGAGATCTCGACCTTGCCTACGAGGCCCTCGAGCTCCCTGGAGACTCCGGCCAACGGATCCTGGTCTACACCGCAGAGCCTGGCTCACCGTCGCACAACGCCCTCGCCCTCCTCGCCAGCTGGGCGTCGACCCCCAAGGCAAACGTCGAATCAGCCGACGATCGGTAGCGGGCCGTTCTCGGAATCCCTGATCGAATCCTCTGATAACGCCTGCGAACTCGCACCGCCAGCACGCAGGGAGACCACCGGTTAGGTCGAGTAATATTTCCCCAGCCGGTTCACTTGTGGGGCCGGTGCTCGGGGCGTCCATCGATGTCGCACGCCCCCCGGGCCCGATGTGATCGCGGTGCCGGGTACGGGTCGGCGGCGAGCGAGGGGGGGGTATGGCAAAGAAGCACACGGCGCGGACCGCCGGTTCGGCCGCCACCCGATCCCGTCCGGCGACCCGACCGTCGGGCACCCAGAACCGGGACCGGGCGGCAGGCGGCGGGCAATCCCGGGCGACCGGCACGATCCGCCGCCCCGACGGCCGCCAGCACCGGGAAGCCGAGAGAGCGGCGACCACGTGGTGGGGCTGGAGCCTGGCGGTGGCCGCGTTCTTGCTTCCGACGCTCTTTTTCCCACCATGTCGTCGGCGGCCGACGTCCCGAAGGCGGCGGTTCTGTGGGTGATGACGGGTGCAGGGCTGCCATTCTTGGTGGTCCTGGCCATGGGCAGGGGGCCGGCCCGCGACTCGTCGAACCTGACCTGGGCCGCCCGATCGGGGATCGCCTTCG
>JBKQNY010000170.1:0-2857 GCA_052145775.1 Acidimicrobiales bacterium
CTGGTCATTCGCCGCCGCCGGACGGCCTCGGTGAGCTCCATGTCGCCTCCTGGGAGCGAACGCTACCGGCCCCGACCCCTGGCCCCGGCGGTGCCCGTCGCCGCGGCTCAGGCCGGGGGGGCGGCCCGCCATCGGGTCCGGGCTCCGTCCCCAGGTGGGAATGTTGACCCAACTGGTAACGTTTGTAACTGTTGTCGAACATCGCGCCGGACCGGCCACCACCGTTGACGGCGCCATCGAAGCAAGGATCGTGATCGTTGTGCCTACCTTCCGTGAAATGTTGGCCCAGGCCAAAGCGGCCGTCCGAGAAGTCGAGCCGGCCGAGGCCGAACAGGAGATCGCCGCCGGCGGCGCCGTGGTCCTCGACGTGCGCGAGCCGGACGAGTACGAGCAGGGTGCGCTGCCCGGTGCCGTGCACATCCCCCGGGGAACGCTGGAGACCTCGGTGGAGGGCCGGATCCCCGACAAGTCGAGCCACGTGGTCGTCTACTGCGCCGGCGGCACCCGGTCGGCGTTCGCGGCCCAGACCATGCAGGAGTTGGGCTACACCGACGTCGCCTCCGTCATCGGGGGGTTCAACCGCTGGAAGGACGAGGGCCGGGAGTGGTCGGCCCCGGCATCGCTGACACCCGAGCAGCGCAACCGGTACCAACGCCATCTGCTGCTCCCCGAGGTGGGCGAGGTCGGGCAGCTCAAGCTGCTCGACTCGAAGGTGCTGCTGCTGGGTGCAGGCGGGCTCGGATCCCCGGCCGCCCTCTACCTGGCCGCGGCCGGGGTGGGGACGCTCGGCATCATCGACATGGACGTGGTCGACGCCTCCAACCTCCAGCGCCAGATCCTCCACAACATGGACCGGATCGGCGAGCGGAAGGTCGACTCGGCCAAAAAGACGCTGACCCTCCTCAACCCCGATGTCAACGTGGTGACCTACGACGTCCGGCTGGGCGCCGACAACATCCTCGACATCATCGACGGCTACGACGTGATCGTGGACGGCACCGACAACTTCCCGACCCGGTACCTGGTCAACGATGCGTCCCTGCTCAAGCGGATCCCCGTCGTCCACGGCTCGATCTTCCGCTTCGAGGGCCAGGCCACGTTGTTCAACCCCTACGAGGGACCCTGCTACCGGTGCATGATCCCCGAGCCGCCTCCGGCCGAGCTGGCTCCCAGCTGCGCCGAGGCCGGAGTGCTCGGCGTGCTGCCCGGCATCGTGGGATCGATCCAGGCCGTGGAGGCCATCAAGTTCCTGCTCGGCATCGGTGACACGCTCCAGGGCCGCCTCCTGGCCTATGACGCACTCGAGCAGAGCTTCCGCACCTTCAAGGTCCACCGCGATCCGGACTGCCCCGCGTGCGGTCCCGACGCCGCCGAGATCGTCATCGCCGAGTACGACGACCTGTGCATGCCCCATACGGTGGAGGCGGCGCCGGCAGGCTGATCGAACGGTTCTTTTCCGGGGCCGCCGGCGGACACCGTAACCTGTGCCCATGGCACCGAAGAGCGCGTCCAACCGGCCCGACGACAGGCGATTCACCGACTCGGGCATCGAGATCCGGCCCGTGTACGGGCCCGCCGACCTCGAGGGCTGGGATCCCGACGAGCGGCTGGGCTCGCCGGGCCGGTACCCCTACACCCGGGGCATCAGGCCCGACATGTACCGGGGACGGCTGTGGACCATGCGCCAGTACGCCGGGTTCGGTACGGCCGAGTCGACCAACGAGCGGTTCAAATTCCTGCTCGGGGCGGGGCAGACAGGCTTGTCCTGCGCCTTCGATCTGCCCACCCAGATGGGCTACGACTCGGACCATCCGCGCTCGGAGGGCGAGGTGGGCAAGGTGGGGGTGGCCATCGATTCCATGGCCGACATGCGGCTCCTGCTGGCGGGCCTCCCGCTGGACAAGGTGACCACCTCGATGACCATCAACGCCACCGCTGCCATCCTCCTGCTCTTCTATCAACTGGTGGCCGAGGAGAACGGGGTCGACCCCGCCCTGCTCGGCGGCACTATCCAGAACGACATCCTGAAGGAGTACGTGGCCCGGGGCACCTACATCTATCCGCCCCGGCCGTCGATGCGTCTGGTGACCGACACCTTCTCCTACTGCGCCGACCACCTGCCGGCGTGGAACACCATCTCCATCTCCGGGTACCACATCCGCGAAGCGGGATCGACGGCCGTGCAGGAGATCGCCTTCACCATCGCCAACGGGATCGCCTACGTGGAGGCGGCGCTGGCCGCCGGGCTCGACGTCGACGCCTTCGCGCCGCGGCTCAGCTTCTTCTGGAACGCCCACAACAACCTGTTCGAGGAAGTGGCCAAGTACCGGGCTTCGCGGCGGATGTGGGCCAAGATCATGACCGAGCGCTTCGGGGCCAAGGACGAGAAGTCGACGCTGCTCCGCTTCCACACCCAGACCGGCGGCTCGACGCTGACCGCCCAGCAGCCCGAGAACAACATCGTGAGGGTCACCGTCCAGGCCATGGCCGCGGCTCTGGGCGGGACCCAGAGCCTCCACACCAACGGGTTCGACGAGGCCCTCGGCCTCCCCACCGAGCGCGCCGCCAAGATCGCCCTGCGAACGCAGCAGATCGTGGGCTACGAGTCCGGCATCGCCGACACCGTCGACCCCCTGGCCGGCTCGTGGTTCGTCGAATCGCTGACCGACGAGGTGGAGCGGGATGCCTGGGAGTACCTGGAGCGCATCGATGCCATGGGCGGGGCGGTGGACGCTATCGAGGCCCAGTTCATGCAGCACGAGATCGAGCAGGCCGCCTACGCCTTCGCCAAGGCGGTCGACGCCGACGAGAAGATCGTGGTGGGCGTGAACAAGTTCGTCGACGAGCAGCCCGATCC
>JBKQNY010000171.1:0-3723 GCA_052145775.1 Acidimicrobiales bacterium
TCACTACATGACTGACGTTAGCTGGTCGCGCTGCCGCGGCTGCTCGTCGATCAGCGAGCCCACGGTGCGGTGGGCCCGGCGCAGGTCGATGCCCTGCACGAGCGCCCAGAACCCGTAGACCAGGTTGAACAGGCCGAACAGCAAGGCCAGGGTCACCGCGCCGACGCCGGGACGGGCGAAGAGGACGATCCCGAAGGCGATCGAGATCAGCCCACTCACGAAGAAGAGGGCACGGGTCCCGGCTGACTCGCCGACTTCGAAGCCAGCGTAGATCTCGACCAGGCCGGCCACCATCGCCCAGGCCCCGACGAGCAACACCAGCACCAGCGCGGTTGGCCCAGGCCAGGCCAGGGCGATCACCCCGGCGCCGACGTCGACCAGACCGAGCAGCAGATGACCCATCACCGGACCGGCCCTTTCGCTGCTGAAGGCCTTTACGGCCTCCATGCCGGCGGCGATGAACGCGTAAATGGCGAAGAGAATGACCAGCGCCAAGACGGTGATCCCGGGCCACGCCAGCGCCACGATGCCGACGGCGACAGCCAGAAGACCCCGGGCTATGAGGGATGTGCTCAATGACTTCAACATGACAGCTCCTTTCGGTGGTTTGGTGGTAGCTGTGGACCAGTTGTTGTTACTGTACCACAGAACTGATGATAGATTACAGAACCGATGATGAAGTGTCAATAGTGGCCCGGCCAGCGCCCGAGATGGAGAGGTGAGATGACGGATTCAACGAACACCGGGTCGGTGCACCCGGTCCTCCTCGTCAACCCGAGGTCCGGCGGCGGTAAGGCACAGCGTTACGACCTCGTCGCTCGGTGCCGCGCCCGCGGGATCGAGCCAGTCGTGTTGAAGGAGGGCGACGACCTGGCGTCACTGGCCTCCGCTGCAGTGTCGTCGGGCGCCGACGTCATCGGCATGGCCGGCGGCGATGGTTCCCAAGCGATCGTGGCCGCCGTCGCCTCCAGGCACGACATCCCGTACGTCTGCATCCCGGCCGGCACACGCAACCACTTCGCCCTCGACATCGGTGTGGACCGAGAAGATGTGATCGGTGCCCTCGAAGCCTTCCACCACCGTTCGGAGCGCCGCATCGACTTGGCCCAGGTCAACGGTCGGGTCTTCGTGAACAACGCGTCGATCGGCTTCTACGGCACGGTCGTCCAATCGCCCGAGTACCGCGACGCCAAGCTGCGCACGGTCATCGAAATGTTGCCCGACCTGCTTGGCCCCGGCGCGACGCCCTTCGACCTGCGCTTCAGCGACCCGGGGGGAGCGGAATACGAGACGGCTCAGCTCGTGCTGGTGTCCAACAACCGCTACCAGCTCGACCCGCTCGGCGCACAGGGCACCCGGGGGGCGATGGATGGTGGGACGCTCGGCGTGGTGGTGGTGCCCGACGGACCACCGTTGCGCCGCTTGCGGGAGTGGACCACGCTTCGGTTCGAGATCGACTCCGGGGCCGCGATCGACGTTGGGTTGGATGGCGAGGCAATGAGACTCGAGCCACCGCTCAGATTCGAGTCGCTCCCTGCGGCCCTGCGCATCCGGACTCTTGCCGGCCGGCGTCATCCCGCGCCACCCCCGCCGCCACTCAGGCGGAAAGGTGCTTCGTCGCCATAGTCGGCGCGCTTCATGCTTTCGTGGCCCCCGTCTTGCCTGCAGACCGAGAACCGCGCGCTCAGCATCTTTCATCGAGGAGGCAGAAGCTCTCGGGCGACTGCCCTTCTCGGCGGCGTCGGCACGGGACCTCCTCCGCTGCCCGCCTCTCGCTGCTGCGAAACAACGTGTCACGTAGGTCCACGCGTGATGTCCTCCCCCCGGCCGGTAACGCAAGATGGTGGAGTGACCGGTAACAGTGGGCGACGGGGAGACGACCCGGCGCAGAAGACCACTCGCACCGAGGGCCGCGGCACCGATGAGCAGCATTCTGCAGGTACCCCACGGCCTGACGTGCTCTTTCCGGTCCTGAACGAAAATGAATTGGGGGGCCTGCGCGACGTGGGGCAGGCCTGGAGTCGGTCCACCGCTGATCCGTCCGTATGGCGACGAGCCTTGCCGGTGGACCCCGCTCTTGGCCATTACCCCATGGCGAGCGAGTTTTGCCCGGGGCTCTTGACCAGATTCGTGGCCGTGGCGGGGACCGAAGGGCGATTGCCCCCGATCCGGACCACGACCGCCGACGAGGCGCCGCCCACTGCAGCCGGACGTTTCGGCCAGACGTTGAGACGAACGCTGTTCGGACCCCCACTGGACGCCAGTGCAATCGCGTCGGAGCAGATGCGCAAGCTCGTCGCACTTCCTGTCCTGTCGGCGGACGCCCTGTCCTCCGTCGCCTACGGACCGGAGGCAATGCTCGCGGTGCTCGTCCTGGCCGGCAGCGCGGGGCTGTCGTATTCCCTCCCGGTCGCCGGCGCCATCATCTTGATGATGCTGGCGGTTGGAGTCTCCTACCGCCAGACGATCCGGGCCTACCCTCAGGGTGGCGGCTCGTACATCGTGGCTGGGCAGAACCTGGGTCGGGTACCTGGCCTCGTGGCCGCGGCCGGCCTGCTGATCGATTACATCATGACCGTTGCCGTCTCAATCGCCTCGGGAGTGGCGTCCATAACGTCCGCGTTTCCATCCCTGCACTCGGCGACCGTTGTCATCGGCGTCGTCGTCATCGCGGTCTTACTGATCGGGAACCTGCGGGGTGTGCGTGAGGCGGGCTCGCTGTTCGCCATACCGACCTATGCCTTCATCGCAGCTATCGCTGCATTGATCATCGCAGGCCTTGTCGATGCGGCAGGCCGTGGTTTTCATCCGGTCCCGCCACCCCACCTCGGCGCCGTTCAGAGCGTTGGCGTGTTTCTCGTCCTCCGCGCCTTCTCCTCGGGCGCCACAGCCATGACTGGCATCGAAGCCATCTCCAACGCCGTGCCGGCGTTCAAGCCGGTCCAATGGCGAAATGCCCGCATCACGCTCAGCTGGATGATCGGACTGCTGATCAGCATGTTCGCCGGGATCCTGGTCGTGGCAAAGCTGTCGGGAGTGGTGCCACGGGGCGGCGAAACCATGCTGTCCCAATTGGCCCACCTGGACTTCGGCAACGGACCTGCGTACTTGTGCATCCAATTGGCAACCGCAGCAGTCTTGCTCATGGCGGCGAACACCTCGTTCAACGATTTCCCGCGGGTCCTGTTCCTGATGGCTCGCGACCAGCAGGCACCCCGTTCGTTCTTGCACATTGGTGACCGGCTCACATTCAGCACCGGCATCTTGCTGCTGTCCGCCGCCTCCGCGACGATCTACGTCGTGCTCCACGGCAACACGGCTGCCCTGCTGCCGCTCTACGCGGTCGGAGTGTTTCTTGCCTTCACCCTCTCCCAAGCCGGCATGGTCGTACATTGGCGGCGCCACCACGACCAGCCTCACTGGCGCCGTAGCCTGCTCCTCAACGCGACGGGCGCCGTACTGTCGGGCATCGTCTTCGTCATTGCGGCCGTCACAAAGTTCACCTCGGGCGCGTGGATCGCCATCGTCCTTATCGGGCTGATCGTCCTGACCGCGCTGCGTACGCGTCGGTACTACGAGATCACCAACCAGGACCTACGCCTCATCCCCGGAGAATCCCACGACAGGGCCGCGCACGCGTTACCGGTCGCTCCCAGACCTCCGCGACCCCGATTTGGCAGGCACGGCACGCCGGCTGAGGACCAAAAGGCCTCAATGGCCGAA
>JBKQNY010000172.1:0-8602 GCA_052145775.1 Acidimicrobiales bacterium
ACACGAAGGAGCAAGCCCCCTTGATGCTTCACGCCCTGTGGGCAGTCACCACGCGCTCAGCGCGTCGATGCGCGAGTTCGCCGTGTTGACGTCCGTTCGACGGAGCCGGACGAATGATCGAGGCTAATGCCGGCCACGACTCAAGTGCCGAGCATCCCCTGCGCCGGGTCAAGGTCAGCCCCCACCCACAGGACTGACCACAAGGTCAAAGACGGACACCTTTTGCTGGACTCGGAATCCGCCCTGCGCTGCTTCCGGAAGGCTCTCCTCATGCGATCACCGGAGTTGCCGCGAACCGGTCCAGTCTCGTTGCAGGAGCACACAGACCTCGAATGGCGCATCGTCCTGCACGTCTTGAAGTCCTTCAACCATGCCGCGACTCCGAATCTCGCCGGCGTACTGCAAGCCAATGCGTTCCATCACGGCGCGCGAACGCCGGTTGTGACTCACAGCGCATGACACCACGGCTTGCACTCCGATGACATCGAATGCAAAAGCCAAACCCGCACGGCCGATCTCAGACGCATAGCCGCTCCCCCAGAACTCCGGGCGTAGCGCCCACCCGATCTCGAGCCAGTTCTCATGCGCAATGAACGGGCGATGACTCTCATGCGCGACGCGCACCCACGGTTCATCTGGAAGGAACGCGTAGATCTGGCCCCAATCGTCGTCAAGCGGCGTGCGCGACAGTCCACCGCGACCGACAACTTCGCCGTTCAGGCGGTCGTATGCGATCCACTTGTTCACGCCGTGGAAACGCCATGAGTCGCCCATGGACTGCGCCCACTGCTCCGCCTGCTTGAGACTTGGCTTCTCGTTGTCGTACCAATACGACACCTCGTCATCGTTGTGGATCAGCCATAGGTCACGAGCATTGGCGGGGCCGATCGGATCAAGTCGCAGGCGCATCGTGAGCCTGGCGCCCTCGCCTACGGCTAGTAGCGGGTCTTCCACGCGATCTAGTGTCCCATTAGTCCGGGTCGCCGGTCCGTCCGAAGGTTCCCGACCGCCGGGATGGCGCGGCCCCAGGTCCATGAGGGCGGTGACAGGAGGGACCTCCAATGCACCACCTTGCGGTATGTCGTAGCCTGCTGAGGCACCTCGCTACGGGGTGGACCATCTACAAGCCGAAGAGGTGCTGACCATGAGCGTCATCGTGACGATCCGTATCCCTGTGACCAATGTTGCCAAGGCCATCGAGGGACTTCACGCCAACGCCGAGTTTCTTGACGAGATCACGAAGTCCGTGACGGGCTCTGGAATGCTGCACCACCGTTTCGTCGCTGGAGAGGGCGAGCTCATGGTGATCGACGAATGGGAATCTTCTGAGCAGTTCCAGAAGTTCTTCGAAGAGAATCCCAAGGTCGCAGAAGTGATGTCGTCGATCGGAATGACGGGTACTCCCGAAGTTTCAGTGTTTGGATCAATCGAGGCCGCCGGAACCGTCTAAAGACTGTCGAGGGAACGTCGAGAACAGTGGCAGCCGTGCGCGCCTTCATCGCCCGGTTGAACGACTCCTTCTGATTGAGTGGTCTCAGTCGAAGGAGTGCCTCGCGGAGACGGAGTCCCCGAGGATCCGACCGCCTCGGCGTCGCCCCGGGTCGAAAGCGAGTGCGGCGGGGGGGCAGGCATGGTGGGTCCGTTTCAAGGCCAGAAACAGGCCCGCGAGGCCAACCACCGCGAGCACAAAGCTCACCTATGCCGACGTGCGCGTAGCGCTACTCGGATGCTCGATGATCGCTCCAACGAATATGCCAAGACCTGCGGTGACGGCCATCAGCCAATGGGCTTCAACGGGACACACGTCGCCCCGCCTCCGTCCGTGCCAGGACACGCCACATGGTGTCGTCCCATTCGACTGGGGCCGACACCGTGACACCATCACGGTGTCACGGTGAACGTCAGACCGTTCAGAGGGAACGTCTCAGTACCCGAGGTGTAGCAAATCTCCACGCCGTACTCCAACTGTGTCGGGACGGCTGTGGCCTTGACGATGCCCTCTGCCACCAGCCACTTGAAAGCGTCGAGGATGTTGACCGACCCCGACGAGACCTGGGTGTCGCGGAAGAACATCAACTCCCCGCCGTTGTTGAGGAACTTGTACCCGGTGCCCCCGAGTGTGACGGCGGTCTTGGCCTGGTTAGGCCAGTAGCTCTGTGTCCCGGCCCACTGGTTCCAGATCATGATTTCGGTTGACCAGTTGTTGAGCCACAGGTCATAGGCGGCGTCCCATCCCCCGGCAGAGGGATACGCCTCGGAGAAGGTCGATGTGATGGCCTTGAACGCTGAGATGGGCGTAGTGGTGCCTGCGTCACGCCCGCCCACGTCGTACTCGGTGTCGGGGTAGGTCTCGACCGCCCCTGTTTCGTCGGGTTGGTTCGACACGGCGAACCAGCTCGACTGGTTGCAGACGTAGATGTTCTGCGGACCGTGTGTGCCGTTCCAAGCGTCGTTGTTCACCCACCAGTACTCGGGGCTAGGCGGACCGGGGTCGGTGTTGTCGGCTCCCTCGGGATTTGTGGTGTGGTAGGTGGGGTCGGTGCAGTTGCCGCCCGTCGGCGGTGTCACGAACATGAAGTGCGTGGTCGAGGTGTAGGTTCCCTCGGGCGTGGTGACCTTGATTATGACTGTGCCCGCTCCGTGTCTGTTGGTCACCGCAGTGATGGTGCCCGGGCCTGTGACCGTGAAGCTTGTGGCTGTGGTTGTGCCGAATTTGACCGCGGTGGCTCCTGTGAACAGAGAGCCTTTGATGACGACGGTGGTACCCCCGAGGGTCGGTCCACTCGTCGGCGAGAAGCTCGTAATGCACCCGCTCAGTAGTACAACCAACGCCCCGAGAACCACAGCGACAACGGGCAGCCGGAGCCCACTCTTTGACCGTTGTTCAGTTCGCCTGCCCCCGCTTGCAAGGGGCATGCGATGGTTGTGAGGCTTCATCCCGACAGCGACCATTCCTCGGGGCAACTAGCGTGTCAGCCCAGATACATAGCGATGAACGTAGCAATGGTACTGCAAGCGCTACTTACGGGCTCAGTGAGCTCAGTCGGCAGATTGACTGCTCCAGGGAGTCCAGTACCGTCGGTCTTATCCGGAGCCGCTGTGGATGAGGATCACTACATCGATCTGCGGCTGATGACGCGACTGAGATCTGCGAATACTGCCTGATACACCTTGTCGCTGTGCCCACTGGCGATCCGGAGCTATGCCTTGGAGAGGGATTCGGTGCTCATGAAGGGCCATGCCACGAACTACCCGTCGCGCAATTCCGCGAGGATGGCGCCGATGAGGAGACGACCGGCTGTGGAGGCATGAGCATCTGACATGGGCGCGTCAGTCGTGTGATACCTATCAGGCAGTCGCATGCGGCACCGCTGGCATCAATTCGCGGCTGCCACTGTTTTGATCTTGCGACGTGAGTGCCCCAATTTGCGCAGGTCATCGCGAGCAGGGACATGCCGCCGAGGTTCCGTTAGGGGCGCAAGAAATGCCGCGAGCGGTTCCAGGTTCCGTAGATGGCGATACAGCCGCCTTGGAGGTCGATCCCTGGCTCCAGGACGGCGCGGGCCCCCAACGAGGAGAGCCAATGGGTGCGGGTCAACCTCCCGGCCTCACGGGACCTTCCGCCAGCCACATCGGGCACGAAGGGCGGCAAGCTCTTCGTGATAGGTGGTGTCCGGGGTGAGCGGAAGCGAGCGGTGATACGCAGTGATCGGGCTGCCGAGACAGGGCTGGGAACAGCGGACGAGAGTCGTGAGGGACGCGATCGGCATCGGGCCGTGGGGTCCACTGGTGAGATGGACACTTAAGGACGACGCAGAATCCCGGGGGACTGGCTTTTGCTCGTCAGAAGTCCGTCGCCTTCGCCTCTCGGCCACGGGGGCAGCGGCCAACGCCTCCAGCCTTCCACAGGCGCCTCAGACGTCATTGCATCCGAGTCCGACGACCACCTCGCCTAGGCTGGCGAGGTGGCTCCGATGCACCCGCCAACCGAGCAGGGCGTCCTCGACCCCTCCCCCTCCCCTGCTTCAAGCCCCACGGTCACGCTCACCCGTCCCGAGCCCGCAATCGACGAGGGCGACCACGAGCGGATGGCCCACATCGTCCTTGAGGGCTACAAGCCCGACGACGGCGAATTCGTGGAGATGGGCACCAACGTGGTGGAGGGAATGGTCACCGGCACGCCGGTGAAGGCCCTCTGCGGGAAGATCTGGGTTCCGGGACGGGATCCCCGGCGCTACCCGGTCTGCCCGACCTGCAAGGAAATCGCCGCCGCCCAGGGCTGGAAGCTACCGTCCCGCTGAATTTGCGCGGTCTGCCGGCCGCAGCCGATGTGCCAGACTTGGGCACCTCGGTGGGCGTAGCTCAGCAGGTTAGAGCGCCAGGTTGTGGCCCTGGAGGTCGGGGGTTCAAGTCCCCTCGCTCACCCCGAGACCGGTGCCCCGGCGCGGGCCGGCACCGGGTCAGTTGAACGCGGGGGTGCGGGTGCCATGACGCCGGAAAGGTCGCAGGACACTGGGGCCGCGGGAGCGGGACGGGTCGTCATGGTCACCGGTGCGTCGTCGGGGATCGGGGCGGCGACCGCCCGTGCTCTGGCCGCCCGAGGCACAACGGTGGCCCTGGTGGCGCGGCGCGCCGAGCGCCTGGACGAGGTCCTCGCCGACTGCCTCGCGCAGGCGCCGGCCTCCCGGCGCTGGGCCGCCGATCTCTCGGACCCCGGGGCCGCGGCCCGGCTGTCCCTCAAGATCTGGGACGCCTACGGCCGCCTCGACGTGGTGGTGAACAACGCCGCCATCCCGATGCGCCGGCCAGTGACACGGCTCACCATGGACGAGGTGGAGCACGTGATGACGGTCAACTACTTCTCCCCGGTCGCCATCACCCTGGCCCTTCTGCCCCGGATGCTCGAGCACCGCAGCGGGGTCTTCGTGAACGTGTCCAGCTTGGGAGGGAGGCTCGGCATCTACACCGAGGCCGCCTACTCGGGCTCCAAATTCGCCCTGGCCGGCTGGAGCGAGGCAATGGCTTGCGACCTGGTCGGCACCGGCGTCTCCGTGAAGCTCGTCCTCCCCGGGGCGATCGACACCGAGATCTGGGACCAGCCGGGCAACGACGACCCGGTCTACAAGGGACCGCTGGAGCCGCCGACGGTGGTGGCCGACGGCATCGTGGCCGCCATCGACAGCGACCGCTTCGAGCACTACCTGCCCGACATGAAGGCGGTGGTCGAGATGAAGACGGCCGACATCGACGGCTTCTTCGCCGGGATGCGGGCCATGGGCGACGCCGACGCGTGAGGCAGCACCGTTAATCGAGCAACGGCGGGCGCCTCAGCGGGCGCCCGGAAAGGAAACGACCGATGAAGGCACTGGTATTCGGTGAGCCGCCCGTGAAGGACCCGTCCCGGCCGGGGCCGGCCGACGACGTCGACGAGCTGCTGGACAAGATTCCCTTCGGCCTCCACGAGGTGCCCGACGCCCGCCTCGTGCGGCCGGACTGGGTGATCACCAGGCCGATCCTGTCGGGGATCTGCGGGTCTGACGCCAAGCTCGTCCTCGGGGACTTCAGCGAGGGCGACATGGACAATCCGATGTCGGCCTTCTCCTCGCTGCCCCACGTCCCGGGCCACGAGGTCGTGACCGAGGTGGTCGAGCTCGGTCCCGAGGCACGCGGCGTCGAGGTGGGCCAGCGGGTCGTGCTCAACCCGTGGCTGACCTGCGGTCCGCGGGGCATCGACCCGCCCTGTCCGGCCTGCGTGCGGGGGGAGTTCCCGCTGTGCTGGAGCTTCACCAAGGGTGCCCTGGGTCCCGGGGTGCACATCGGGGTCATCACCGACGCCCCCGGCGCCTGGGCGGAGCGGATGTCGGCCCACGACTCCATGCTCTTCCCCGTCCCCGACTCGATCTCCGACGAGGCCGCGGTCCTGGCCGACCCCTTCGCGGTGTCCTTCCACTCGATCGTCCACCACCCCCCGCCCGCCGGCGGACGGGCCGTGGTGTGGGGGGCGGGTGCCCTGGGCCTCACCAGCCTGGCCATCCTCCGCGCCCTGTACCCCGACGTGGAGGTGGCGGTGGTCACCCGCTTCCCCGCCCAGGTGGCCATGGCCGAGCGGTTCGGTGCCGCCCTCGTCCTCCCCCACGAGCCCCGGCTCGAGGTGCTCGAGGCCCTGGCGGCGTGGTCGGGCGGCGTGCTGCACACCCCGATCCTGGGCCTGCCGGTCACCCGCCCCGGCCACATCGACGTCGTCTACGACACGGTGGGGAAGCCCGAGACGTTCGAGGTGGCGGTCCGGGTCCTCGCCGAGCGCGGCACCCTCGTCTACACCGGGGTCAGCACGCCCGAGCGCTGGGAGTGGTCCCCCGTCTACTTCAAGGAGCTGACGGTGACCGGGTCGAACGCCTTCGGCGTCGAGGAGCTCGGCGGGGTGCGCAAGCATGCCATCGCCCACTACCTCGATCTGGTGGCCGACGGCCGTATCGACATCTCGGCGATGCTCACCCACCGCTTCACCCTCGACGACTGGCGGGGGGCCCTGCGCTCTTTGGCCGTGCCGGGGGAGAGCGGCGCCATCAAGGTGGCCTTCGAGCCCAACGCCGGCTGACGGCCGGAGCTCAGGTGCCCGGTCCCAGCGCCTCGAAACGCCGGTAGCGGTCGGCGGCCGCCTTCGCCCACACCGGATCCGGCTCGTAGCGCGTCCCGGTGCGGGCCCAGCGCCGCGAGCCGTCGATCGACGGCTCGAGCCCTGCCGCCACCCGCGCCACGAAGGCGCCGCCCAGGGCCGCGCCCTCAGGGACGGCCGGGGTGTCGACCGGGAGCCCCGTGGCGTCGGCCACCGCCGCCATCCAGGCGGGGACGCGGGTCCCGCCGCCGCTGGTGACCACCCGCCGACCCTCGAGCCCCGACAGCTCGAGCATCCTGCGGATGACGAAGCCGCTCGCCTCGAAGGCCGCCCGCTCGATGGCGGCCGGCCCCTGGGTGATGTCCAGCCCGTAGAGGCTGGCCCGCAGGGACGGGTCGTTGAACGGCGTGCGTTCGCCACGGAGGTAGGGCAGCCAGACCGGCACGCGCTCGGGGTCGCCGGTGCGCCCGTCCGTCGGGGCCGGCTGGCGCCCGCGGGCGGGGCCGGGCGCGGCCACCCCCCGAAGGAGGTGCCGGGCCCAGTCGGCGAAGAGGGCGCCGGCGTTGCTCGGGCCGCCCACCAGGATGCGGTCGGGGACGGTGTGGGGCACGGTCACCAGCCCCGGGATCTCGACCCAGCGGTCGGTGACGATCCAGATGACCAGGGTCGCCCCGAAGATGGCCAGGACGTCGCCGGGCTCGGCGGCGACCGAGACCAGCTGGTCGCAGAGGGCATCGATCGTCCCGCCGGTCACCACGGCGCCGGTCTCGGGGTTGGTGCCGGCCGGCTCGCCCATCTCGACCACGACCGGCATCGGGTCGGGCCGCGCCCCGTGGGCGGCCAGCGGCTCGGGCCGCCAGCCCTCGGGGCCGCGGAGGTCGCCGTAGACGATGGAGGTGACCGAGTCCATGGCCGGCACTGCGCACAGGGCGTTGGTGGCCACGGCCTGGCAGGGCCAGTAGCCGGCGGCCGACGGGGCCGTCTGCGCCGCCCAGCGGAGGAACCCCCGGGCGTCGGGCATGCCCGCTGTGGCCCCGGGCGCCTCGAACCGGGTCCGCTTGTCGCCGTAGAGGATGCCGGGCAGGAACGGGACCCCGCGGCGGTCGACGGCGGTCATCGAGGGCACCATCGCCGACACCGCCACCCCGGCGACGGGCACCGAGAGCTGCGAGACCACCTCGGCGAAGGCCCGACGGGGACCCTGGCGCCAGGCCCGGCGCGCGTCGTGCTCGAGCTGCTCGGCCTCGGGGACCACGATCCGATGGGCCACCCGGGACCGGGCCACGACGTGGCCGTCTCCGTCCACCGCCAGCGCTTTGACCGACGTCGTGCCGACGTCGACGCCGACGGTGACGGGGCCGCCGTCCCCACCCGATGACGGGCGGTCGCTCGAACCTGACAAGGAACCCATGAGCGGCCATTATGGAGCACATGTCCTCACCTCGTCCGAAGGCCCTCGTCACGGCGTCGCTGCGCGGCCCCGGACTCGACCTCCTCGGCCAGCTGGCCGACCTCGTGCTCGACTCCTGGCTCGACCAGCCCTCGCTGCGTATCTACAACGCCGAGCAGCTCGCCGAGCGGGTAGCCGCCGAGCAAGCCACCATCGTGATCGTCGAGAGCGACGTCTGCGCCGACCCCCTCTACGAGCAGCCGTTGATCGCCGTGGCCAGCTGCCGGGGCGACCCCAACAACGTCGACGTCGCCGCGGCCACCAAAGCCGGGGTCCCGGTGCTGCGCGCCCCGGCCCGCAACGCCGACGCCGTGGCCGAGCTCACGGTGGGCCTCCTCTTCGCGGCCAGCCGCGGGGTGGTGGCCGCCGACAAGGACGTCCGGGCCGGGGACATCTACAAGGACGGCACCATCCCCTACCAGCGCTTCCGGGCCTTCGAGCTGGCCGGGCGGACCGCCGGGTTGATCGGGTTGGGGGCGGTCGGGCGGGCTCTGCGGTGGCGCCTGCGGGGGCTCGGCATGGAGGTCCTGGCCTAC
>JBKQNY010000173.1:0-28637 GCA_052145775.1 Acidimicrobiales bacterium
GGACCGATCACCGGGGGGACCTTGGTCACCCTCACAGGCAGCGGCTTCGTCTCGGGGGCCACCACGGTCACATTCGGCGGGACGGTCATCCCGGCCGGCTCGGTGACCTTCGTAAGCAGCACCAAGATCAAGGTCACCTCACCGTCGCACGGAGCAGGCTCCGTGACAGTGAAGGCCACCACCGCCGGGGGGACCTCGGCCTCCGGTGAGCACTTCACCTACGGCGGCCCGGCCATCCTCTCCTTCAGCCCGACAGCCGGCCCGACCGCCGGCGGCACCACGGTGACCATCATCGGCACCGGGTTCACCGGGGCCACG
Organism: Acidimicrobiales bacterium; assembly: GCA_052145775.1. Lineage (GTDB taxonomy): Bacteria > Actinomycetota > Acidimicrobiia > Acidimicrobiales > RAAP-2 > CAVYPR01. The sequence goes on from JBKQNY010000173.1 coordinate 319, forward strand.
GCCGTGCACTTCGGGACAAAGGCGGCGTCCAGCTTCCACGTGACAAGCGCCACAAAGATCAAGGCCGTGACCAAGTCCAACCGGGCCGGCCTCGTGACAGTGACGGTTACCACGCCCGGCGGGACCGCCATCGCCGGCAACGACTACAGGTACGACCCGATACCGTTCATCACAAACTTCACACCGACAGTCGGCACCACCGAGGGTGGCACCACCGTCGAGCTCACAGGCAGCGGCTTCGTCCCGGGGGCCACCACGGTCAAGTTCGGGACAACAACAGCGGCCAGTGTGGTGGTGACAGCGACAAACAACAACCATCTCTTCGCCGTCACCAAGGCCCACCTCGCCGGGCCCGTCATGATCTACGTGAGCACGGCCGGTGGGATGGGCACCTCCTCTACAAGCTTCACCTTCCTGCCGGTACCGACCCTGACCTCGGTCACACCGACGGCCGGGAAGGTCGCGGGCGGGACAGTGGTCACCCTGAGGGGCACCAACTTCGTCACAGGGGTCACCAAGGTCAAGTTCGGCGCGACAACAGCGACAAGCCTGACGGTGACATCCCCCACAAAGATCACGGCCGTGACCGAGGCCCACTCGGCCGCCACGGTGACAGTGACCGTCACAGTCGCCGGCGGGAGCTCGAACGGCTTGCACTACGCCTTCGACCCGATCCCGACGCTCTCGGCGGTCACACCGTCGGCGGGCAAGCTCATCGGTGGGACAGTGATCACCCTGACCGGCTCAGGGTTCCGCACAGGGGCCACCACGGTCACATTCGGGACAGGCAACCACGGCACCACAGTCCACGTGTCGGCCACAACATCGCTCACCGTCAAGGCGCCGGGGCACGGGCCCGGCACCGTGACAGTGACCGTCACCACCCCCGGCGGGACCTCGGGAACGAAGCACTACACCTACGACCCGATCCCGACCCTGTCGACGGTGACACCGTCGGCCGGCAAGGTCGCGGGCGGGACAGTGGTCACCCTGACGGGCACCGGGTTCCGCACAGGGGCCACCTCGGTGACATTCGGGACAGGCAACCACGGCACCACAGTCCACGTGACCGGCACAACCACCCTCACCGTGACCACGCCCAACCACGGGCCCGCCACCGTGACAGTGACCGTCACTACCCCCGGCGGGACCTCGGGCACGAAGCACTACACCTATGACCCGATCCCCACCCTGTCATCGGTCACACCGTCCGCCGGCAAGCTCGTCGGTGGGACGGTGGTCACCCTCACGGGCACCGGGTTCGTCACAGGTGCCACCTCGGTGAAGATCGGGACAACAACAGCGCACAGTTGGACGGTGACATCCCCCACAAAGATCGTGGCTGTGACCGAGGCACATACAGCCGCCACCGTCACAGTGACCGTCACCACCCCCGGCGGGACCTCGAACCCCGAGCCCTACAGCTACGACCCGATCCCCACCCTGTCGACGGTCACACCGTCGGCCGGGAAGGTGGCGGGCGGGACAGTGGTCACCCTGACCGGCACCGGCTTCCGCACAGGAGCCACCTCGGTCACATTCGGGGCCGGAAACCACGGCACGACAGTCCACGTGTCGGGCACAACGTCGCTCACCGTCAAGACCCCGAGCCACACGTCGGCCATCGTCACAGTGACCGTCACCACCCCCGGCGGGACCTCGGGCACGAAGCACTACGCCTATGACCCGATCCCGACCCTCTCGGTGGTCACACCGTCGGCCGGCAGGCTCGTGGGCGGCACAGTGATCACCCTGACCGGCACCGGCTTCCGCACAGGTGCCACCACGGTCACATTCGCTGCCGGTAATCACGGCACGACAGTCCACGTGCTCGGCACAACCAGCCTCACGGTCAAGGCCCCGAGCCACGGCTCCGGGCTGGTGACAGTGACCGTGACCACGCCGGGTGGGACCTCTGGCGCCAAGCACTACACCTACAGCCTGCCCCCGACCCTGACGGCGATCACACCGTCGTCCGGCAAGGTGGCAGGCGGGACAGTGGTCACCCTCACGGGCACCAACTTCCTCACAGGGACCCCCACGGTCACATTCGGGGCGGGGTACCACGGCACGACAGTCCACGTGACCGGGACAACCTCGCTCACCGTCAAGACGCCGTCGCACACGGCCGCCACGGTGACAGTGACCGTGACCACGTCCGGCGGGACCTCGGGCGCCAAGCACTACACCTTCGACCCGGTCCCGACCCTGTCCTCGATCACACCGTCGGCCGGCCCGCTGTCGGGCGGGACAGTGATCACCCTGACCGGCACCGGGTTCCGCACAGGGTCCACCACGGTCACATTCGGGGCCGGGAACCACGGCACCACAGTCCACGTGACGGGGACAACCACCCTCACCGTCAAGGACCCGGCCCACGCCGTGGGGACGGTGACAGTGACCGTGACCACGCCGGGCGGGACCTCGAGTCCCAAACCCTTCAGTTACGACGCGGTCCCGACCATCACCTCCCTCTCCCGGACAGGCCCGTTGTCGGGTTACAACACGGTGACCATCACAGGGACCGGGTTCACCGGTGCGACCGTTGTCAAGTTCGCCACATTGACAGCCCAGTCCTTCACCGTCAGGTCGTCCACCCAGATCATCGCCTACGCCCCCCCGCACGCGGCCGGGACAGTCCGGGTCTCGGTGACGACGCCCGGGGGGACCACGCCGTCCACCGTCAACGACATCTACAAGTACGTCTACCCGGTGCCGGTGGTCACCGGCGTGACGCCGGCCAGCGGCCCGGCGGCCGGTGGCACGGTGGTGACGGTGAGCGGTAGCGGCTTCACAGGTGCCACGGCGGTCTACTTCGGCACAACCAGGGTGACGACGACAATCACGGTCAGCGCCAGAGCGAACCAGCTCACGGTGAAGAGCCCGGCAGGGACCGCGGGCAACGCGGTCAACATTCGGGTGGTGACCCCCGGTGGGGAGAGCGCCGTCGTCTCGGGTGACACCTTCACCTACGGCCCGATCATCACCTCGCTGTCGAGGTCAAGCGGCCCGGTGGGTGGTGGCACCAAGGTGACCATCACAGGGGCCGGGTTCAAGACAGTGCACAGCGTCAAGTTCGGCACATCGACAGCCAAGACATTCACGGTGGTCTCCGCCACCCAGATCATCGCCACCTCCCCGGCACACGCCGCCGGCCAGGTGAGGATCTCGGTGACGACGGCTGCCGGGACGACGCCGGCCACCAACGCCGACCTGTACACATTCTAGAAATCGGCGGTATCCAGCAGCCCGTCCACCTGCGGCACTGCCGCCGGTGGGCGGGCTGCTCGGGTAGCGGGGGCGGATTCTCCGGCGACGACATGGCGGTCTCCCTCGTCGCGTGAGCGAGGGGCGTCTCATGGCCGTTCCGTGCGCATGCTGCTCGGCGTCAGTCGACTGGTGGGTCAGACTGCGCTCACACCCGGAACTGCCGATCTGCCACAGCTGCCTGGACGGGCTCGACGCACAGCGCGACGGCCAGCTGCAACTGATGTCGGGCTCCTGGCTGGTGACGGGCTTCGATCCGATCTTCAAGGTTGCCCACGTGTCCAGGTCGGTTTCCTTTTACGAGCAGCTGGGGTTCAAGACCTCGTTGCACGATGACACGTACGCCTTCGCCCACCGGGACCGGGATCTGACGATCCACCTGGCACAGGCCGCCGATGGCGAGTTGCCCGGTGGCGGTTCCCTCTACCTCCACTGCCATGACGCCGACCGGGCGGCCGACGACTGGCGAGCAGCCGGCGTCGTCGTGGACGGCCCAAAGGACGAGGATTACCGCAGGCGGGAGGGCGCCGTGACGGATCCTGACGGCAACGTGATCCGCTTCGGGTCGGCCATACTCTGAGCACATCACCCGCATCGATTGGCGGGACCTGGTTGACCACGGGGTTCCGCAGGAGCCGTCGTGCCGAGATCCCGTCGGTGGCGCCACCGTCGCCGCCCGTGGCCGAACCCCGGATCAGGGTGGGACATCGCGACAGCGTGCTCGGTGACCAGTCCGAGGGAAGTCCGTGGAGCTAGTGCCGACGTCGGCCATCGGTCAGTCGAGGATCGTCGGTCCGGCGAGGTGAGCATAGGGATGGGCTGTCAGCGAACCGCGCCCGTCGGAGCCGGTGCCGACGACCCCCTGCCGTTCGAGTGCCAGCGGCACGTTGTCGGCCCAGGGAGCCGAGATCGAGGACGTCGGGTGCAGCATGGACCAACTAGCGTCCACGTCCAGGCACCTGCATGCCGTGAGCGTCGAACCCATGTCCCCGAACCTCCCTGGCGACCGCACATTCGAGACCATCGTGGCGAAGCTCGACCTCATCCGTGCTGCCGTCCTCGGCCACGGAGGCGAGGCATGGGTCCTCGCGCTCGGCGGGGACCGGGTGGTCCGGATCCTGCATCCGGGAACCCCGAGTGGGGTACTCGTGCGGAGACAGGAGCTGGTCGACGAGCTGGCGCGGGCCAACGCAACGTTCCGGCTCCCCGAACTGGTCGAGGTCGGTGAGGAGGGCCGCCGCGCCTACGGCATCGAGCGCCGGCTGCCCGGACGATCGGTGCTGAAGGTGCTGCCCACGGTCGACGGCGACCGGCGGTCACGGCTCATCGAGAGCTACCTGGAGGCGGTGTCGACCCTCGGGGACCTGCATCTCGATCCGCGGGGATGGTACGGCGAACTCATGGGCCCCGATCCCCTGACCGCCCCCACGTGGCGCGAGTACCTCGCTCGCAGGGCGGCGGTGAGCCTGTCGAGGTTCCCCGGGTTCGCAGAGCTCGACCCAGAGGAGCTTGCCGATCAGCTTCCAGAGCCCGCAGGACCTGCCTTCGTTCACCTGGATGCCTTCACCGGCAACGTCCTGACCGATGGCGACGCCATCACGGCGGTGATCGACGTCGGCACCACGAGCGTGGTCGGCGACCGTCGGCTCGACCCGCTGTCCGCCGTCGTCTACCTTGGCTCGCCCCGCATCACGCCGGTCGCCACCACCCGCGACCGTCAAGTCGCCCTGGCCTGGCTGCGCGATGCCGGTCTGGCGGACTGGCTCGAACCAGCCCGGCGGTGGCTGGCGGCGTTCTGGACGTTCGCGGTGGACGACGCCAACGTCATCGCGTGGTGTCGTAAAGTATTGGCGTAGCTGCCCGCAGCCGGCGACCCTTGGCTCCAGCCACAGTCGGGTAGTTCTGCGATCGGCGACTCCGGTCGGAGGACGACGAGCGGCCCGGGGAGGGGCGTACTCATCGGTTCAAGGGGTGTGGCGGAGCTGCACGGTGACCGACGTTGCGCCCGGAGCCATCGTCACCGTGCCGGTGGCCTCGTCCACGTGCCCGTTCGAGGTCGACGACACGTTGTCGATGAACGACGGGAGGTCGAAGTGCACCTGGTGCGGGACATCGCCGTGCAAGACGAGCTTCACCGACTGGCCCTCGGGGGAGATCGTGAGGTCAACCCTGCCACCGTCGGTGGTCGGGAAGTGGGTGACGGTGATGGGTGCGCGACCCGAGAGCCAGCTGCCCGGTACCCCCTGTCCGACAATCAGCGTGCCGTTAGCCCTCTCTGCGGCCAGGGAGGCCAGCAGGACCCCGTTGGCACCCGAGATCCCCCAGGCGTGGGGCGAGGCACCTTGGCCCGCGGCAGGATGGTTGCCGATCCACGGCGTGCTCGGAGACGGGGCCGATGAGCTTTCCCACCACGAGTACGGCCCGCTCTGCGAGTGGTCGATCATGAACTCGTAGTTGAGGATCCCCTGGTCACGGTGGTTCTTGCTGGCCAGTCCGTCGGTTCCCATCCCGGCGTTGTAGCCGGTCGAGTAGTAGTCGCCGGGGAAGCCACCGGTGGTGTCCGGGGGGAGCTTCCCCTTCAGTCGACCGAAGCCGTAGTCGTAGGTGGCGTCGACCATGGTGGCGCCGGGACCGCTGACCGGAGCCCCCAGGAGTGTCGCGTCCCACGCCCAGCTGCCCAGCGGCGACGTCCAGTTGGCGTCTTGTGGGTTCTTGCAGCGGTTGGCGGTGTTGGGCTGCACGATGGAGCACGGGAGGTAGTCGAGGTGGTACTGCTTGATCGTCGCCTCGAGCGTGGAGTTGGTGGCGGCAAGGAGACTGTTGTACTGCTGGGAGGCCCAGCTGGCCTCGGAGGCGTTCCCGATCCGTGTGGCGATGTAGCGGTAGGCGGCCAGGCCGACGAGGGCCTCGTAGTCGTCCGTGGTCCAGTAGCCGACGGAATCGATGTCGTTGGTCGCCAGCATGATGCCCCCGGGCCCGGTCCTGCCGGCGGCGATGTCGTGAGCCGCCGTCTCGATGCTCGGCTGGTCAGCGCCTGCCGGGCCGTCGGTGGCGAAATTCTGCTCGACGGTCTGCACGTCCCCCGTCTTGAGGAGGTAGATGGCCCACGGGAGGGGATAGAGCCACGCCCCGTCCTGGTAGGCCTGTGTCGGCTGCGGTGTGATGACGTCGTCACGGACCGCCGTGAGGAGTGTCGCGGCTCCTGTGAAGTCGCCCAGCGTGAGGAGGTTGGTGAGGATTCCCACCGTGTCGTGGCTGAACTCGGTCTCGTAGCCGTTGACGCCGGTGTTGAGGTGGTCGCCACTGCGCGCGATCTGGGTGTAGATGAAGCCGCTGCGGTAGGCGTTCACGAGGCCGGCGTCGGGGACGTTGATCTGGGCGATGCCGGCGAGCTGCTGGTTCCAGTACTGCTCCATGTGGGTGAAGTGCTCCGAGAACCCGCCCGCCGCGGCCAGTGTCGCTGTCGGAGGCCACGGGTAGCTGTTGCCGAAACGGTCCGCAGCCACCACGTAGTCGTGGTCGACGGTCGCGTGGGGTTTCACGGCATCGGGCGCCTGATTGAGGGGGACGAGGCCAGGCGAGGGATCGGGATTCGCTGTTACCGTGTGGCTCGTCTGGTTGTCGACGCTCACCCTGGCGTAGACGGCGACGTACGCATTGCCGCCGATCACGACCTTGTCGGCGAACTCGGTGATGGCAACGGTTGCCCCTGTCCGGTGGAACGTCGTGATCTGGGCCGGCAGGTACCCATCGGCGTCCTGCCAGGTCATCTTCGAGCCGTCGTAGATGCCGAACCCGTAGTTCTGATTCCGGAAGTCCTGGAGGAAGAAGACTCCGCCGAGACAGGTGATCGGGCTTGTACCGCTCCCGCCCCAACCGATCGTCGATGCACTGGCGAAGGCGCCCGTCCACGCTGTGGTTGTCTTGTTGTACGTGCAGTCGTACTTCGGTGTCGGGTCTGGAGCGGACGACGTCGCAGCCACGAGACGCAGGGCGGCCGAGGCCGGACCCGCAGTGGACCCCACGAGCAGCGGAGCAGCCGTCGACACGACCAAGGCCACCATTGCGAATCTGCGCACCCCGCCCACGCTCTGATTCTGGCAGTTCACGACCCCGCTTGACGTTGCACCACCGACGACGGCCTCGATCCACAGCCCGACATCGTCGGGGACAGAACGCCGGAAGTCCACGGTGACCTGGTATTTTGCGGTGGGGCCGTAGCTCAGTGGTCAGAGCAGGGGACTCATAATCCCTCGGTCGTGAGTTCGATCCTCACCGGCCCCACCCCCTGTTGACAAGGGATTACTGACTCAGCTTGCTTCCTGATGTTGTCTGCCCATCAGGTGTCCCAACAGTTGGGCCAGGGCTCCTTGGACAGGCCGAGTCGCTGGCGGTAGGTGAGGACCCGGTCGCTGAACTCGACCTTCGTGGCCATGCGCACTATGACCGTCCCACTAGTGGCAGGCGGTTGAGCTTGTCGCTACAGCGGGGGGTCACCCGAATCGGGCTCACGTTCTGGGATGTGAGGACTGGGCGGAATCAAACCGTGCTGCCGGCCTCCTCCGCGCTGATCAGCCGGGCCAGCTCCTCAGTCACGGCGCGCTCGTGCTCTTGCTCGTCCCGCTTCGCCCGGCGCGGGTTCCACCGTCCCCGGGTGAGCCAGATCGTGGGGATGAAGACGACCATGCCAGCCACGTCGATCCACAACCAACGCCGCCACTGTTTGGGTGCCTCCTTGAACCCCTTCTGTAGGGCGTCAAGCTGGATTTGGTGGGCCGAGAGATAGTCGAGCTGGGCCTTGTACGGCTCGACCAGGTGCTTCAGTGTGTTCTCGTACTTCAGCACCACAGTGAGTGTCGCGCCGAGGTCTTTCTCCAGCCGGGCGATGAGCGGCCCTGTGGTCGGGTTCTTGGCCGCCTTGGCCAGTGTGGCCGAGTAGGGGCTGATCTTCGTCAGCAGTGGGGCATGGGCCTGGGCGAAGGCCACTGACTTCGGGTGCTCGGCCACGAAGTCGGCGATCAACTGGCCGTGGATCACCGTCGCCGCCACCGGCTCGTTGTCCACCACCGGATTGACGCTGGTGATGACCAGCGGCAGGAAGATGAACGAGATGCCCACTACCAACCGCAAGATCCAGCCCCACAGTGCCAGCCCCGTCCCTACGAGGGCGGGGTTCTTGGCCTCGACCGTCTCGGTGTACCCGGCCATCCAGGGGGCGTAGACCAGTGAGAGACAGAGGGCCAGGACGCATCCGGTGGCGATGAGCTTGTCGAAGCCGGTGTGCGGGTGGTTGGCGAAGCTGATGAAGACGATCATGGTGGCGATGGCCCCGAAGGTGCCGACCAGCATGAAGGGCTTTCGAACCCGAACGCGGTCCGACAACGCCCCCACCACGATCAGGGCCACGATGTCGGCACCCCAGAGCCACTGGTTCAGCCCGTTGACCTGCGAGGTGGTGAGGTAGGTGCCGTTCGGGTTGAGGAAGGTAACCGAGTAGTAGATCGTCAAGAAGGCGGCGGCCGCGTAGTAGATGAGCAGGAAGACGGCGATCCCGAAGGCCAGCCCCGCCAGGTTCCAATTGGCAATCTGGCGCCAAGGGCGTCTGGTTGCCGACTCGAGGTCCGCCTCGGAGATCCCCCGGGCTCGGGCCTCGACCAATGCGCGGTCGCGGGCGCTGATCATGAGCTGGTCCCGCAGCCTGGCTGACAGGTCCTTCATGAAGATGAGGGCCACGATGAAGGTGCCGATGGCCACGAGCCCCGAGATGATGAATTGGCTCTGCCAGTCGACGAAGTGGCTGAGGGTGCGGTTGGCCACGATGCTGGTGATGAGGCTGCCGGCCACCGGCCCGATCGCCCAGAAGCCCATGGCCGAGGCCCGGCCCACCTGCGGGCTGAAGTCGCGGATCATGGCCGGGGTAGCCACCAGGATCGCCCCCTCGACCACTCCGACGGCGCAGAGTACGGCGGCGAAGGCCCACTCCGTCCCGGCGTTGGGGACGCCCACTGCGATCAGGAGCCCGATGACCAGTAGGCCGTAGATGATGGTGTTGGACCGGCCCAACTGGTCCGTCTTGCTGGCCGGCAGCGAGGCGAAGGCACCCAGGAGGTTGGAGATGATGACGATCCACACGAAGAACGAGAACGACATGTGATAGGAGCGCAGGATGTTCGGGGTGACGCCGAACTGGGTGTAGTAGGTGTAGTAGAGGACGACGGTGGCCAGGACGGCCACCGCCAGGTATCCGGTTCGCCGCCCAGTTCCGGGGTACTCGTCGACCTCGTGGACAAAGAGGAACCGGAACAACGGCCCTCGGCTCGATCCCACCGGCACCGAATCGGAAGCATTCAGCACATTCATTGCCGTTGCCCCTTCGGCTCGAGCTGATCACATACGGGGGGATTTCGTCGAAACTACTTCACATTGCCTGAGAAACGTGCCCCGACTTGTCACCGACCGGCGTCGTCCCGATGACGCGCCATGATGCGGGCACGGATGTCACCGAGGCGCTCGCGTGACCGTCCACCTCCCGCGACGTCCAGCATTGCCACCTTCCGCACCAAGGCCAGTGACGACCCGCTGCCCGGTCGGTAGCGCGTTCTCGGTCTCCGAAACGGCACTGGCTCGCGCTGACGCCGGACACCTCCCTGTAGACGGACCTTGGAACCGAAGGACTCCCGGGGAGCGAAGGAACAAGCGGCGATGGACCCGTCTGGGCAGTGTGTCTGACCTCCGACTCATCGACAGAGGCTCCATCAGACCCAGGTCGAATCAAACCCCTGTCGGAGCGTTGCCGGTGTCGACCGGTTGCGCCGGCGCCAACTCGCACCGCGAGCGGTTGAACAACTGGGTGCCCTTTCCAAGGGTTGGGGCGCTTGCTTTGGTCTTAGGTAGTGGTGAGGTCTTAAGGGGTTCGAGTATCCCGATGTGCCTCGGTCGACGAACGGGGATCTCACGTCCTGGAACCCGGTCGAAGAGATCCGAAGGGGGACCTTCGACCCTGGCCCGAGATCCGGCGGCGAGTGAGATTGGCAGGTGACACTTCTCGTCGAAGGCAGGCGGTTGCACTATGGGCCGGATACGCGGTTGGCAATGCAGCTTGGGCTGCCTCTCCATCGTCGTCGGCAGCGTTGTCGGCTCAGCTGCCACCGTCAACGCCGCGACGGCACCCAGCGCCAGCCACCCTGCCACCTCGGTCCCGTTCGACCCCACCTCCCCGTGGCCGGTCATGCGCCACGACGAGCGGAACACCGGAGAGAGCCCCATCGTGGCCCACTACTCGGGTGACCGGCCGTGGTCCTTTGCCACGGCGAAGGCGGTCTTCTCGACCCCGGTCCTCGGCGGTGACGGGACGATATACGTCGGTTCGGCCGACGACTACCTCTACGCCATCTCGCCGTCGGGAAGGCCGCTGTGGCGCTACAAGACCGGGAATCTCATCGACTCTGCCGCGGTCCTTGGCCGGCCGTCGACCTCGACCCACTCGGCCACGGTCACGTTTGGATCGGGCGACGAGTACCTCTACCAGCTTCGCACCAAGCCGACGAATCTGCCGGCGGCACAGCGACTGGTGTGGCGCTACAAGGCGCCGAAGTCGCTCACCGCCGGGCAAACCGTCGCCTGGTGGGAGGGCAACGTCGAACTCGCCCCCGGGGGCAACCTGCTCGCCGGCAACACCGGCGGTGCGGCCTTCGCGCTGCACCCGAACGGGAAGCTCGCATGGGGGTACGCCGCCGGCAACAGTGTATGGACCTCGGCCGCCGTCTCGCCCGACGGCACGAGCTACTGGGGGTCGCTCTCCGGCTCGTTCTTCTCGCTGGACGCCTCGGGCAATCTCCGGTGGTCGGTCAGCACGCTCGGCTTCGTCGTCTCGTCGCCGGCGCTGGGGAGTGACGGCACCCTCTACGAGGGATCCTTCGATGGGAAGCTGTACGCGATCAACAGCACCACCGGCGCAGTCCGCTGGTCGTTTCCGACCGCTGACAACATCTACAGCTCCCCGGCGTTGCTGAGCAACCCCGCCGGACAGACGGTGGAGATCGTCTTTGCGTCCACGGACGGGTCAGTTTACGCGCTCGACCCGAACGGACACCTTCTCTGGCGCTATGACACCGGCGACGTCGTGCGGTCTTCTCCGGTCATCGGAGCCGCCCCGGCAGATGAACCCGGCGGGCAAATCGTCTACGTCGGCGCCGGGGATGGCCGCCTCTACGCCCTCGACGCCGCGACCGGTCAACGTCGGTGGTCCTTCGACACCACCTCGGCGGTGCCAGACCTTCGGGACCGAAACGACCTAAACGGCTCACCGGCGCTGGGGAAGACCGGCATCTACATCGCCAGCGAGGACGGCGCGGTCTGGTACGTGCCCTACGACTACTGCCTGCACGTGCACGACCCACGCTGCGCGGTGGGGCCGGGCGGGACCTTCCAGCCAAATGTCACCTCCGTGTTCTTGGTGACCCCGGGTGGATCCACCGAGACGTCCACCACCGTCGCGGTCGCCCCGGAGTCCGTTCTCCCGCTCCGTTTGGTCGTGCGACGTGCCGGCGTCGCCATCGACGCCCGCCTTGAGGCACAGCACCCCCCGACGGTTACCCTCACTCCACCGGTCCCCTTCTCCACCTCGATGTCCGGTGACGGTCATTATCTTTTCGTCGTCCCCAAGGGCTTCCTCTCGCCGGGAACGCGCTACTCCCTCACGGTGGCCGGGAACTACGCGGTCGCTCCACCGCCGCTCGGCGACGGCTCGACCGGGGTTGTCCACACCACGCTCGCACTTCTAACCGCACGAAGCGCCACCTCCCTGCCGCTCACGGTTGGCGTCCACCGCGTGAGTGCGCTCAATCTGACCCAGCTGGCCATCCCGCTGCCAGCGTTCCTCCCGAGCGTCAACCAGATTGGATTCGACAGCTACAACTGGATCGTCTCCACCCTTTCCGTCTCGCCGCCAGATGCCAGAGGGACCGGGCGGATCCTCATGTTCGTCGTGGGTGCGGTCCGCGCCCCTGACGGTTCGCTCGTCGCCGATCCGGCCACCAACTTCGCCTTCCCGCTAGAGGGGAGTTACCGGGGCAATCTGATCTCGGTCTCCGCGTCCGACATCACTTTGCCCGTCAGCTTCGGGCCGGTGCCGCTTCGCCAATTGACGTTCCGGATGCGCCTCACCCAGGCGCTTCGCGCCCTGCCCGGTGCCAGCTTCTTCGCGATGTCGCACTGCGCTGACGTGCCCTTCTACGGATCCCTGCTCTTGTCGGTCACTTCGTTGTGCAACTCGTCGGGCGACCTGGTGGCGAGCGGCACCTTCCTGGCGACGGGCTACCCGCCCTCGGGGCCGGCGACCAGCGCCCCGCCGGGGCTTTCCGTCCGCCGGGTTACCTTGACTCCTCCGAAACCCAGCACGGCGGGCGCGGTGGTAGCTACGTTCGCACAGGCGCCGGGAACCCGGTACCTGGCGAAGGCCCACGTCGTCTCGATCATCCTCACCGCCGCGTCCACCGGAGTGGTGGTCGGGCTCGACTACAAAGCGAACACGACGACCACGTCGGGGCCTGCGGGCCAGCTGAGAAATGTGGTGCTGCAGATCCCCCCGGGCACCCCCCTGCCGGCCAAAGTCCGGGCCACGGTCGTGACCGACGCCTTTCCGCTGGGAGCGCAGGACCTCGGGACTTGACCTCGACAGATGGCCCAGGGTTGGGCATGGCGGAAGAAGTGGGTGAGCTCCTTCAATGACGCTGCGCCCATCGCAGAGTCGAATCCGCATCAGACAAGTGGCCTGGACTGTCCCCTGAAATGTCGGGTAGCTACCCCGTCTGGAGGCATCACACAACGTCGGGTGGAGGTCACTGTGCCACCGCCTCAGACCGCCCGAGTCAGCTCGACGCCATGAACGGCAGGGAACACTGGAATTCAGTTGACTGAGAGCAGTCTTCGACGGCCTCCCCAGGGGACCGACGTGTCCCAACACCGCAGCTGAGCCCTGGTCCCAACACCGCCCCAACACATGCGTGTCAAACCGTCTCTGCACGTCATACCGTGGGTGAGCGTCGAGATACGTTCTCCACTCAGACCTGGCCAGCACTCATAATCCCTCGGTCGTGGGTTCGATCCCCACTGGCCCCGCCCACCCCCCCCATCAAACCCGGGGCGGATCGCAGCGCGAGGGTCACCTACCCCCAGGTGGCGGTCGCCGTCAGGACGCATCCGATCGCGGGGATTGCGCCCATGGTCAGCCTTGCCGGAGGCCGGAGTCCTTGCTGGCTGTGAGCGCTCCTACGAACCTGAATTCGGCTGCGAGAGCCGCTCTCGCAGCCACGTCGACGTTCGATGCACGTCCCATTCGCCGGACGCTACGGCAAGAACAACCTGCTCGGAATCATCCACTGAGGGGTAGGCGGTCCAAGTCCACGAGTTGAGCTCGATGAACAGCCTGAGCGTCACCCAGGCCGCCCTCTTGTTGCCATCGAGTAGTCGATGGTTCTTCGCCAGGCGAACAAGGAGAACGGCGGCCTTGTCGCAGAAGTCAGGGTAGAACTCCTGGTCGCCGAAACTGGCTGAGGGTGCGTGGAGTGCCGAATCGGCGAGGCCAAGGTTGGTTGCGCTGTAGATCGTCTGCAAATCCGAGCCAGTTACGGCGGCGGCAATCGCAAGGTAGTCGGCAATGTCGGGGTACTCGACATTCACTTGGCGAGACGTTCGAGCAACTCCCGGTCTTCCTCGATGATCCTGGTTAGACGGGTCTTGAACTCGGGGTTGTTTCTACGACGCTCTACGGCCTCGATCAGAGAGCGCTTCACGGTCTCGTTCAGGCTGGTGCCCTCGACGCGCGCCATTGCTTCGGCGTCGGCGGCTAATTCGTCAGGGAGGCGGACGGTCAGGTTCCTAGTCATGACGCTATGGTAGCACGATACCACGACCAAGAATGCGGCTAGGCCCAGATTGGCCCGGGAGGTGCTAGGGAAGCGGCGCAAGTCCGGGCTGCCAGGGGTCCGCAGAGTCTGTCCTCAACGGTCTGAGGCGGGGTCACCGTCCCAACATTTGGGCGTCACGCCGTCTCACCCCGTTTCAGCCGGAATCAGGATGGCTGTGAGGCAGCTATGCGGACCTGTGGAAATGAGAGAAGGTGAGACGAGCGGAGCTGTGCTGCGACCGTTTTCCGAGACCTCATAGTCCCTCGGTCGTGAGTTCGATCCTCACCGGCCCGACCACGATGCCCCGGCGATGGCCGGCGCGCGGGTCCGGCTCAACCATTGCGATCGCGATCCTTCGCCAGTCGACTTTCGTGATCATTCACTACCCGGAGCCCTCCGTCGAGCGGCGCCCGTATCGGCTCCGCCGCGGTGCCGGTAGCGTGCGCTCCGATGGCCGAAGGCGGTTCGAGGCGACTGCGACGACTCGATGAAGAACTCGAGGAAAGCGGGCTGCGCGTGGGCGTATCGCCGGCGCTCCGAGAGATCCTTCTTGAAGAGATAGATCAAGCGCTCCATCCGACTATCCACGAGCGACGGACGGCAAGCAGTGGCACGATCCTTGAACCGGCATCGCTGCCAGAGACCTGGGAGGCTGGGACCCAGCTGGAGGTCACCCGCGCCGTCCTCGGTGACCAGCCGCTCCAGGCAGCCCGTCGCTTCGCCGATGGATTTTCAAGTTGGCTCCTGCGCCGAACCAGCGACTTGAACGAATGGATAATCTTCGATCGCCCGGCCGGGTCGGAGCGCGACCTCGTCGTGCTGGCCAACGTGTTCGGTGCAACGATCGTTCAGCGCCACCCCGCCGGGTCCGTCCGCGTTGCAGGGGCCTTTGGAGTCCTGCGCTGGGAGGGCGTGACGTGGCACCATGAGCCGCCGGTGAGCAGCTGGATCGGAGCAGTGACTGGCGAAGGCATCTATGGTGATCCGTCGATACTCGAGGCGTTGCTTGAATTCGCCGTCCACGACCTCGGATCACTTGGGATCGGTGCGTTGCTTATCTTCCGACCAGGGGGAAAGCCCGGGCCAGCGGTTGAAGAGCGGCTGCCGACGCCACCACCCTTGTTGATCCGCCAAGCCTCCCATCTGGCTCCCCTTCGCCACGCTCTCACCCAAGTGGACGGCGCTGCCGTCTTCGATGCTGACGGAGTTCTCCGCAAGCTCGGGGTGCGCCTGGTGCCGAGTAGCACATCCGAAAAGACCGTTGAGCCGCTCGGAGGCACTCGACATACGTCCGGTCGGCGATACAGCTTCGATGACCCATCCGCAACGGTCATCGCGGTAAGCGAGAGTGGGCCGATCACCGTGCTCCGTCGGGGCGCTGTTCTTGGTCGCTCAGCTGACTACGAGTGACGAGTCAATTGTTCGATGCAGAGCCTGCGGCAGCGCGGACGCTCTGGCGTGATTCGAAGACGTCGCGATCTCGACCACCCCGAGGACAAGTTGCGGGCGACGAGGCGTTGAACCTCGAGATTGGTACCACCGCTCCACTTGCAGGTTCCCCCTGTTGGCGTGGTTTGACACCGCCTCCGTCCCAACAGTTGGATGGCAGGCCGTCTCACCCCGTCCCCTCCTGGATCAGGGCCGGTGCTCAACCCGCTTTCAGACCTGCACAAGTGGGGACACGGCGCGACAGGCTGAGCTTCGCTGCAACGATCTGACCTGGACTCATAATCCCTCGGTCGTGAGTTCGAGCCTCACCGGCCCGCCACAATCCACCACAACCGTAGTGCCGCCACGGGCCCAACCATCCCAATCCCGGAAGAACAATGCGGGAATGGGTCGTCCGGCGCCGACGTCTCGAGCGAGTGCTCCCCAACGACGCCCTGGAGGACATGGACCATCACCCGAACAGTGTGGCTCTCGGCACATTCCGGCACCATCTGCACTGGGGTGGCAGAATCCGAGCGTGCTGAAGCTCGCAATCCCGTTGGTTGGCAGCGACATCGCGGCCGGATCCGCCGACACGACCGCCTTCGCGGGCTGAGTCGCGACTTCGAGCGGGCAACGTGAAGCTCCGACCCGAGTGTTGGCGCCGTACGGGATACGTGAGGCGGGGCGGAGCGGGCATGCCGGCAACGGGAGTCAGGGGTCCACGAGCATCTCTGGCCGTCCCCCTCCGAATCGTCGCTGTTGTCGGGCTGCTGGTGCTCGCCGTCGGGACGATGTCGGGGCTTCCGGGAGACCCGGGTGCCGGGGCGACAGGCTCGAGCTCGCTACCGGCCGCCCCGGTGTGGGCATCGTCCTACACCCCGCAGCGCCCGGCGAGCTGCCCGACACCGACTGCCGATTCCGAGACAAGCAAGCCGACCACAGGTGAGACCTCGTCGGAGACCGGATCGGTGCCGTGGCCGGCGGCCCCGGTAGGGACTGATCCGGCGGATTACGCCGCGTACCTCCACTCGCCGAAGGCGACACCTCCCGTCCGGCCATCGAACTGGGATCGGACAGGCGGCACATGGAAACTCACTTCGGCGCGCACCAATCCTTCCAGCGATCCGACATTGGCGAAGAACCCGCAAGAACTGTGCGGAGTGATGGGGAACTCGGTCGACACCGCTTGGCAGACCACCACCGGGCAGCCGACCACGCTGATCGCCATCACCGACTCGGGGATCGAGTGGTGCGATCCAGCGATCGTCGACAAGGTCTATGTGAACCCAGCCGCCGTCCCTGCGCCTGAGAACGCCCAGGGTGAGACCAAGACAGCGCTCGAGGCCGATGGCACAACGTTCACCGATCCGAACCCCTACGATCTCAACGACTCGGGCGTGGTCAACGCAGCGCAGTACGCGACAGACCCCCGCGTGATGGCCGTTGCCAAGGACTACGGGGGGCTGTTCTGCTCAGTCAAGCGCGGCACATACGCGCCGAAGGCGAGTCTCGTGACGTCGATGGACCTCATCCGCGCCTTCGGCACGCCGACCCTGCCCACAGGCGCCACCAATCCCTATTACTACGGCAGGCAGTCGCCGACCGGATTCACAGAGGCCATCTCCGGGTGGAATTTCGTCGACAACGACAACAACGCCTACGACGACGTGCACTACGACCACGGCACCGGCGAGGCGGAGGACTCCTCAGGTGCGGCGAACACCGTCACAAAGGAGGTCGGGGCCTGTCCGAACTGCCTGATCCTGCCGATCAGGGTGGGGGACTCGTTTGTCACCTCGGGAAACCAATTCGCCCAGGCCGTCCTCTTCGCGGTGGACTCGGGGGCGACCGTGATCCAAGAGGCGCTCGGTGCCGAGAACGTCACCGGGACCGACCGCCAAGCCATCGCTTACGCCGTCGCCCACGGCGTTCCGGTCGTGGCCAGCGCGGCCGACGAGGAGGCCGAGCACCACAACCTGCCTTCGGTTCTTCCCGACACCATCGTGGTGAATTCGGTGACCAAGGACACGTCCTACAAGCCGCCCAGCTACCTCTACCTCAACGGCTGTACCAACTACGGCGCGAACATCTCGGTCAGCGTGGAGAGTGCGTCCTGCTCTTCCGAGGCCACCGGCAAGGCCTCGGGCATCGTGGGGCTGGCCGAATCGGCAGCGGCGAATGCCGTGTCGGCCGGGACCATCCAGCCCTACCCGGGCCTGACCAGCGTGAGTGGCCAGCCCGTTGCACTCTCTGTGAACGAGGTCACCCAGCTCGTGACCATGTCGGCATCGTCGATCGACTTCGCCGACGCCGCGCCGCCGTACGGGTCGGCTGACAACTACTCCGTCACAACAGGCGCTCTCTCGACAAGTTCGCTCACCAAATCACTCGTCAAGACCACGCGCTACCCGAGCCACGCCGGCTTCAACCAGTACTTCGGCTACGGCCGGATCGATGCCGCGGCCATCGTCACATGGATCTCCCACGGGATGATCCCCCCCGAGTCCAACATCACATCCCCGACATGGTTCGACCTCGAAAGCCCGAGCGGGAAGCTGCGGGTGACCGGGACCGTCGGTACGCCGAGTTCCCTTGCCACAGCGTGGCGTTACCAGGTGGACGTCGGCGTCGGCCCGACACCCCTGCCCGGCACATGGCACCTGGTGGCCACAGGGACCGGTTCGGGCGTTCGGTCCGGAACGCTCGCCGACGTCACATTGGCCAAAGTGGCGGCACTGTTCCCGTCGGGGACGGACTTCTCCGACGGCCCCACCACCACGGGTGGCACACCCGACCCCGATCGGTTCACCTTCTCCGTGCAAGTGGTCGTGCAAGCGACGAGCGGGTCAACGGACGGTCTGATCGGGATGTCGCGGCGTGCGGACTACCTACACGGGGACCAGTCCACACTGTCGGGCTTCCCCCAGAAGCTCCCGAGCTCCATCGACGCAGCACCGACGCTGGCACCGATCGGTCCCGGCGGCACCAATGCGCTCCTGGTCCCAGCGTCGGACGGCAGCATCGAGGCGCTGGAGCCCAACGGCACCGAGCTCCCGGGCTTTCCTGTCCACACCGATCCGCTGCCCTATCACGAAGGAGAAGCGGCCTTCACCACGGGTGCGGTGAGCGCGGTACCTCGCGGAGAGATCATCGGTGGCGTGGCCGTGGGTGACTTGGCCGACGCCGGAAGCTCGGCCCTCGACATCGCGACGTGCGACCTTACCGGCCGATGTTACGCGTGGAACGAGCAGGGACAGCTCTTGCCCGGCTTCCCCGTACAGACCGATCCGACATTCTCCGGACCGACAGCGGTAAACGCCGAGAACACCACGCTGCCCGGCATCGCCAGCGCTCCGGCATTGGCCGATCTCACCGGCAACGGCACGCTCGACATCGTGGCCGCCTCGATGGACCGGCATGTCTACGCATGGCAACCGACAGGGCAGCCGCTGCCGGGTTGGCCGGTGCTGGCGGTCGATCCGAGCAAGGTAACATCCGTCAATGTTCAGACCGGGCAGGTCACGTTCCTCCACACAGTCAAGGTCGCCCAGGGCACCGCGCTCATGGACACCCCGGCCATCGGCAACCTCGGCGGTGGCAGCGGCCCGCCCGATGTCATCGTGGGATCCGACGAGGAGTACACAGGCCCGGCCAACGCCGCGCTGACTGGAGCACTGCAGCTCTTCGCCCACAAACTCCGGTCGGCGAACGCCTCGGTGTTCGCCATCTATCCCGACGGGACGCTGCACGCCGCGGCGTCCGGAGCTTCGCCGCCGCCGACGGGGACGAATCCCCAGGCGTTCCTCCCAGGCTGGCCGGTGTCGGTGGCCGACCTCGACCCGGGCTTACTGCCCCTTGTGGGCGACGGTGTGACTGGCAGCCCGGCGCTCGCCGACGTGTCGGGCGACGGGAAACTCGACGTCGGCGTCGTGAGCTCTGCGGGACCTGCCTACGTCCTCACTCCGACAGGGACTTCCGCGCTTGGGAACAGCACAACAACAGGCGAGCCCAACGTGATGGCAACGGCTACACCCGGTGCGCTCTCCAATTCCACGGGAACGATCAACACCAGCCTCCCCGCGCTCGGAGCACCGGTGTTCGCGCCACTCGGGCCGTCGGCTCCGGGCGTGAGCCTGGTCGCGCCGGCATCGACGCTCGGTGAGCTGGTTGACGAGGGCTATCCGGCCGAGCAATCGCCGCACGAGAACCAGGTGGATGCCTGGGACGCCACGACCGGCTCGTTCGACTCGGGCTTTCCCCAGCAGATGAACGATGTGCAGTTCCTCTCCACTCCCATCGTGGCCGACGTCGCAGGCGACGGCACGCCGTATGTCGTCGAAGGCAGTGGCACCTACGACCTGCGGGCGCTCGACGCGGACGGCCAAGAGGCGCCGGATTTCCCCAAGTTCACCGGGGGTTGGATGGTGAACAGCCCCTCGTACGGATCCTTTGGCACCCTCGGGACGAAGGTGCTCGCCGCCGCCACCCGAGAGGGATACCTCTACGTCTGGACGACGACCACGCCCTCCTGTGGGACAAGCGGCCCGTGGCCGCGGGACCACCATGACCTGTGGAACACCGGCAACCTCGACGAGTCGGGCGCGCCCGTGACACCCGGCTGCAGCGCGCCCACGACAACGGCGGCTAGTTCACCCACGACACCGGCGAGCTCGGCAGGGTACTGGGAGGTGGCGTCCGACGGCGGTGTGTTCAGCTTCGGTGACGCCCAGTTCCACGGCTCGATGGGGGGGATGCCGCTGGACGCCCAGGTGGTCGGCATGGCCTCGACCGCCGACGGGAAGGGTTACTGGGAGGTGGCGTCCGACGGTGGTGTGTTCAGCTTCGGTGACGCCCAGTTCCACGGCTCGATGGCCGGGCAGCCGCTGAGCGCCCCGATCGTCGGGATTGCGGCCACGGCCGACGGGAGGGGGTATTGGCTCGTCGGAGCCGACGGCGGAGTGTTCAGCTTCGGGGACGCCCGGTTCTCCGGCTCGGCCGGCTCGATGAATCCGAACGGATCGATCGTCGGCATGGCCGCGACCCCCACAGGCGGCGGGTACTGGCTCGTCGGAGCGGACGGTGGGATCCTTGGCTACGGGGACGCCCAGCTCCACGGCTCGATGACAGGGATGGCGTTGAACGCCCCGGTGGTCGGCATGGCACCGACCGCCGACGGGGAGGGCTATTGGGAGGTGGCCGCCGACGGCGGCGTCTTCAGCTTCGGGGACGCCCAGTTCCACGGCTCGATGGCCGGGGAGCCGCTGGCTGCCCCCGTGGTCGGTGGCGCGCGGGAGTGAGCTTGCCCGCTCTTCGCCCCTCGTCCCCGCACCAAGGCGGGCAGATGCAATCGGCTCCCCTACGGTGCCCTGGCCTCGGCGCCCTCATGACCCGAGGAGCTACGGCTGCGCGAAGGCGTAGATGGAGACGCCGTTGTACCACCCCGAGTCGGCGGGGAGGAACGGCCCATTGAGGACGACCGCCAGGTGACCCGCGTCCCCGGGCCCGGCGTCTCCCTCGATGGTGACGATGGCGCCGTCCGGCCACACCTGGGCGATGACGCCGTCGTGGACGGAGGATGTCACGGTCTGCGGGCCTGTGCCGTACAGCACGATGTCGCCGGCGGCCGGCGTCTCTGTCGGCGAAAGGACCGAGCCGTAGCCGGCGGCCCAGTCGTAGATGTCCCCCGTGAACGCGTAGGAGGGGATCGGTACTCCCGTCTGCCTCCAGGCCCACGTGGCGAAGAGCGCGCACCACTCCTCGCACGGCCCGTACGGGTTGCAGAATCTCCCCGTGAGGGGATCGGGCCCGATCTGCGTGGCTGCGGCGGCCACGATGCCGGGGTTGCCGCCGGTAGGCGGGGGGTTGGCGAAGGTGTACTCGAAATCGTCGGGATCGAGCAGCCAGTACCCCTCGTCGTCGTGGGAGGGCACGATGGCGGTGAACGGCGACGCCGACGGGCGTGAAGTGGGCGAGCCGTATGTCGGGGCTGTGCCGTAGGCGAAGACCTGCCCGTCCCATTCGAGCAGCCAGTAGCCCTCGCCGCTGGAGGTGGGCGCCATCCCGACGATGTCGGACTGCAGTGTCGATGTGCCGCCGAGGGAGCCGTGGAAGGTGGCGTCGCCGTAGGTGAAGATCCCCCCGTCGCCGGCGACCAGCCAGTAGCCCGCGCCGGAGGGGGTCGCGGCCATGCCGACGATCGGTGCGTCGAGCGGCTGGCCGCCCATCGAACCGTAGAACTGGGCATTGCCGAAGGCAAAGAGGCCGCCGTCGGCGGCGACGAGCCAGTATCCGCCGCCTGTGGGGGTCGCGGCTATGCCGACGATCGGCTCGTTGAGCGGGTGGCCGCCCATCGAGCCGTAGAACCGGGCGTCGCCGAAGGCGAACACGCCGCCGTCCAGGGCGACCAGCCAGTAGCCCTTGTCGTCCGGCGTCGCCGCCATGCCCACTACCGGGCCGACGAGGCTGAGGTTGCCGAGGGAGCCGAAGTAGCCGGCGTTCCCCGCCGTGTAGATCCCACCGTCGGCGCCGGCGAGCCAGTAGCCCCTGCCCGTGTTCGTGGCCACCATGGCCACCACCGGGGAATTGAGGGTGGCGCCTTCCAGCGGGTCACCGGTCGGTGCGTCGCCGAAGGCGACCACGCCACCGCCGGAGTAGCCGGCCGACCCCCTGGCGGCTGTCCCGAGTGTGCCGGCGAACGGCGCGATGGCTTGGCTGTCGTCC
This sequence comes from Acidimicrobiales bacterium, assembly GCA_052145775.1. Classification (GTDB taxonomy): domain Bacteria; phylum Actinomycetota; class Acidimicrobiia; order Acidimicrobiales; family RAAP-2; genus CAVYPR01. The sequence goes on from JBKQNY010000173.1 coordinate 22,644, forward strand.
AGTGTGGCGGCGGAGGCGGCCGCGGCGAAGACGGCAGCCGATCCCACCACGGCGCCCGCGATGAGCACCCCGCTGGCAACAAGGCCGACGATGCGGGTCGCGACCGACTTCTGCCACAGCTCCTTTCCCTGGTGCTGCACGACTCCATAGGTAGCAGACAATCGCCTCGACGTCATGGGAGGGGATGCCGGGGATCGAGCCAACGTGGACCGGACTCGGACCCGGAACCGGGAGGTGGTTTCGTCCCATCGCCCGGACGACCCAGCTTCCGGAGCGTCGGGGTGCGCCACCGGCCGGACGGAGCGGAGGGTCAGTCCGTCGGGCGCCGCTTCTTCGCCCAGCGAAGGCCGCAGCACGCGAGGACCGCCCCGAGCCCCCAGTAGAATGCGGGCTGCCCCGCGATGAGGCGGAGAAGGAGCAGCGCCACCAGCGCCGGGACCAGCACCATGACGGACGCGGCCAGCCATATGTCGGCCGCTGCTCTTCTGACCGGCGACTCACTCCTGGATTCGCTGGCCTGAGCCATCCTTGACCAAGGCCGTGACGCCCGGACCCTGACCGGGCGCCGTTCCAGGGCTGAACTCGAGGACCAGGTCACTCGGAACTCCCTCCGGCGATCGGCTACCGTCCGGCTTGCCCGCTGAGCGATGTGAGGCGACGTTCGAACGGAGAGCTGGTCATGGGTGCACTGGGTGGGCTCCGGTCAGGGACCGGAGCCGGGGAGGCTCACCTCAGGTTCTCCCGACGGCGACTGCTCGGCGCAGCCGCGGCCGGAGCGGCCGGTCTGGCGCTCGGGGGCTTCGACGGCAGCGCTCCGGCGGGCGCCTCGCCAGCCACGAAGATCCGCCAGCCCGGATCGCTGCCCAACCCGATGGTGGCCGCCGGGACCGACCAGATCCCCGAGATCGAGCACATCGTGGTCGTCATGATGGAGAACCACTCGTTCGACAACATGCTGGGGCTGGCCGGGCGCGGGGACGGACTGCCGATCGGTAGCAACGGGCTGCCCGACGTCGCGCTCCCCGACGGGCACGGCGGGCTCGTGCACTCCTTCCACATGCCCAGCGAGTGCCAGACCCTCGGGGTCTCCCAGAGTTGGGACGCCGGCCATCGCTCCTACGACAACGGGACGAACCGGGGGTTCGTGGAGGCGACGACCGGCGAGGCGATGGGCTACCTGCTCGGGTCGGACATGCCGTTCACCTGGGGCCTGGCCCGGACCTTCCCGTTGGCCGACCGGTGGTTCTGCTCGGTCCTGGCCCAGACCTCCCCCAACCGCCGCTACCTCATCTCGGGAACGTCACTGGGCTTGGTCGACGACTCCAATCCTCTGGACCTCCCGCCGAACGGTACCATCTTCGACTCGTTCAACCGCTACGGCATCACCTGGAAGGACTACTACTCCGACCTCCCCACGGTGGGCGAGTACGTGCTGCTGTTGGGCAGGCCCGGCTACTCAGGGAGCCTCGCCAAGATGGCCGACTTCTACCGCGACGCCGCGGCCGGCACCCTGCCGCAGTTCTCGCTGGTCGAGCCGAACTACTCGGTGCAGTCCGAGGAGGACCCCCAGGACGTGCAGTTCGGCGACCAGTACCTGGCGGCCGTCGTCAACGCCGTGCTGAACGGACCGAAGTGGCCGCGAACGTTGTTGATCTGGACCTTCGATGAGTGGGGCGGGTGGTACGACCACGTGCCGCCGCCGGCCGCCGTCCCGCCCGACGACGTGCCGCCGAACCTCCCTCCCGGCAGTGAGCCCGGCGGCTTCGACCGTTACGGCTTTCGGGTGCCGGCGGGCGTCGTGTCCCCCTATGCCCGGCGGGACTTCGTCTCCCACGCCGTCTACGACCACACCTCGGTGCTGAAGACGGTCGAGACCAAGTGGAACCTCCCCGCCCTCACCCGGCGCGACGCGAACGCCCGTGACGTCCTTGACATGGTGGACCTGAGGAGCGATCCGGCCTTCCTCACCCCGCCGGTGCTGCCTGACCCCGCCGATCCGGCCACCTCCTACCGCTGCCTGCTCAGCGGACCGGGGAAGATCCCTCCGAAAGCTGCGGTGACCGGGCCGTGAGGGCCGCCCTCGCCGCGGCGTCGGCGGCCGTCCTGGCCCTGCTCGGCGTCGCCGCGCCGGCGGCGACCGGCGCCCAGGCGGCCTCCCCGCTGGCTCACGGGCGACTGGTCGCGTCCGGGAGCCCTGCCCCGTGCACCGGGTCGGCGGTGTCCGGCCAGCTCGACCTCGGGTCGGTCGGCGGGTCGAGCACCTCGCCCGCTGGGGCCATGGTCTTCCACGACGTGGCCGACGTGGCCTGCACCCTCGAGGGGGCGCCCACGGTCGCGGTGGAGAGCGCCGCTGGAACGCCCGTGGCTCTCTACGAACTGCGCAGCGTGCCTCGCCACGATCGGGCGGTCGTGCTCACCCCGGGGAGATCCGGGCGGACCGCCGCGGCCAGCGTCACCTGGTCCTTCTGGGGGTGTCCCCCCGGCTCCTACTCGCTCGAGGTCCACTTCGCCGGCTGGTCCGCCCCCGCGACCCTTGGGTCTCCGGCGACGTCGGGGTACAGCGGCCCGGCCTGCACCAGCACCGACCAGACCATCTACGTGGGCGCCGTGGCAGCCGGGCACGGCTGACCCGGGCGCCGCCCCGGGCACCTGCGTCGGCCTCTACGCTGGAGAGCATGGCCTACGCCCACGGCGGCTCGTACTTCCTCGTCTTCATGGCGGTGATGTTCGGCCTGCGGATCTTCGCCGGCTCGCGCCGTCGGGCCCCGGGCGGCGGACGTCGGGGTCCGGCCGGGCAGGCCTCGTCAGCCTCCGCCGTGCCGAACGCACCCGGCGGGGCCCCGGCGTCATCGGGCAGCTCCGGCCGCACTGGCATCCCGGCCGGCTGGCTGGTCGACCCGTCGGGCCGCTACGACCAGCGCTACTGGTCGGGCAGCGAGTGGACCGAGCACGTGACCAAGGCCGGTGTGCCCGGGTCCGACCCGCCTCCGGGAGCTGCGGGAACAGCAGGGTAACCGGCCGCACCGGCCGCCGACGGCAAGACTCGGGGCCGTGGACCGAACGGAGGGGGCCGAGAGCGCCGGTGAGTCGGCCCTCGTCGTCTTCGGCTGGAGGGATCCTGCCGTGGTGGCGGTGGCCCTCCTGGCCATGGCCGCAGGGTTCGGTCAGTTCGGAGCGGTGGCCTCGCTGGGCAGCGTGGCCAAGACGTTCGGCCACCTCACCCACGGGGCGACCTTCTCCGACGAGGTGGGCCTGTCGGGGACGGTGCTCGGCGTCGGGTTGGCCGTCATCCGACTGGCCTCGCTCGGAGGGCTGCCGTTGGCCGGTCTGGCCGACCGCTTCGGTCGGCGGCCGACGCTGCTCGGCACCTGCGCAATCGGCCTCGCGCTCACCATCGTGGCCGCCGTGGCCCCGGGCTACTGGTGGTTCGTGGCCATCTTCGCCCTGGGCCGCCCGTTCCTCAGTGCCACCCTTGGCGTGTCGCAGGTGGCCGCGGTCGAGCTGACCGCATCCGCGTCGCGGGCCCGGGCCGTTGCCATGGTCGCCGCCGGCTACGCCGTCGGTGCCGGGCTGACCGCCGTGGTGCACAGCCTGGCAGGCGGCACCCTCGGCTTCCGAGGGATCTTCGCCCTGGCCGTGGTGCCCCTCGTCATGCTGCCGTTCCTGGCCAGGCGGGTGGTCGAGCCGAGCCGGTTCACCCACGTGACGGCGGCGGAGCACCGGCCCCCGGTCCTCGGACCGGTGGGCCCCGCCTTCCGCGGGCGGTTGGTGGTGGTGGCCCTCCTGGCGCTGGCGGTGTCGGTCATCACCGGGCCGGCCAACAGCCTGGTCTTCATCTACGCCCAGAACGAGCTCCACGTCTCGGGCATCGTCACCTCGGCCATGGTGGTGGCGGCCGGGGTGGTGGGCCTGGGGGGGCTCCTTATCGGCCGTTGGCTGGCCGACCACTGGGGCCGCAGGCCGACGGTGGCGGTGGCCATGGCGGGCATCGCCGCGTTCGGGACCCTGGCCTACACCGGGTCGGAGTGGGCGCTCCTCTGCGGCTACGTGCTCGGGGTGACGGCGGGGGGCATCCTCGCCCCGGCCGCCGGGGCGCTGACCAACGAGCTCTTCCCGACCTCGGTGCGGGCCTCGGCGACCGGCTGGACGATCGCCGCGGGGGTGATCGGCGCCGTGACGGGCCTCGTGGTGTTCGGCGCAGTGGCCGACGTGGGCGGCGTGTCGAACCACACCGCCTTCGCAGCGGCGGTGGTCTTCCTGCCCATGGTGCTGTTCAGCGCGCTGCTCATCCTGCTGCCCGAGACCATGGGACGCGAACCCGAGGAGCTCTGGGGACAGGGGTAGGCGGGGCTCATCGGGCGAAGAAGTGCCAGCCCGCCCACGCCCAGGCGACGATCGCGACGACCCTGGCCACCCGGTGGCCGGCGAGATAGGCGCGCACCGGGGCGAACGGTCGTCGCAGGACGCCCCCCCGCCCGGTGACGGCCAGCACCACCAGGGCCAGCGCCGCCACGCCGAGCAGGCCCCACACCACGAAGGTTGCGGTGCGCCAGCTCAACGGAGCAGTTCCCAGCCGAGGGCCAGCCACGCCAGCACGACCACCGCCTTGGCCGCCGGCCACCGGGCGGCGAGGTCGTAGACGGTGCTCAACGTGGGGTGGGCCGGCCGCGGACCGCCGAAGAAGCAGTAGAGCTCCCACACGGCCACCACCGCCACCAGGACGACCCAAGGCAGTGCGGAGGCGCCCCCCGGGCTCACGTCGGCGGCCGCGGCGCCGGCCGGCAGGGTCCGGCCCCGGGTCAGCCGGACGAGGAGGACGGCCACGGCCGCGGCTAGGGCGACGGCGGTCACGGCGTCGGCCTCGAGGGTGAACGGGGTGGTCGAGGCCAGTAGCCCGGCGTAGGCAACGGCCCCGGCGACCAGCGCCACCCGACGACCGCTCACCGACGAGGGCAACGGTTGTCAACGTCGCCGGTCGAGGTCCACGGACTCCCTGGAATCGTCGAGTACGCCGCCGGGCCGGCGGGTGCGCCGATCGGGACGTTGGCACGGTCCCCGTGCGGGAAGTTGCTCATGGTCCTCCCGCGGCCAACCTTAGAGGACGGTCGTCGGCGAGCTCCGGGCGGTCCCGAGTCGTCGCGGGTGGGAGCCGCCGGCGGGAACCAGGCCCGGCTGGTGGGGGCGACGCGGGTCAACGGAGGGTCAGCAGCGCCTCGACGGGCCGGTGGTCGGACCCGGCCGCGGCCAGGGCACGACCGCCGAGCGAGTTCACCGCGCCGTGGAGCAGGATGTGGTCGACCTGGCTGTGGGGCCGCCACGCCGGCCACGACCTGGCCCGCACGGCCCGCCGCCACCCGGGCATGAGGGCGACCAGCGGGGGGCCCCAGAGGTTCATGTCGCCGACCAGCACGGCCGGCCGGCCGGCGACGGCGTCGCCGAGGAGGCGGTGGAGCCGACGGAAGTGGATCGGCGAGCCGTAGGAGAGGTGGGTCATGTGGGTTCCGGCCACGGCCAGCTCGCGGCCGCCCACCTCCACCACCACCACGATGGCGGCGCGCCACGCACGGTCCCGTTGCAGCCGGCCGAGCTCGATGAGCTGGTGGCCGACGACGGGCAGGCGGCTCAGCACGGCCAGTCCCCAGCTCCCCGGCGATGCCGCCAAGTAGCGAGGTGACGACGTCACTCGTCGGGAGAACGGGCGGTACGAGTCGAGGTAGATGGCATGGCTGGCGCCTCGCCAGTCGAGCGGCCGCATCCACCGCTGGTCCGCCTTGGGGTGGGGGCCGGCCCGCCGGCCGGCGGCCAGTGGGTGCTCGAAGCAGAAGTAGCCCAGTCCTTCGGCGACCTCGGCGGCCATCCCCTTCTCCCCCTCGGGGCGCCACACCTCCTCGAGCACCAGGACGTCGGCATCGAGGGCGGCGCAGGTGGCAACCACGTCGAAGGGGCGCCCCCACCCGTCGATGCCCGCATGCACGTTGAAATTCACGACCCGCA
>JBKQNY010000174.1:0-4593 GCA_052145775.1 Acidimicrobiales bacterium
GGAACATCATCCACATGACCAGGCTGAGGTAGCTGGTGGGACTGAGCAGCTGGTAGAGGTGGGGGCCGCCCACCGCCTTCAAGAACGCCAGGGCGTGGGGGAAGATGAGGTAGGCGGTGGCGCACCCCGCGCAGAACAGCACCACGGCGGCGGTGACGAACGGTATGGCGTAGCGCTTCTCGTTGCTCCGCAGCCCGGGCGTGATGAACCGCCACACCTGCCACAGGATGTACGGGGAGGCCAGGATCAGCCCACCGAAGGCCGCCATCTCCACCCGCAGGGTGAGCGGGTCCAGGGGCGCGGTGACGAAGAACTGGCAGTTGTGCGGGCTCGCCTCGCAGTAGGGCCGCTGGAGGAACGACAACATGCGGTTGTAGAAGACGGCGGCCACGGTCGCCGCCACGGCGAACGCCACCACCGAGGCGATGAGCCGCCGGCGCAGCTCGGCCAGGTGCTCGGCCAGCGTCATGGCGTCGGGGTGCGGGCGGCTCCGACGGGCCGCCCGGGCGCGGTCGAGCAGGGGGATGGTCATCTAGTTGAGGTTCGGGTCGTCGGGAACCTCGGGGAGTCCCCCGGCCACGAGGGGCGGCGGCTCGACGCTGCCCGACGACGGGGCACCCACCGCCGAGGGGTCCTCGGGCCACTGTGCCTTCTCCTCTTGGTGGCCGGCCGTCCCGTTGGTGGCCGCCGGGTCCTCCACCAGGTCGTCGGTCGACGATCTGGCCAGCTGGTTCAACAGGGCCACTGGCGAGCGGGCCAGGCGGGCGATCTCACTGGTGGAGGGCAGGTCCGGGATGTTCTCCCGCACCTCGCGGTCGACTTGCTCGTGGAACTGGCGCACCTTGCGCCACCCCGCACCGAGCTGGCGGGCCACCTGGGGCAACTTGTCCGGCCCCACCAGGATCATGGCCACGATGAACACCAGCAGGAGCTTGACCGGGCTCAGGTCCAGCATGCGACGGACATCCTACCGGCCCACCCGGCCGTCAGAAGAAGGTGATGCGGCTCAGCGGCCAGATCAGCATGACGGCACGCCCAACGATGTACGAGCTGGGGAGCGGCCCCCAATCGCGGCTGTCGCACGAGTCGGTGCGGTTGTCGCCCATCATGAAGTAGTCACCCTTGGGTATCCTGACCGGTCCGAATGTGTCGGTGTAGGGACTGCTTTTCGACGTCTTGGCCGGCAGCCACGGCTCCTTGAGCAGCTTGCCGTTGATGTATACGACGCCGTCCTTGCCTTGGATGGTCTGACCGGGCAGGCCGATGACCCGCTTCACCAGGTCGGGCACGGGCGGGCCGCCGCAGTCCTCGGACGGCGGGCGTTTGAACACCACGATCTGGCCGGGCGACGGGCTCGTCTCGAGCTTCAGGACCACGATGCGGTCGCCCGGCTGCAGCGTCGGGTACATCGATGTGGAAGGGATGAAGAACGTCTGGAAGACGAACGCCCGCACGATGACGGCCACCAGGACGGCGGCAACGATGATGATGCCCCACTCGATCACCCAGCGGCGCGTGTTGTGGCCGGCGTGCTTGGGAGACGCCTTCACCCCGTCCGCCGGCGTGGCGGACGCCGAGCCCTCCGGCGCGGCAGGCGGTGAGAGGTCGGACGTCACGGGAGCAGAAGGCTAGCCGAGGTCCTCAGAGCGACGCGATCAGGCGCTCCACCCGGTCGTCCCTCGACTTGAACGGGTCCTTCAGCAGCACCGTGCGCTGCGCCTGGTCGTTCAGCTTGAGGTGCACCCAGTCCACCGTGAAGTCGCGCCGGCGCTCCTTGGCCCGGCGGACGAAGGCGCCGCGGAGCCGGGCCCTGGTGGTCTCGGGGGCCTGCGTCATGGCGGTGGCGATGTCGGCGTCGGTGCAAGTGCGCTCGACCTGGTCCCGGCGCTGCAGCTTGTAGAAGAGACCCCGGTTGCGGTCGACGTCGTGGTACATGAGGTCCACCATGGCCACCTTGGGATGGGCCAGGGGAACATCGTGGCGCTTGCGCACCTGCTCCACCAGCCGGTACTTGGCCACCCAGTCGCACTCGCGCCACAGCGTGAGCGGGTCGCTCTCCAGGCCCTTCAGGCAGTGCTCCCACATGTCCAGCGCCCGGTCCTCCTCGGGGGTGAGGCCGTGGCGGTCGCGGAACTTCATGGCGCGCTCGAGGTACTCGCTCTGGATGTCGAGCGCGCGCATCTCACGGCCGTTGGCCAGGCGGACGCGCCGCTGGCAGGTGATGTCGTGGCTGATCTCGCGGATGGCCCGGATCGGGTTCTCCAAGGTGAGGTCGCGCAGCACCGTCGAGGTGTCCTCCAGCATGGCCAGCAGGATGCTCGTCGTCCCGATCTTCAAGAAGGTGGCGTACTCGCTCATGTTGGAGTCCCCGACGATCACGTGCAGCCGACGGAACCGCTCGGCGTCGGCGTGGGGCTCGTCGCGGGTGTTGATGATCGGCCGGCTGCGGGTGGTGGCCGAGGAGACCCCCTCCCAGATGTGCTCGGCCCGCTGGCTGATGCAGTAGACCGCGCCCCTGGCCGTCTGGAGGACCTTGCCGGCCCCCGAGAAGATCTGGCGGCTCACCAGGAACGGGATCAACACCTCGGTGTAGCGGTTGAAGTCGTCGTGGCGCTCGGTCAGGTAGTTCTCATGGCAGCCGTAGGAGTTGCCGGCCGAGTCGGTGTTGTTCTTGAACAGGTAGACGTCACCGCGGATGCCCTCCTCGCGCAGGCGGGCCTGGGCCCCGGTGACCAGCTGGGAGAGGATCCACTCCCCCGCCTTGTCGTGGGTCACCAGGTCGGCGATGCGGTCGCACTCGGGGGTGGCGTACTCGGGGTGGCTGCCCACGTCGAGGTAGAGGCGGGCGCCGTTCTCCAGGAACACGTTGGAGGATCTGCCCCAGCTGACGACGCGGCGGAAGAGGTAGCGCGCCACCTCGTCGGGGCTCAGCCGGCGCTGGCCGCGCAGGGTGAAGGTCACCCCGTACTCGTTCTCCAGTCCGAAGATCCGACGGTCCACGTCGGCCACCGTAGCGCCGCGCGGCGAGAAAACGGCTTATGCCTTCTCCCCAGGGTCCCCGGCCCCCCCGGCGTCGGTCGTGGCGCTGGCCGCCTCTCCGGCCTGGTCGGCGGCCGGGCGGCGCCGACCCCGCGGCGCAGGGCCCGGCGAGAGCAGCGCCACCAGCTCACTGTTGGCGATCCGTCGGAAGGTGCGCCGGCCGTTCTGCCGGCTGAGCACGGCCACCTCGAGGTCACCGGCCTCGAGGGTCCGGTCGGGCCCGGCCAGCGCGGTCACCGCGGCGCGCAGGGCGCCGCCCAGGTCACGGTCGGGGACCCACCCCTCGGCCACCCGCTCGGCAATGACCTCGGCCTCGCCTCCCAGGACGGCGAACCGGTCCTGGTCGGTGATGGTCCCCTCGTAGGCGATGTGGTACAGCTGGTCGGGCCGGCCGTCGGCACCGAGCTCGGCCACGAGGATCTCGACCTCGAGGGGCTTGAGCTCGTGGGTGAAGACGTTGCCCAGGAACTGCGCGTAGAGGTTGGCCAGCGACCGCGCGTCGACGTCCTCGCGGCTGAAGGCGAATCCCTTGGTGTCGGCATGGCGCACCCCGGCCACCCGGAGCTGGTCGTACTCGTTGTACTTGCCCACCCCGGCGAAGGCGATGCGGTCGTAGATCTCGCTGATCTTGTGGAGCGAGCGCGAGGGGTTGTCGGCCACGATCAGCACACCGTCGGCGTAGACGGTGGCCACCAGCGACCGCCCCCGGGCGATGCCCTTCTGGGCGTACTCGGCCCGGTCCTTCATGACCTGCTCGGGGGCGACGTAGAACGGCATGGTCATCGGGATCCGCCTCCCCCGACCCCGGCCGCCGCCCGCTTGCGCTCGATCAGGGCCGCGAAGCGCTCGGCCACCTCGGCCTCCTCGGCCTGGGCGTAGCCGTCCTCGGTGACCACGGCCACCAGCGGGTAGATCCCCCGCACGAGGTCCGGTCCCCCGGTCCCTGAGTCCTCGTCGGCCGCCTCGTAGAGGGCGGCGATGGCCAGCTCCACCGCCTCGGCCCGCGACATGCCCTCGGTGAAGCCGAGCTTCACGGTGTTGCGGGCGTCGCGTCCACCCGAGCCGGTCGCCTGGAAGTCGGCCTCCTCGTAGTGGCCGCCGGTCACGTCGTAGGTGAAGATCCGGCCGGTCCCCCGTCGCAGGTCGTAGCCGGCGAACAGGGGGACGACGGCCAGGCCCTGCATGGCCAGCGGAAGGTGCTGGCGCACCATCTGGGCCAGCTGGTTGGCCTTCCCCTCCAAGGAGAGCGTGACCCCCTCGACCTTCTCGTAGTGCTCGAGCTGGACCTGGAAGAGGCGCACCATCTCCACCGCGAAGCCGGCGGCCCCGGCGATGGCAACCGCCGAGTAGCGGTCAGCGGGGAACACCTTCTCCATGGCCCGATGGGCGATGGCGTGACCCTCGGTGGCCCGGCGGTCGCCGGCCATGACCACCCCGTCGGCGAACCGCAGGGCGACCACGGTGGTGGCGTGGGGGACGTTCGGGAGTGACTCTGCGGCCACCGTCGGCAGTCCCGTCCGCCGCAGCAGGCTGACGAAGTCGGGTCCGGGGTCC
>JBKQNY010000175.1:0-10410 GCA_052145775.1 Acidimicrobiales bacterium
CTGCTGCGCGGCATCGCCGACACCTACTACGCCCAGATCCTGCCCCGCCAGGTCGGCCCGGCCCGGGCCCGCGACATGCTGCTCACCGGTCGGCGGCTCGGCGCCGCCGAGGCGCTCGACTGGGGGCTGGTGGCGCGGTGCTCGACGCACGGCGCCCTGCTCGAGGCGGCCACCGAGGCCCTCACCGAGTGCTGCTACGCGGCACCGGCGGCTCGGGCCGCGGTCAAGCGCTCGCTCGACGCCTACTACGGCGCCTTCGACCGCGCCACCATGGAGGAGAGCCTCGCCGGCCCCGAGCGCCGGGAGGGCTGGGCGGCCTTCAGCCAGCGGCGGGCGCCGGCCTGGATCCCCGAGGAGATCCGCCCGACCGGGAGGCTCTAGCCGGGGGCGCAGACGAGGGCCCCCGCCCCGGGCCACTGCCGCCAGGGCGCGAAGCGCGCTCAACGCTTGGTCTTGGCGCCCCGCTTGGGCTCGAAGTGCTCGACCCGGGCGTCGGGCCCGGGGAAGAAGAGCGTCTCGTGCTCGCTGTCCTCCCAGCGCACCAGGTACGGCGGGGAGCCGTCGGCGTGCTCGACACCGACCACTTCGCAGTCCCGTTCGGCCTCGCCCACGCGGTGGCCCTTGATCACGATCCGGTCCCCGACGCTCGCCTGCATGGCTCCTCCTTGCGTGCCGCCGCCCACCTCCCATGATCGGTCCGGCCCACCGCCGGGACCAGGGCCGAAGGTCCCGCCCCGGCCGAAGATGGCCCGAAAGTGAACGAAAGGTGACAAGACGGTGATTGCTGGGTAAAATCGCCGGATGGACCGCCACCACCTGCCGGCCGAGGGCTGGTACCACGACCCGTTCGAGCACCATCAGGACCGGTGGTTCTCGAACGGGAGACCCACCTCGCTCGTGCGTGACCAGGGGCTCGAGTCCCACGACGCCCCCCCGGCCGAGGACTGCCCCGCCCTGCTCGAACCCACCGCCTGGTAGTCCCGGGCCCGGGGTTCAGGACCGCGGCGACCCCAGGTACTCCTCCGCCGCCTGGGCCATCCCCTGGGCGATGGCCTGCTGGCCGCCGTGGGAGGCGGCGATCGAGGCCTCGAAGGGGTCGGTGAGGAAGAGCGGCTCGATGAGGGCGCCGGGCATCTGGCTCGGGTCCGGGGCCCACCCCGCCGCCGCCGGACCGAGCAGCAGGAGGTGGTGGTAGTCGGCGGCTGTTGTTGTCGCCGGGGGCCCGCCGAGTGTGGCGTCTGTGACCACCCCGTCGTTGGGGATCTGCCCGCCCTGGGCGTCCAACTTGACCAGGACGTCGTTCTGGAGGAGGTCGGCCAGCTTCTCGCTCTCGGCCGAGAAGGTCCGATCGGCGTCGTAGGCGGTGATGCTGCCGGCGTTTGTCGGCGATGTGCCGGCGTCGAAGTAGATGCCGAGCAGGACTGTGGCCCCGGCCAGGTTGGCGCAGGCGTCGCGGGCGGCCACGTCGTCGTGCTCTCCTTGGAGGGTGAGGAGCTCCCCTGTCGGGGTGAGGTCGCCGGGCCCGGGCTTGATCACGGTCGTGGCCCGCACCCGTGAGAGCACCACCCGGTAGCCGTCGGCCCGCTGGAGCGCCGCCGCGTCGAGGGCCACCGGCAGGGTCTCGTCGGCCTCGTGCACCTGCTGGCCTGTCTCGGTCGTCCCGACCGCGCCGGGGTCGATCCCGCCGTGGCCGGCGTCGATGAAGACCGTGCGGTGGCGGTCGCCCATGGTCGGGGAGAAGGCCACGCAGGCGCCGGCGGCGAACATCGAGGGATCGAGCGCCATGTCGGCGGCGCCCCTCCCGGTGGCGTCGGGGACCGGGCCGCCCCCGGTCGTCCCCGGCCGCATGGCGACGGCCGTCACCACCACCACGGCGGCCAGGGCACCCAGGGCGACGGCCGCCTTCGGTGACCGCCACCACCGGTCCGGGCGGCGCCGGTGGCGGGCCTGGCCCCGCCGTCGGCGGCGGGAGGTGGGAGGAGGCGAGGATTGTTGCATGGGGGCTGCAGCCACGGTAGCCGGGGCCCCGCGGCGCACAGTGGCAGGTCAGGCGAACCGCTCGAGCGCCTCGACCACGTAGGGCATGGCCCGTTCGGGGACCGCCCCGGGGGCGAACCAGGCGGCCTCGTCGCTCGACCCGTCGACCTCGGGGCGCACCTCGCCTTCCCACCGCTCGACGCCGTAGACCAGCCGGATGGCGTGGACGGCGGCGCCCCCCGGCGCTGTCAGGGTGTCGGTGAGCACCCCGCGCAGAGTGGCCGAGCCCAGCACCAGGCCGGTCTCCTCGAAGAGCTCGCGTCGCAGCGAGTCGAGGGGCTCCTCCCCGTGCTCCACGCCACCGCCGGGCAGGAACCACCGCCCCGGCACCGTCGAGCGGGGTGAGGCCCGCACCAGGAGGAAGCGGCCGGCCGCGTCCCGGCAGATGCCGTAGGCGCCCACCCGCTGGTTGGGGGTCAACGGGTGCGAGGGAAGCCGAGGTCGACGGCCGAGGTCGACGGGTCGGGCCACCTGGTCGTCACCACCTTGGTCCGGGTGTAGAAGTCGATGCCTTCGGGGCCGTACATGTGGGCGTCGCCGAAGAGCGATTCCTTCCAGCCGCCGAAGCTGTAGTAGGCGACGGGGACGGGGATGGGCACGTTCACCCCGACCATGCCGCAGGTCACCTCGCGCTCGAACCGACGGGCCGCGCCGCCGTCGCGGGTGAAGATGGCGGCGCCGTTGCCGTAGGGGTTGGCGTTCACCACGGCGAGGGCCTCGTCGTAGGTGTCGGCCCGCACCACCGAGAGGACCGGCCCGAAGATCTCGTCGTCGTAGACGCGCATCCCGGGTCGCACCCGGTCGACGAGCGAGGGGCCGAGGAAGAACCCCTCTCCGCCGGTCAGCTCGTGCCGGCGGCCGTCGACCACCACTGTCGCCCCCTCGGCCCCGGCGCCGTCCAGGTACGAGGCCACCGCGTCGCGGTGCTCGGCGGTGACCAGCGGGCCCATCTCGGCGTCGGGGTCGGTCCCCGGGCCGATGCGGAGCTTGGCCAGCCGGTCGGCGATCGCCTCGACCAGCGGGTCGGCCACCGCCCCCACGGCCACCACCACCGAGACGGCCATGCACCGCTCGCCGGCCGAGCCGTAGGCGGCGGAGACGGCGGCGTCGGCGGCGAGGTCCACCCCGGCGTCGGGGAGGACCACCATGTGGTTCTTGGCCCCCCCCAGGGCCTGGACGCGCTTGGCCGTGGCCGAGGCGCGGGCGTGGACGGCCCGGGCCACCGGGGTCGAGCCGACGAAGCTGACGGCGCCCACCGCCGGGTCGTCGACCAACGCGTCCACGGCCACCCGGTCCCCCTGGACCACGGAGAACACCCCGTCGGGCAGGCCGGACTCGCTGAGCAGCTCGGCCAGGAGGAGCGAGGGGGAGGGGTCCTTTTCGCTGGGCTTGAGCACGAAGGCGTTGCCGCAGGCCAGGGCGTTGGCCAGCATCCACAGCGGGACCATGGCCGGGAAGTTGAAGGGCGTGATGCCGGCGACCACGCCGAGCGGCTGGCGCAGCGAGTGGACGTCGACCCCGGACGCGGCCTGGTCGCTGAACCCGCCCTTCAAGAGGTTGGGGATGCCGCAGGCGAACTCCACGTTCTCGAGCCCCCGGGCCACCTCGCCGGCGGCGTCGGACAGCACCTTGCCGTGCTCGGAGGTGACCACGGCGGCGAGGTCGGCGGCGCGCGCCTCGAGCAGGTGGCGGAAGGAGAACAGCACCTCGGCCCGGCGCGAGAGGGACGTCGCCCCCCAGGCGGCGGCGGCCCCCGACGCCTCGGCCGTGGCCAGGGCCACCTCCTCGGCCGAGGCCAGCCCCACCTCGGCCTGCACCCGGCCGGTCGACGGGTCGTAGACCGGAGAGGTGCGCCCCGAGACCGAGGCCACCCGCCGCCCGCCGATCCAGTGGTCGATCCGTCGCACCGTGACCGAACCTACCGCCTCGCGCCCGGGCGGGCCCGGTAGATTGGCCGGGCCCCGGCGCCGGCCCGGGCGCGAGTCGACGGGAGGCGGGCGGTGGCGCTCGGCGAGCTCGAGGACAACGAGGCCATCAAGGCCCTCAAGTACGCCTACCTCCGGCTGCTCGACCTGAAGCGCTTCGAGGAGCTGGGGGAGCTGCTCACCGAGGGGTGCACCGCCTCCTACGAGGACGGCCGCCGCTCCTACGAGGGACGCGCCGCCATCGTCGGTTTCCTGTCCAAGGCCCTGGGCGACCCGGGCATCGTCTCCTCCCACCGGTGCCAGCACCCCGAGATCGCCATCGGCGGCCCGGATCGGGCCACGGCGACCTGGTACCTGACCGACCGGGTGGTGGTCCCCGCCGCCGACCTCGAGATCGGCGGCGCCGCCTACTACCGCGACGAGTACGTGAAGGCAAAAGGCCGCTGGCTGATCGGCCACACCGGCTACGAACGGGTCTTCGAGGAGCGCCGGGTCCACTCCACCCTGGCGCTCGTCTCCTTCACCTCGAGGTTCTAGGACCCCGATTCAGGGGCGGGGGTTCGGGCTGTAGGTGAACCCCGGGTCGCGCAGCACCGTCGGCTCCAGCACCTGGTCGATGGCGCGCACCAGCTCGTCGTCGAGCTCGATGTCGAGCGCCTTGGCGTTCTCGACCAGCTGCTCGGGCCGCGAGGCGCCGACGATGGCGCTCGAGACGTTCTGGTTCCGCAGCACCCAGGCCAGGGCGACGGCCGCCGGGGTGTGGCCGGCCTCCCGGGCCAGGGCGGCAAAGGCGGCGACCGGCTCGAGCACCTCGTCGCGCATCAGCCAGGAGATCTCCTCGGACCCCTCCGCCCCGGTGGCCCGCGAGCCGGCCGGGGGAGGCTGGCCGGGCAGGTACTTGCCGGTGAGGACCCCCTGGGAGAGGGGCGACCACACGATCTGGCCGATGCCCTCCTTCTCGCAGAGGGGGACCACCTCGGCCTCGATCACCCGCCACAGCAGCGAGTACTGGGGCTGGTTGGAGACGATGCGGTCGAAGCCCATGTCGTTGGCGATCCGCAGCGCATCGGCGATCTGCTCCGCCGTCCACTCCGAGACCCCCACGTAGTGGACCTTGCCCTGGCGGACCAGGTCGTCGAAGGCCCGCATGGTCTCCTCGAGCGGGGTCTCGAAGTCGTAGCGGTGGGCCTGGAGCAGGTCAACGTGGTCGGTGCGGAGCCGGCCGAGCGAGGCGTGGAGGGACTCGAAGATGTGCTTGCGCGAGAGGCCGCGGTTGTTGGGGTTGGGGCCGGTCGGCCAGTAGACCTTGGTGAAGATCTCGATGGTGTCGCGCCGCACCCCTTCGAGGGCCCGCCCGAGCACCTCCTCGGCCGCCCCCATGGCGTAGACGTCGGCCGTGTCGAAGGTGGTGATCCCGAGGTCGAGGGCGGCCTTCACGCAGGCGGTGGCCGCCTCCTCTTCGATGTCCGAGCCGTGGGTGACCCAGTTGCCGTAGGAGAGGGCGGAGACGAGCATGCCGCTGCGGCCGAGGTGTCGGTAGTCCATGGGCGGCATGGTAGTGCCATACGCTCGGCGGGTGGCCTGGGACGACGGCGCGCCAGACGACGAGTCCGGGCCCCCCGACGACGGGGGCGCCGGCCGCCTGCGAGTCAGCCGGTCGCTGTCGATCCCGCTGTCGGAGATCGACTGGCGGGCCACCACCCCGGGCGGGCCGGGCGGCCAGCACGCCAACCGGACCAGCAGCCGTGTCGAGGTGCGCTTCGACGTGGCCCGCTCGGCGGCCCTCGGGCCGCGCCAGCGGGCGCGATTGCTCGAGCGGGTGGGTCCGGTGGTGCGGGCCGTCTCGGCCGAGGAGCGCTCGCAGTCGCGCAACCGCCAGCTGGCGCTCGAGCGGCTGGCCGAGCGGATCGCCTCGGCCCTCCGGGTCGAGCCGCCCCGGCGGCCGACCCGCCCGACCCGGGCGTCGAAGGAGCGCCGGCTCGAGGACAAGCACCGACGCGGCCAGGTGAAGCGGGGCCGCCGGACCGGCCGCGACCCCGACGACTGATCGTCCGGCCGCCGCCCCCTCAGGCGCTGTGCAGGCGCCGGGCGGACTCGCCCGACCAGACCTCGTCCAAGAAGGCGGCGATCTCGGCCGTGAGCCGCTCGGGGCTGAGGCGCAGCTCGAGGCCGGAGCGGGCCTCGAGCAGGCGCGCCTGGGGGAGCTCGCGGGCCAGCCGCCGGGCGTCGTCGAGGGGGTGGAGGCGGTCGGCCCGGTGGCCGACGACCACCGACGGGATGGCCATGGCGGCGCGCTGCTCGGAGGTGGGGGCGACCGGGCCGACCAGGACGCCGTGGAGGACGGCCACCACCTCCTCGGGCTCGAGGAGGAGCGGCGCGAACAGCGGGCCGAGCGGTCCGAGGCGCGACCTCGGGACCCGTCGGGCGGCGGCGGAGATGGCCCGCAGCACCGGGGCGGCGTAGTGGGTGGCGGCCAGGACGGGCACGAAGAGCATGGCGGCCACCGGGGTGGCCGATTCGAGCACCGGCATCTCGAGGACCATGCCGGCCAGCCGCTCGGGGGCGGCCAGGGCGACCATGAGGGTCACGTTGGCCCCGAGCGACATCCCGCCGACGACGGCCCGCTCGATCTCGAGGTGGTCGAGCAGGCGGAGGACCTGCGCGGCGTAGGCGTCCATCCGGTGCGCGGCGGCGCGACGGGGCTTGCCCGAGGCGCCGTGCCCGGGCAGGTCGAGCAGGATCACCCGGTTGCCGGCGTCGGCCAGGTCCTGGGCCAGCCGGCGGTTCGAGACGGTGTCGAGCAGGAGGCCGTGCAGGTAGACCAGCACGCGATCGCCGCGGCCGAAGGTCTCGTAGGAGAGTGTGAGGTCGCCGTCGTGGAAGGTCTTGATCTGATAGGGCACGGCCCCAGTGTGCCAGGGCCGGGTTCGGGGCGCCCCCGCTCAGCCCTCCGGACGGCCCCCCAGGCGGGCCAGGGCCGCCCGGACCAGGTCGTCGGCGTCGGGGCTCGAGTCCTCGCGCACGCCCACGATCGGGGTGAGGGAGGCGAAGCCCGCGGCCACCAGCGCCCCGTCGTCCTCCTGGTCCTCGTCGCCGACGTCGCCCAGCGAGGGGACCGCGGCCCCGAGGGTGAGGTGGACCTCCCCCTCACCGCCGCCCCCGGCCACCAGCCGCGCCCGGGACCCCGGTGCCAGGCCGTCGTCGGCGGTCCCCGCCGCCGACCCCGTGGCCGCCTTGATCAGCCCGGCGGTGCTGATCCGGCCGCGGCGCACGCCCCGCAACTCGGCCGGCGGCACCGAGGGCACGTTCAGGTTGAGCAGGGTGCGGGGCGGGGCGGCGGCCAGCGCCGGGAGGACCTCGAGGGCGAGGGCCGACGCCGTGTCCCAGTGGTCGACGGCCCCCCCCGAGCGCAGGGACACCGCCAGCCCGCTCATCCCGAGCTGGGCACCGGTCAGCACCGCCCCGACCGTGCCCGAGTGCAGCACCGAGCGGCCGACGTTGACGCCGAGGTTGATGCCCGAGACGACCAGGTCGGGCCGGGGACCGAAGGCGCCGAGGGCGCTCACGATCACCGACAGGGCGGGCGATGCGTCGAGGCCGTAGGCCTCGATCGACTCGGCCCCGGGGATCACCGCCGTCTTGTAGGCGATGGCCTCGCGCTCGTAGACGGTGCCGACCGCGGCGGCCGCCCCGCTGTAGTTGGCCAGCGGGGCCACCACGACCACCTGGCGGTCCTCGCCACCGGGGTCGTCGGCCGCCCAGGAGGCCAGGGCGCGGGTCAGGGCGGCCAGGCCGGGTGCGTGCACCCCGTCGTCGTTGGTCACCAGGATGCGCACGCGCCAGTACGCTACCTGCGACCTCGAGCCTCCCGGTGCGCCGGGAGCCCCGAAGCGACCCAGACCATGACCACCGACCCGCTCCCCGCCGCCTCGCCCACCGGACAGCAGTGGGTGATCGGCCACGGGCGCCAGCAGCTGGTGGTGACCGAGGTGGGGGCGACCGTGCGCTCCTACACGGTCGGGGACCACGACGTGGTGGAGGGTTTCGGACCCGACGAGTGGTCGCACAACGGGCGCGGCCAGGTGCTGGCGCCGTGGCCGAACCGGCTGGGCGACGGCCGCTACGAGTTCTCCGGCCGCCGGGCCCAGGCCGCCCTGGACGAGCCCGCCCACGGCAACGCCATCCACGGGCTGGTGCGCTGGATGCCCTGGCGGCTCGAGGCCCAGGCCCAGAACGTGGTCTCGGTCTGCTGCCCGCTCTACGCGACCCCGGCCTACCCGTTCCGGCTCGACCTTCGGGTGGAGTACCGGTTGGGCCGGCACGGGTTGACCGTCACCACCACCGCCGCCAACCCCGGCGACGCCGCCCTCCCCTTCGGGATCGGCTTCCACCCCTACCTCACCGTCGGGACCGGGCGCGTCGACGCCGCCGTCCTCACCCTGCCCGCCCACAGCCGCCTGGTGCTCGACGACCGCGGCCTGCCGACCGGCGAGGTGAGGTCGGTGGAGGGGACCGAGTACGACTTCAGGTCCGGCCGGGCCGTGGGCCCGACCAGGCTCGACACGGCCTTCACCGACCTGGTGCGCGACGAGGGGGGGCTGGCCTGGGCCTCACTGGCCGACCCGGGGTCGGGGCGGTCGGTCTCGGTGTGGGTGGACGACCGCTTCACCACCCTCATGGGCTACACGGGCGACACCCTGGCCGACCCCGAGCGCCGCCGCACCGCACTGGCCATCGAGCCGATGACCTGCCCGCCCGATGCCTTGCGGTCGGGCCGTCAGCTCATCGTCCTCGAGCCCGGCCAGGAGTGGCAGGGCAGCTGGGGGATACAGCCCAGCTAAGGACCGCAGCAGATGCCACCGGCCGCCCCAACCCGGTGGCTCGGGGCTGAGCTGCGGACGATCACGTGAAGCCTGGAGCCCCGGCGCGCCCGATGCCAGCACCCCGACCGCCGGCCGAGGCGGCACGGCGGCGATCGTCGGGGGCCCGGGGCCGGCTCCCTCGGTGTCACTCCGAGTGCAGCGCCCCCCGCACCTCGGCGGCGGGGCCAGGCGCGTGCCCGCCCGGCGTCTCGACCCGGACGGCGAGGAGCGTGCCGTTCCATGGGGCCGGGGGGCGGTAGCGGGTCGAGACCGGCAGGCCCGTGTCATGGCCCAGGCGCAGCCCAGCGCCGCCGTGCTGGATGGCGATCGGCAGTGCGCCCTCGAAGGTGAGGCGGCCGACCGCCGTGTCGTCGTGGAGGAGGGTGAGCGTCCCCCCGCCGCCGGGCTCGAGTCGGCAGGTGACCGACAGCGACCCGGTGGCCGGGTCCACCCGACGGTCGCCGGCGACCTCGAGCACGTCCCCGGACCGGGAGAAGGTGAAGACCAGGCGCCCGTCGTCGACGAACAGGGCGTAGCCGCCGTTCCAGTCGCCCAGCGCGCACAGGACGCCCGAGGGGCCCTCCCCTGGGACCTCGACGTCGGCGGTGATGGTGAACCCACCGAACAAAAGCGGGATCGACTCGTCGGCCACCGGGCCCCCGCCCGGGACGTAGGTGCGGGCCGGCCCGGCCGGCCAGGCCGGGGGCACGAGAGCGTTGAGCCGGTTCACCAGGGTGTCGTCGATCGGCAGCACGCCGTTGCGACCCGCCTCGGCCCACCACAGGTCCTCGAGCTGGCGGAGGAGGTCGGGGTTGGCGTCGGCGACGTCGGTCGACTCGGAGAAGTCGCCGGCCAGGTCGAACAGGGCCCAGCGGTCGTCCTCGAACCGGCGGCTCCCCACGGCCATCGCCTCCTCGTCGAGGACGCCGACCGAGATGTGGTCGGTGGTCGCCTTCCAGCCGGCGTGGAAGATGGCCCGGGAACCGAGCATCTCGAAGTACTGGGTCTGGTGGACGTCGGCGGCGGAGGGGTCGCTGAAGGTGGGGACCAGGCTGGAGCCGTCGACGGGCTGCTGGGTGACCCCGTCCAACACCTCGGGGGGCTCGATCCCCACCGCCTCGAGCACGGTCGGCAGCAGGTCGACCACGTGGGTGAAGGCTGAGCGCACCTCGCCGGTCCGCTCCACGCGTCGCGGCCAGTGGACCACGAGCGGGGTGCGGGTCCCGCCCAGCCAGGTGTAGCGCTTCCACAGCCGCAGCGGCGTGTTGCCGGCCCAGGCCCAGCCCCACGAGTAGTGGTTGTAGGTGCGCGGGCCTCCCCAGTCGTCGAGGGCGGCCAGGTTGTCGGCGACCGACTCGGGGACGCGGGCGGTGAAGCGGTGCTCGTTCACGCTGCCCGCCCGGCCCCCCTCGGCGCTCGCCCCGTTGTCGGAGAAGAGGAGGACCAGGGTGTCCTCGAGCAGCCCCCGGGACTCGAGGAAGGAGACCAGCCGGCCGATCTGCGCGTCGGTGTGGGTGAGGAAGCCGGCGAAGACCTCCTGCTGGCGGGCGAACATGCGCCGGTCGGCGGCCGGCACGTCTGTCCAC
>JBKQNY010000176.1:0-11203 GCA_052145775.1 Acidimicrobiales bacterium
CGCCCGCAAGAAGGTGACGATCTTCGGCTCGGCCAGGACCGAGCCCGATCATCCCGCGTACTGGCAGGCTCGGGATCTGGCAGCAGCAATGTCCCGTGCCGGGTGGATGGTGGTCACGGGTGCCGGCCCGGGGATCATGGCCGCCGGGATGGAGGGCGCAGGCCGCGAGCAGTCGATCGGCGTCAACATCCGGCTCCCTCACGAACAGGGGGCCAACTCCTTCATCGCCCAGGACCCCAAGCTGGTCGAGATGCGGTACTTCTTCACCCGCAAGCTCATGCTCATCAAGGAGTCCGCCGCCTACGCCGTGCTCCCCGGCGGGTTCGGCACCCAGGACGAGTGCTACGAGCTGCTCACCCTCCTGCAGGTCGGCAAGGCCGAGCCGGCGCCGGTGGTGCTGGTGGAGACGCCGGGCGGCACCTACTGGCACGGCTGGCAGCGGTTCTTGGAGACCGAGGTGATCGACCCGGGCTGGATCTCCCCCGAGGACGTCGCCCTCTTCCGGGTGGCCAACTCGGTGGACGAGGCGGCCGCCGAGGTCCTCGGCTTCTACCGCAACTACCACTCCTGCCGCTTCGTGGGCGACCTGCTGGTGCTGCGCCTCCAGGTATCCCCCAGCCGGGCCGAGCTGGCTGACCTCAACCGCCGCTTCGCCGACATCGTGGTCTCGGGGTCCATCCGCCCCGCCGCACCCTTCCCGCCCGAGCGTTCGGGCCGCGACCACCTCGAGCTGCCCCGGCTGGCCTTTCGCTTCGATCGGCTCCACTACGCGCGCCTGCGCCTCCTCATCGACGCCATCAACGAGTGCACCGGTTGACCCCCGGCTGACCGCTCCCTGGGAATTTGGCAGGATGGGGGCGGTGCCCGGCACCCGGGCCGCGCCCAGCGGTCCGGCCGGGGCCGACGAGATCCCGGTCGGGACGGGTGGAAGGGGCGGATGATGACGCACCAGGCGCACGAGGCCAGCAGCGAACACGGCGCGAACGGCGCCGACCCCGGACACGAGCGCCAGGCCGAGCAGGTGGGCGGACTCGACGCCATGTTCTTGAACTGCGAGACGCCGACCATGCACATGCACGTCTGCGGCCTGCTGATCCTCGACCCCTCGGTCACCGGGGTCACCGACCCCTACGGCGCCATCCACAAGATGCTCGAGGCGCGCCTGCCGGGGATCCCCCCCATGCGCCGCCGCCTGGTCACCGTCCCCCTCAACATGGGCCGCCCCTACTGGACCGAGGAGGCCGCCATCGACCTCGACCGCCACCTCCGGCGGGTCAAGGTCGACCCCCCCGGCGACGACCGGGCACTGGGCGCTCTGGCCGGGAGCTTCGCCAGCACGCCGCTCCGCCGGGACCGCCCCCTGTGGGAGATGCTCTTCGTCGAGGGGCTGGCCGGCGGCAAGGTCGCCCTGCTGGCCAAGATGCACCACTCCTCGATCGACGGGGTCAGCGGGGCCAACCTGCTCGGTGCCCTCTTCGACCTCACCCCCGACGGTCAGACGCTCGAGGTCGTCGAGCCCCCCGCCCCCACAGTCGTGCCCCGACCCCTCGAGATGACGCGGCGCGCCATCCTCGAGCGGCTGTCGGACCCGGTGGAGATCGCCAAGCTCATCCCCTCCACCATCGCCAGCGTGGTCAGCGGCGCCTGGCGGATGGCCACCCGACGCGAGGGGAAGGGCACCGTGGCCATCCCCTTCAGCGCCCCGCGGACCTCGTTCAACGCCACCCTCACCGCCGAGCGCTCGGTGGCCTTCGTCGACGTGTCGCTGGCCCGGGTAAAGGAGGTCCGCGCCGCCTACGGCGTCACCGTCAACGACGTCATCACGGCGTTGGTGGCCGGGGCGCTCCGCCGCTACCTGGCCGGGCGGGGCGAGCTGCCCGAGCGCCCGCTGCTCGCCGCCGAGCCCGTCTCGGTCCATGGGCAGACTGCCGACCTGGCCGGGAACACCAAGGTGTCGGTCATGTTCAGCTCCCTGGCCACCGACATCGAAGACCCCTCCCTCCGGCTCCAGGTCATCGCCGAGGCCAACCGCCGGGCCAAGGAGCTCCAGTCCTTGGTCGGCGCCGACACCCTGATGCAGCTGGCCGAGCACTTCTGGCTGAACGGGGTGGCCCTGGGGGCCCGCCTCTACTCCTCCCTCAACCTGGCCGACCACCACCCGGTGGTCCACAACCTGATCCTCTCCAACGTGCCCGGCCCGCCGGTCCCCCTCTACCTGGCCGGCACCCAGCTGGTGGGCGTCTACCCGCTGGGGCCGCTCATGGACGGGGCCGGCCTGAACGTGACCGCGCTGTCCGAGGAGAACCGGATCGGCTTCGGCTTCATGGCCTGCCCCGCCCTCGTCCCCGACGTGTGGTCGGTGGCTTTGGAGATCCCCGGCGCCCTCGACGAACTCGTCGAGGGCCAACCGGCCGCCTGAGCGGGCCGCTCAGGCGGGCCCGGTGAGGGAGTCGGTCACCGCCGCGTCGATCAGCTTGCGCACCGACTTGGAGAAGAAGAACCCCACGTGGCCGCCGTGGTAGGCGGCGAGGGTGGGACGGTCCCAGTGCAGCCAGAGCCGACGGGCCTGGTTGAAGGTCGACATCCGGTCCCCGAGGCCGGCGTAGACGTAGCGGCCCTCGTGGGGGACGAGGCACTCCATGGCCAACGGTGAGACCACGCGGTGCACCTGGTCGGCCGCCTCGCCCAGCACCCCGAAGCTCCGGGCCCGCTCGGCGATGGCCGGCGGGCTGTGCCGGCGGAACAGGTCGGGCAGGTCGACCACCGGCACGCCGGCCACCACGCAGCGCAGGTCGGGCTCGAGCGAGGCGACCAGCGAGGCCACCAGGCCGCCCAGCGACTGGCCCATGACGCCGATCCGCTCGGCGCCCTCCGACTCTCGCAGCCACCGGATGAGCCGCCGGGCGTCCCAGGTGGCCTGGGCCATGCCGTGCATGGAGTCGACCATGTCGATGGTCATGAGGTCCTCGCCGCGCACCCGCCCCGAGGCCCTGGCCCCGTGGAGCGGCAGGACGAGGACGGCAACGTTCACCCCCAGCCGGTGGAGGTGGCCGGCCCGGAACCCCCGGAGGTCCATGGTGGCGTTCTGGCCCATGCCGAAGCCGTGCAGGCACACCATCCAGTTCCGGTGGTCCCGGCCGGGCTCGCGGGCCACCCAGGCGTGGGCGGTCTTGTTGGCCTGGTGCTCGAGCCAGCGGTCCCGCCCCGGCTCGCCCGGGTGCGGTTCCCAGCCGCTGGTGAAGGAGGTGTGCTCGTAGCCGAACCCCGGCACCCGCTCGAACTCGGCGAAGACGTCGTCGGGCGGGGGCGGATCCCGGTGGTAGGAGGCGGGGTTCTCGAGCCAGCCCTGTGCTGTGAACATCGCCTGGGCGGCCACCAGGTCGGCGGCGGCCGGCGCGTACTCGTCCTCGGTGGGCAAGAGGTCGGGGTGGCGAAGGGCGGCGATGAGGAATTCGTCGACGTAGGCCTGCGCGGCCAGTCCCATGGTGGGGCGGACCGGCACGATCGAGTCGTCGTCGCCGATGGCGGCGGAGCGCCGGTGGGTGCGGACCATGAAGTCGGCCACCCTGGGCCCCGCCCGCAGCACGCCGGTGATCCGCGGGTCGCGGGCCACGCGGGTGGCCCGGTGCAGGAGCCCGCCACCCGATGGCGCGTCGGGCTCCTCTCGCCCTTCGTCCCCCGACCCGGTGTCGCTCGACTCGATGTCGCTCGACTCGATGTCGCTCGAGTCGATGTCGCTCGGCTCGATGTCGCTGGACGCGGTGGCGGGGCAGGCCATACCTCCAATCTAGGGCGACCCGTCCCCCACCGCCCCCCTAGGTGTCGTCCGGTTCGCCGACACCCTGCCCGAGCAGGGCGGCAGCCTTCTCCACCGCCCGGCGGGCCCGGGTGATCCGCCGCTCCTCGGCCGCCGCGGCCCGCGCCCCGGGGTCGTCGGGGTCCGCCGCCCGGCGCAGCCGGGAGAGCGCTAGGTCGGACAGCTCCTCGGCCAGCCGACCGAGCTCCTCGGCCAGTTCGCCCAGTCGCTCGTCGCCGCTCACCGGTGCGGGGTCACGCCTCTGGGGGCAGGGCGACCGTCACCACGTCGAGCTTCCCGTCGGCGTGGAGCGCCCGCAGGGCCAGCTTGGCGAACTTGCCGACCGAGGTCTTGGGGATCTCCTCCATGAAGGTCCAGCGCTCGGGCAGCCACCACCGGGCCACCCGGCCCTGGAGGAAGTCGATCAGCTCCTCGGCGGTCGGGCTCTTGCCCGGGACCGGCACCACGCAGACCAGCGGCCGCTCCTGCCAGCGGGGGTCGGGCACCGCCACCACCGCCGCCTCGAAGACGTCGGGGTGGGCCATCACCTCGTTCTCGAGCTCCACCGAGGAGATCCACTCCCCGCCCGACTTGATGACGTCCTTGGTGCGGTCGGTGATCTGCATGTACCCGCGCCCGTCCAGCGTGCCCACGTCGCCGGTGCGCAGCCAGCCGTGGTGAAACCGGTCGGGGCTGGGATCCTTGTAGTAGGAGGCGGTGACCCACGGGCCGCGGATCTCGAACTCCCCCACCGACTCGCCGTCGCTGGGCAGGATCTGGCCGTCCTCGCCGACCACCCGCACCTCGACCCCGGGCACGACGCGCCCGGCCTTCACCCGGTAGGCCATCTCCTCGTCGGGCGAACAGCCGGCCGGCGGGAGGGCCAGGGCGGCCAGCGGGCTGGTCTCGGTCATGCCCCACCCCTGGGTGATGGGCACGCCGGCCCGGTCCTCGAACGCCTCGATCAGGGCCCGGGGCACGGCCGACCCCCCGGCGGTCACGGCCCGGAGCGAGGAGAGGTCGACGGCCGGGTCGGCCGCCACCCGCAGCAGGTCGTTCCAGATGGTCGGTACCCCACAAGCCAGCGTCACCTGCTGCTCGGCGATGATCCGGGCCAGCTGTTCTCCCTGGAGGAACATCTGGGGCATCACCAGGTTGGTGCCCACCATGAAGCCGGCGTAGGGGGTGCCCCAGGCGTTGGCGTGGAACATGGGGACGATGACCAGCAGGCGGTCGGCCTCGGTCATCCCCATGGATGCGGCCGAGGTGGCGGCCATCGAGTGCAGCACCGTCGAGCGGTGGCTGTAGACGACGCCCTTGGGGTTCCCGGTGGTGCCGCTCGTGTAGCACATGGCCGCGGCGTCACGCTCGTCGAGGTCGGGCCAGTCGTAGCCGGGCTCCTCGGCCTCGAGCAGCGCCTCGTACGAGAGGGTCTCCCCCAGGGCCGAGGCGTCGGCCTCGCCGACCACGATCACCTGCTCGACCGACTTGAGGGTGTCGTAGACACGGGCGAGCAGAGGGACCAGGGTGGCGTCGACGATGAGCACGCGGTCCTCAGCGTGGTCGATCACATACGCAAGCTGCTCGGGGAAGAGCCGGATGTTCAAGGTGTGGAGCACCGCCCCCATGGAGGGGACGGCCAGGTAGGCCTCGAGGTGGGTCTGGTTGTTCCAGCAGAACGTACCGACCGGGTCGCCGGGGCGGACCCCGAGCCGCGTGAGGGCCTTGGCCAGCCGCTCGGCCCGGGCCGCCACCTCGGCGAAGGTGGCCTGACGGTAGCCGTCGGCCTCGACGGTGACCACCCGGCTCTCGCCGTGGACCGACTGGCCGTGTCGGAGGATGCCGCTGATGAGGAGCGGCCCGTCCTGCATGGTGCTGCGCACATGTCCCCCTTCGTCTCGGAGCGGGCCAAGCGTACCGCCCGACCGTTCGGCCACAACCGGCGAGCGGAAGGAGAAGGCCGATGGTCCGAGTGGTGTTGGTGGCCGGGGCGGGCCTCGCCGCCGTGGCCCTCGGCCTGGGGGGCTGCGTGGCCCTGGTGGCGGGGGCCGGGGGGACATCGGCCGTCGGTGCGCTCGCCGAGGCTGACCCGGGCCGCGGGCCGGCCATCCCGGCATCGTGGGAGTCGCTCGACCAGGAGGCCGCCGCCACCTGCGGTGGCCTCGACTGGACGGTGCTGGCCGCCATCGGCCGGGTGGAGAGTGACAGCGGCCGGTCCGACGCCCCCGGGGTCTCCAGCGGGGCCAACCCGGCCGGGGCCGAGGGACCGATGCAATTCGAGCCGGCCACCTTCGCCGCCTACGCCACGGTCGGGCCGGGAGGGGCCACACCCCCCTCCCCCTACGACCCGGTCGACGCCGTCTACACGGCGGCCCGCCTCCTGTGCGCCGACGGCGCCGGCACCGCCGCCGGCTTGGCCGGTGCGCTCTTCGCCTACAACCACTCGACCACCTACGTCGAGGAGGTCCTCGTCCTCTCCTGGTCGCTCGGCTCGGACCCGGACCTGGCCACAACGTCGGCCACGGCCATCGGCTTCGCCACTGGCCAGCTCGGCGTGCCGTACCTGTGGGGCGGCACCGGCAACGGCGGCTGGGACTGCTCGGGGCTGGTCCAGGCCGCCTACCGGACGGCCGGAGTCTCCCTCCCCAGGGTGGCCCAGACACAGTTCGCGGCCGGCCCGGCCCTCTCGCCGCTGACACCGCCGCTCCCCGGCGACCTCGTCTTCTTCGGCGGCTCGGCCACCGACATCTCCCACGTCGGGCTGGTCATCGGCGGCGGCCTCATGATCGACGCCCCCCACACCGGGACCGTGGTCCGCGTCGACCCCACCCCCACCACCCCCGGCGCGTCCTTCGGCACAGAGGTCGTCGTCGGGCTCACCCGCCCCTGGGCGTGAGCTCGGGGGTGAGCGGCCCTGGCAGGCTGGTGGCATGGAGCGGGTCGACCGGGCGCTGGTGGGCGCCAGCTACGACGAGGTGGCCGGCGCCTACGCCACCCACTTCTCCGACGAGCTCGACCACAAGCCGCTCGACCGCGCCCTGCTCTCGGTTCTGGCCGAGGACGCCCGAGGCGGGGTCGTCGCCGACCTCGGGTGCGGCCCGGGCCACGTGGCGGCGTGGCTGGGCGAGCGCGGCGCCCGTACGGTGGGCGTCGACCTGTCGCCCGGAATGGTGGCCGAGGCGCGCCGCCTCCACCCCGATCTCGAGTTCCGGGTAGGCGACCTCTGCGACCTGCCGGCCGACGACGGCGAGTTCGCGGCGGCTGCCGTCCTGTACGCCATCATCCACCTGGGCCCGGGCGAGCTCGCCGACGCCATGGCCGAGCTCCGCCGGGTGCTGTCCCCCGGCGCCCCGGCCCTGGTCTCGTTCCACGTGGGGAGCGAGGTGCTGCACCGCAGCGAGTGGTGGGGCCACCGAGTCGACCTCGACTTCCGGTTCTTCCCCGTCGAGGAGGTGGTCGCCGCGGCCGAGGGCGCCGGCCTGGCCACCGAGGCCAGGATCGAGCGCAGCCCCCACCCCGAGGAGGTGGCCACCCGCCGCGCCTACCTGCTGCTGCGCCGCCCGGCCTGACCAGGGCGGGTGCCGAGCCCTCCCCCGCGTCGGCCTCGCGCAGCATGCCCCCGAGAGACGCCACCCGCAGGTCGGGGCCCGGTGCCCGCCGGTGGGGCACTGGTAGGTTCGAGAGGTGCAGCTCGGCACGGTCGGAGTGTGGTGGAGTGGGTCCTGGTCGGTCGAGGACCGACCCGACGCAACTACCGGCGCCGAGCTGGAGGCCATGGGCTACGGGGCGCTCTGGTCGAGCGGCGGCTACCAGCCGGGCCTCTCCCCCCGCTTCGGCCGCCTCCTCGACGCCACCGCCACACTGGTCGTCGCCAGTGGCATCGTGAGCATCTGGGCCACCACTCCCGAGGCGATCGCCGGCGCCGTGGCCGACATCGAGGCCAAGCACCCCGGGCGGTTCCTCCTCGGTCTCGGGGCCAGCCACGCCGCGCTCGCCGCCGGCTACGAGCGTCCCTACGCCCACATGGTGGGCTTCCTCGATGCGCTTGACGCCGGCGAGCCCACCGTCCCGGCGGACCGGCGCGTCCTCGCCGCCCTCGGTCCGCGGATGCTCGAGCTGGCCGCCCAACGGTCCGCCGGTGCACACCCGTACTTCGTGCCGGTCGAGCACACGGCCATGGCCCGCCGGGTCATGGGCGACGGCCCCCTGCTCGCACCGGAACTGACGGTCGTCCTTGAGCCCGATCCGAACTCGGCCCGCCAGCTGGCCAGGACCTTCACCACCGGGTACCTCGGGCTGCCCAACTACGCCGACAACCTCCGCCGCTTCGGCTTCGACGACGACGACCTCGCGGGAGGTGGCAGCGACCGCCTGGTGGACGCCGTCGTCGCCTGGGGTGACGTCGAGGCCATCGCGGCGCGCGTCGGTGAGCACCGTGCCGCGGGGGCCGACCACGTCTGCCTCCAGGTGGTGGACGGCGGGGGCGGTTTCCCAATGGAGTCCTACCGAGCGCTGGCGGCCGCCACGGCCTGACGCTCTCGGGCGCGGAGCCGTAAGCCTATTGCACGTATTCACTGGGTCGACGGGGCGTCACTGACTTCGTGGATGGCGTCCTTCAAGTCGGGTATGGGCACTTCGTACCGGCTCTAGATCGGATCGGCACACGGCGCTTGGTCAATGGCGGAGGCGCAAGGCTCCCGACAGGCTGCGGCGACGCCGTCGACGCGGATGGAGCCGGCACCGCACGCGGAGCGCCGACGACAGCGACTCGAACTGGAGCGGGGGTTCGAGCGATACGGCCTCGCCGTCGAGGCCAACATTGACTTCGGCATCCGAGTCGACCTCGAAGGTCGGCACGGTCCACTGGCTCCAGCCCCGGAACAGCGGTCCTCCCGGCACGGCCACCACCCCGAGCACGCCGCCGTCCATGTTTCCCCTGGTCTGCGGTGATCTCCTGGGGTCAAGATCGTAGGGGTTATTGGAAACCACGATGACGTCAACGCCGGCGCACGCCACACCGACGCCGTTCCTGTAGCGGAGATCGAAGGGCTCGGCACCGGGTCCGATCAATTCGGGCAGCATCTCGAGGATCGTCCTCAACTTCGCGTCGCGGTAGTCGGGCGATCTGACGATCTCCCCGTACAGTCCCAATGAGGCGTTATTCACGAACACCCGGCCGTTCACCCGAGCCAGGTCGACGCGGCGCTCGGTCGCCTCGAGAAAGGCGTCCAAGGCTCCGACGACGTCGTCACAATCGACGCCGAGATCGAGTGCGAAGTGGTTCCGCGTCCCTGCCGGGACGCAAACGTAGGGGACGTCGTGCTCGAATGCGACCGTAGCCACGGCGGCCTGGGTGCCGTCGCCTCCTGCTGCGCCGATCACCTCAGCGCCTCCGTCCACCGCTGCGGCCGCCACGCTCGCGATCTCTCTGCCGGGCTCGAGTACGACGGGTTCGATTCCTCGCAGCCGACAGTGCCGGACGAGGTCGTAATGGCGCGCGCTGCCGTCGCCGGACTTCGGGTTCACGATGAGGACCGGGGAATTCGGGCGTCGGATCACAACAGCACACAACCTTTCGTTCACATCGTGCGCCGAAACCTTACCGGTGCATCAGAGCCAGAGTTCCGACCGCCGATGGCGACCGCAGGAACGCAATTGGGCACCGCTGCCCACCTACGTGGCCTCGACGGCACGGGCCGATCGCGCCGTGCCTCATGGGAGTGGCAGGACCCAATGACCCCCAGGATGCCTTTGGTTCCTGAGTGGACGTCGGGGTTTACGCAGACTCACCTTGCTTCCGCAGTCGACCCGCTCGGCACACGAAACTCCCACTGACTCGGGCTTTGGTGACGCTTTTCCCGGGTCAACTGCGAGTTGTGAGAATTCCAACGTCTCCCCTAGTCATCAGGGAGCAGGCGGCACATCTCCGCTTCTGACTCCCCCCATCCGCTAGCCGAGGCTTGGAGGGCCGGGGGGCATGATGGGCGGTGGTGATTGCATGCTCCTGCGATACCGTCTACCGAGTCGAGACAGCCCTCAAGGGACCTGCCTCGAACCACCGGCGCCCAGAGGCAGAGAGGCACTGTGAGCCACCAGCCGGATAAGCGGGAGCCGGTGGCAGGGACGCCCCCCGACCCGGTCGCCGACAACCCCCGAACCACGCCCCGACATCTGGTCTTGCGGATCGCCATGCTCGTCGTCAGCGGCGTGGCCATCTACGTCTTGCTCCCGAGCGTGATCAAGGTGGTCGATGCCTGGCCCGAGCTGTCCAAAGCCAGCCCGGTGTGGCTGGCGGCTGCTCTTGGAGGCGAAGTGGTCAGCTTCGCCTGCAACTTCGCCCTCCAACGGCTTGTTCTTCGCACCAAGGGATGGTTTGCCGTGGTGACCGCCGGACTGGCCGGGAACGCTCTGACCAACGCATTGCCAGCCGGCGATGCCGTCGGGGCCACCCTCCAATTCCGCATGCTCACTGCCGCAGGGGTGGATATGGACACCGCTGCCGGCGGGCTCACCGCCGCCTCCATTCTGGGCGTCGGTGCTCTTTTCGCCCTGCCCATCTTCACCCTCCCGGTGGTGCTGGGGAGCGTCCGCGTACAACCAGGCCTCCTCCACACCGCGCTCATCGGCCTTGGGGGGTTCGTTGTCTTCGCCCTCCTCGGATTCCTCGTCATGACCACCGACGCCCCTCTAGCCCGGTTCGGCCAAGGCGCCCAGTGGCTGTGGAATCACCTTCGGCGTCGTGGTCAACCCCTCACCGGCCTCGACCGGCGGCTTATCGAGCAGCGAAACCAGATCCGCACCGCGTTGGGCCGCCAGTGGCCCGCCGTCCTTGTCCTGACCGCCGGTCGGCTTGGCTTCGACTACCTCTGCTTGCTCTGCGTGCTGCGGGCGGTAGGCAGCCATGCCAACCCGGCCCTTGTGCTGCTGGCCTACGCCACCGCCGCGGTGCTGAGCTTGATCCCGGTGACCCCTGGTGGGCTCGGTGTGGTCGAAGCCAGTCTCAGCGGCATGCTCGTCCTCGCTGGCGTGAGCGCTGGAGCCGCCGTCATCGCCACGCTGGGCTATCGGTTAGCGCAGTACTGGCTCCCCCTGGTCGCCGGGGCCGTTGGTTACCTGATCTTTCGACGGCGCTACGGGCGGGTGAACTCCGCCAAGCCCGGCTACCCCAAGGGCCCGGCTACGTCGTGAGCGGGAAACCGGGAGCACGCCACCCTCAATTTCGCCGGTTGAAGATGTTGAGGAAGAACAGAAAGCGAAAACGATCAGTGCCAACAGGGCGAAGAACGAGAGCCGGCCGATGGCCGACAGGTCCCGCCGGGTCCCGTAGCCAACTGCCCCGAGGCCGGCCAGGAACAACGCGGTGGCGCCCCCCGCCTGCCAGAGCACCTCGGGATTGGTGCTCGCGTA
>JBKQNY010000177.1:0-5007 GCA_052145775.1 Acidimicrobiales bacterium
CACCTTGAACGTGCCCTCCTTGTTGGGTTTGCTGATTGCTCGGCAGCATCAGTTTTCCCTGCGAGGAGGGCCGCTTCGCGGATACGCGCCGGTCAGCGCACGGGGCTTACTGCAAGATCAGGGCTAGGAGGGTCGCCGTTTCATCGTGCGACAGACGAAAGAGCCCAAAGGACTCAATGACGCCGCGAGCCCGCCAGCGCCACCGCGGGCTCTGCCCGGTGGGCGACGCCGTCGCGCTCGTCGCGTGCCACCCCGACCACGCCGGCCCCGAACTGGTCGGCAAGGGGCAAATCAAGGCCCGGGAGTCGGGCACGTCGCTTCAGGCCTTCGGCCAACTCCCTGGCCAATTCGGCCTGGCCTGTCTGCGACAAACACCTACTTAGTGCCGTGCCGATCACAGTGCCGCCATTTGCTCCCGGAACCCTTCAGCGGGTCAGCGGCCGGTCGATCGAGGTGGAGCTGAAGGCGCTTGGTCAGCCGCGCACAAGTTTTCCGGCGTCTGGCCGCCGCCCTCGTCCCCTCCGTCAGCCTGTGCTCGTTCGCTGCCGCGGCGCGTGCCGTCCTCGAGCCCGGAGCGGTGCGTGTGGACGCACGGGCAGCCCATAATCCCGGCCACGCCGATCGGTGCTGCAAAATGGATGGCCGCCGCCCGTGACCTGCCAGACGCCGCTCGCACCTCGTCCGGATCGCGCCACGGCTTCGATCCAAGGCACGCCTGCGTGACGCTATCCAGTCCCCCTGCGACAGGCACAGATCCCCTGCGATGCCGGCTCGTCGCCGAACACGGCAGCGATCTGATTGGCCCTCGTCGCCAGATCCACTGGTGACGGTGCACATCGATCCTGGCCCATGGTGGGCACCACGCGATAGCAGGCATGACTGGTGGGCACCGAAAAGCGCGGCGTGGGTTCGATCGTCGCACCCGAGGCCCCTTGCCACGACTGCACCACGGTCACCGTCCTACGCAGCGCCGCCAGAAACGCGCCCGAGAGCTCAGGGAGTGTCGACAGCCCCCGTACGTGCTTCCGAGGAGCAAGAAGCACGCCTGGTCGATCCGCCTCGAGCAACGCAATGAATTCATGGTCGAGGTAGGCCACCATCATTCCATCGGCCTCGCCGCCCGGCAGCGTCTGCCAGGACTGCTCCACGGCACACAGCGCGCACCCGCTGCGCCACTGCGTTGCGGTCACGATGCGAATCCCCGGCACTCCGTTCGCGTGCACGCCGCCG
Organism: Acidimicrobiales bacterium; assembly: GCA_052145775.1. GTDB lineage: Bacteria > Actinomycetota > Acidimicrobiia > Acidimicrobiales > RAAP-2 > CAVYPR01. The sequence goes on from JBKQNY010000177.1 coordinate 1,231, forward strand.
GAGGCTTCGCTATGACCCCCCAGCCGAAAATCCGGGTCGTGGTTGCGAGACCGAAACACTGCTCCACTTGCAACACCTCCACTCCCGGCATTCTGTCCGAGGTCACGCTGGGCAGCGCGCACGGATTTCAATCCGCCGGGTTTGGCTTCTTCGTTTGGGACCGGTGGCACGGGGCACCTACCCGGGTCATCTATGTGCCAGCGCGCCCCCTGTAACGCTATGACGAGCGCATGATCCCGCTAGTTGATACCACCCTGTTTCATCCCCTCTTGGAACGGCGGCGTATCTAACGCATCACAAGCGGCTCAATCCGTATAGAGGGTCAGGAGGCGCAGAGACGAAACGCCGTCGTGCACCTGGTGAGACGGAGAACGAAAGGAGCGGGGTGGGAACAGCATGGCTTCCGAATTGCACTCACTCCCCCAACCGAATACGGCCTCACCCCCCACCTTGGCTCCTGGCGACCCAAAGAGCGTCGGAAAAGGCCTCGACGAGGTGGGAACGATTGTCAACCGTCCGAAGCCGTTTGTCGTCGTCCCCTTCGATCCCTCCGCTCCTAGTCCGTCTCATGATCTCACCGGGGCAACGTCGGTCGTCGAGTCGGCCCCCCGAGCCAGCACCCGGTACACCCGGGGCTTGGGGCTGCACACCCGTCTCTTCGCCATTGATCTAGCGGCATCAGCTCTGTGCTGGGTCTGGCTGGGGTACCGGCTGGTCCAGGCGCCGTCGATGATCGGACGGCTGGCGCCCGGCGTCGCCGCCACCGTCACCACGCTCGTCGCCATGCGAGGCGTCGGGCTGTACCGATCTCGCAACTGTGTGCGTAAGGTGGACGAGCTGTACCGAATCACGCTCGCAGTCCTCTGGGGTGCGGCGGCCTTTGCTGTCGTCCAGTCGCAGGTGGCATCTCCAGAACCACAGCTGCTGATCTGCGCCGGCTCCTGCATCGTCGCCGTTGGTGCCTGCCGCTGGCAATTCGGGCGATGGTTGCGGGCACAACGGGCAAAGGGGCGCTACCTACGCGGCGTGGTGTTGGTGGGGTCAAATGGCGATGCCGTGTGTTTGCAGACCATGCTCCACGCCGAGCCGGAATTGGGTTACAGGGTGACCGGAGTCATAGGCGAGGGATCAGACGATTCCACGTGGGAAGACATTCCAAGCAGCCCCTCACTCGAAGATATCCCGAAGCTGGCGGCGTCGACCGGGGCGAGCGGCATTCTGATCGTTCCGTACGCGCACTCGAGCGACACCACCCACCGAGCCATCTCGATCGCCACCAGGTCGAACCTTCACGTCCAGATCTGGCCCGGCATCCGAGGCGTAGGGAGCCGCCGCCTCCGTAGTGGGCCTATCTCCGGCGAGTCATTCTTCTACGTCGAGCCCCAGTTGTACCGCCATTGGCACTTGGCGGCCAAGCGAGCCTTCGACGTCATCGTCACCATCGTGTTGCTCCCCTTCGCCGCGGTTCTTGTCGCCGTGTCAGCCCTACTCATAAAGCTTGAAGACGGTGGCCCGGTGTTCTTCCGTGACGAGCGGATCGGAATAGATCAAAAACCCTTCCACATCTTGAAACTTCGGAGCATGACTTCCGATCTTGAACTCACAGCCTCCACTTTGGCGGCGCTCAACGAGCGCACCAACGGCCCGCTCTTCAAAGCATCGAAGGACCCTCGCGTTACGAAAGTGGGTCGCTTCCTGCGAGCGACCAGCCTCGACGAGGTCCCCCAGTTCTGGAACGTGCTGTGGGGAACAATGAGTCTGGTCGGCCCTCGCCCCGCCCTTCCCCACGAGGTAGCTGAGTTTGACGAAGACCTCCAACGTCGCCATTCAATGCGCCCCGGCATGACGGGCCTGTGGCAGGTTGAAGCCCGGCACAACCCTTCCTTCAACGCCTACCGGCGCCTTGACCTGCGCTATGTCGACAATTGGACGCTGTATCTCGACTTGTCCATCGTCTTGGCAACGATACCTTTGATGGTTTCCCATGCCTTCCGTGCCGTCCGCAGGCCCCAACGGACCTGAGCTCTCCCTCGGGGCCCCACGTGCAACCAGGCAGGGACCCGATCCGCCCAATGCGAGAGAGCCTTTGATCAACGGTCGGGCAATTCCACCTCGAACGGTCCAAATTCGTCCAAATTGGCGATGACGACCGATTCCGTTCCCGTCACCCTTGGAGAGGCGATGCGATGAGTGAGAGTTCGTCGCAAGTGAGCGGCCGTGCTTGGCGGCACGGGGCGGGAGGAAATTGGCGTGGCGGTCATCGAGAACGTAACCAGGACGCGTCCCCACGCGTCCAGCGAAAAGCAAACCCGGAGGTCAAAAGACGCGGATGGGGACCTGCCGCGTCTCGTAGCCGCCGCCGTCGATGGCGACTCACTCGCTTGGGAGGCGCTGATGCAGCGCTTCAGCGGCATGGTAATGGCGGTCGCCCGGAGCTGTCGCCTCAACGACGCCGACGTTGGAGATGTCCACCAGTTGACCTGGTTGCGGCTTGTCGAGAACATCGGACGCATCGAACAGCCCGACCGCGTCGGAGCATGGCTGGCGACCACCGCCCGACGGGAATGCCTCCGCATCTTGCGCGCCAAGTCGCGGGAGTCATTCGACCACGAGGGGCTGATGCTTCGCCCCGATCTTGACGCCAAACCGCTCGATGCCGGACCGCTCGCCGACGAGCAGTCCGACGCCGTGCAGCGCGCCTTCGCCTTGCTGCCACCGCATTGTCAGCGGCTCCTCAGCATCCTGGTGGGCCCCACTCCCCCGTCCTACAAGGAGATCTCCAAAGCGCTGTCGATGCCCATCGGCAGCATCGGGCCGACTCGTGGACGATGCCTCGAGCACCTCCGGCGCATCATGGAGGAGATGGGCGCCGACGTCTGAAGGTGTGGGACGGCTGCCGAGTTGCGCTCCGATCGCACATGCTCAGGCCGGTCCCTCTGCATCCTTGACCCTCAAGGCGGCGCGCCCTACCGCATTGAGCGCCTGCACCGTTCCACGAGGCGGGGAAGGCGAAGTAGTCCCAACGGATCGCAGCTTCACCGTCCGACGACCTCCCGGTGGTAGGTGGAACCACGAATCCTCCACGTCGAAGCCCGGAACCCGGACAGTGACCCATTGGGCCAGCCGGACAGTGCTCACTTCCAGCTGCCAGCATCCCTGCTCAGCGACTTGGGCCGTCGCCGTCAGCCCGATGTCCGCCTCAAGTGGACGCGCCTGACCCGTCGGCAGGTGAACGACCTGCGACAGCATCCGATCGTCATCCGACCAAAGGGTGGCAATCACCGCGTCGTGGGCCGGCGGAGAGAACCGATAGGCATACGTGATGTCCCGGAATCCTCCGAGGATCGCTTCGGCATCAAGTGAGCTGGACCCGTGCGGTCCGACCTCGACTGCTGCTTCGCCCTTTTCGACGATCAACTCCCCCCGGGCAACGATCTCGACCACGACGTTCCCGCGAACGGTCTTCGGGCTGTCGTTCACGACGTGCAGGGCCAAACCGTTCAGCCCTTCGTCTACGGCCAGTAGCGCCAGGGGCTGAAAGACCCGCCTCAGTGCGTACCACGGGGCCTTCGGGCGCCCGAGCACGTCCACCAGTCCCCAACCCGCTCCGGCTAGTAGGTCGCCAAACGCGAGCACCAGGCCACCTCGGCAGGTGGAGCCCGGCCGCCGCCACTCGGTCATGACCGCGCCCATCAAATGCGCGTTAGCGGCCCGTCCGAGCTCCAAGGCACGCTCCGCATCGACATAGCGCTCGGTGAGGGGATCGGTCCCGAACAA
>JBKQNY010000178.1:0-26637 GCA_052145775.1 Acidimicrobiales bacterium
GTCTTGGCCGAGAGGATCCCCTCCACCTCCACCGCGGGCCCGCACCAGGCCAGGCGCACCTGGTGGGCCAGCGCGGCCAGAGCCACCACGGCACCGTCGCCGAGGGCGGCCAAGGCCGTGAGCTCCTCGCCGCTGAGCTGGCGACGCTCGTCGATGAGGGCCGACTCGGCGGCGGCCAACAGCGCCCGATCGTCGGGGGTGAGGGCCGCCTGGACCTGCGGGGCCGTCTCGTCGTGGGTCGGCCGGCTGGCCGGCCGCAAGGTCACGGTGCTACGCGTGGGGTCATCGCGGGGTTGGTCGGGCACGGCGCCCACGGTAGCGGCAGGGCGTCGCCGCCGAGAAGCCCGGCGCCGACCGGCGGCGTCACGCGGCGAGGAGGCGTTCATGGCCTGGGATTTCTCCACCGAGCCCGAGTTCGAAGAGAAGCTCGCGTGGATGCGGGGGTTCGTGCGCGAGGAGGTCTTCCCCCTCGAGGTGCTCGACCTCACCGAAGCCCAGCTCACCGCGGCCATCGGCCCCCTGCAGGAGGAGGTGAGGCGCCAGGGGCTCTGGGCGGCCCACCTGCCGCCCGAGCTCGGCGGCATGGGCTACGGCCAGGTGCGCCTCGGCCTCATGCACGAGATCCTGGGCCAGACCCCCTACGGTCCGGTCGTCTTCGGCAACAACGCCCCGGACTCGGGCAACGCCGAGCTCCTGGCCGTGGGCATCGCCCAGTCTGGTCGCCAGGACCAGCGCCAGCAGTGGCTGCTTCCCCTCCTCGAAGGCCGGCTGCGAAGCGGCTTCTCGATGACCGAGCCGGGCACGGCGGGTTCGGACCCCACCCTGCTCGCCACCAGGGCGGTGCGCGACGGTGAGGAGTACGTGATCAACGGGCGCAAGTGGTTCACCACGAACGGCTCGTTGGCCGACTTCCTCATCGTGATGGCCGTGACCGACCCCGACGTCCATCCCTACCAGGGCTCGTCGATGATCGTGGTGCCGGTGGACACCCCCGGCGTCGAGATCCTGCGCGACGTGGCGACCATGGAGGACCCCACAGCCCCCTACGGCCGGTTCGGCAACCACGCCGAGATCGACTACCACGACGTCCGGGTGCCGGTGGCCAACCTGATCGGCGCAGAGGGCGGGGGGTTCGCCCTGGCCCAGTCCCGCCTGGGGCCGGGCCGCATCCACCACTGCATGCGCTGGCTTGGGCAGTCCCGCCGGGCCTTCGACATGCTCTGCGAGCGGGCGGTCTCGCGCCACGCCTTCGGCTCCGCGCTGGCCGAGAAGCAGACCGTGCAGAACTGGGTGGCGGACTCGCTGGCCCAGATGTCGGCGGCCCGCCTCATGACCCTCCACGCCGCGTGGAAGATGGACCGCGAGGGCCCGGCGGCGGCTCGCAATGAGATCGCCATGATCAAGTTTTTCGGGGCGGGCGTCCTCTACGACGTGGTCGACCGGGCCGTCCAGGTGCACGGCGCCCTCGGGTACTCCTGTGACCTGCCCCTCGAGGCCATGTACCGGGCCGCCCGGGCCGCCCGCATCTACGACGGGCCGGACGAGGTGCACCGACAGACCGTGGCCCGGCGGACCCTGCGCACCTACTCACCGACCGAGGTGCCCACCGAGCACGTCCCGACCCGGCGCGAGGCGGCCCGGCGGAGGTTCGCCGACCTCCTCTCCCAGGTGACGGCCGACGACTGAGCAGCTGGTCCCGCTGGCCGCCCGCTCGGGCGGGCGGGGCCACGGCGGATCTGCCAGAGTGCACGCCGTGGCCGACGACGCGAAGGACCCCGACGGCGAGGTGCGTGCCCAGGTCGAGCGGCTCGAGCGCGGCGAGAAGCTCCACCTGGTCACCGGCGACGGCCCGCTGGTGCGCGGCAACATCGCCATGACCCGGCGGTACAACCCGACCCCGATCGAGGCGGGGCGGATCGACCGCCGGGGCATCGAGGGCATCCGTTTCACCGACGGGCCCCGAGGCGTGGTCATGGGACACTGCACCGCCTTCCCGGTGCCCATGTCCCGTGGCGCGACCTTCGACCCCGCCCTCGAGGCCGAGGTGGGCGACGCCATCGGGGTCGAGGCGAGGACGCTGGGAGCCAACCTCTTCGCCGGCGTGTGCATCAACCTTCTGCGCCACCCGGCCTGGGGCCGTGCCCAGGAGACCTACGGCGAGGACACCCACCTCCTGGGTGAGATGGGTGCCGCCCTGGTGCGGGGCACCCAGCGCCACGTGATGGCCTGCGTGAAGCACTACGCCTGCAACTCCATGGAGAACTCGAGGTTCTGGGTCGACGTGCGAATCGACCCGACCGACCTGCGCGACCTCTACCTCCCGCACTTCAAGCGCTGTGTCGACGAGGGGGCCTCGGCGGTCATGTCCGCCTACAACAAGGTGAACGGCCGCTGGTGCGGCCAGAACCGGGTGCTCCTCACCGAGATCCTGAAGGAGGAGTGGGGCTTCGACGGCTTCGTCATGTCGGACTTCCTCTGGGGGGTGCGCGGCGACCCGGCCGACAGCTTCAACGCCGGCCTCGACCTCGAGATGCCGTTTCGCTGGCGGTTCAAGAAGCTGGCACGGGCCATGCGCCAGTCCCGGGTGTCCGAGGCCCGCCTCGACGACGCGGCCACCAGGCTCCTGCGCCAGCAGGAGCGCCAGAAGGGACGGGGCGAGCCCGAGCGCTACCGACCCGAGGCGGTCTGCTCACCCGAGCACCGCCGGCTGGCCCACCGGGTGGCCGTCGAGGGGACGGTGCTGCTCGAAAACCGCGACACCTTGCCCCTCGACCCCGAGGCCGTCCGGTCGGTGGCCGTCTTCGGGAAGCTGGCCACGATGCAGGCCACCGGCGACAAGGGGTCGAGCCAGGTCCACCCGCCCGAGGTGGTCACCCTGCTCGACGGGGTGCGCACCGTGGCCGCCGCGCAGGGCGTGGCCGTCTCCTACGACGACGGGAGCTCGCTGGAGCGGGCCCTGGCCCTGGCCGTCCGGAGCGACGCCGTGATCGTGGCCGCCGGCAACTCCTTCGAGGACGAGGGCGAGTGGATCGGGCGCTCCGGCGGGGACCGCCGGCGCCTCACCGTGGCCCCCGCGGACGAGCGGCTCATCGTGGCGCTGGCCGGGGCGAACCCGAGGACCACGGTAGTGCTCCTCGGGGGCAGTGCCTTCGTGACCGACCCCTGGCGCCGCAAGGTGGGGGCCCTGGTGGCCGCGTGGTACCCAGGGATGGAGGGCGGCCGGGCCGTGGCCGACATCCTCTTCGGCCATGAGGTCCCCGGTGGCCGGCTCCCCTGCTCGTGGCCGGCCTCGACCACACAGCTCCCGCCGTTCACGCGCTTCACCCGCAAGATCACCTACGGCCCCCTCCACGGCTACCGCATGCACGAGGCCGAGGGCACCCGCCCGGCCTACCCCTTCGGCTACGGGCTCGGCTACACCAGGGTCGAGTGGGAAGGGCCCGAGGTCGTGGGCGGCGAACCCGGCCGGGTGACGGTGAGGGTGCGGCTGCACAACCGCGGGTCGCGCCCCGGGGTCACCGTGGTCCAGGGGTACGTGGCCGAGCCCCTCGGCTCCGACCCGCGGCCGCTTCGGACCCTGCGGGCGTTCGAGAAGGTGCGGATCGAGGCCGGCGGGTCGGCCGAGGTAAACCTCGACCTCCCGCTCCCTCCGGGGACCACCGGGGCCTGGGTCGGCCCGTCGTCGGACCCAGACCACCTCCGCCCCGTCCCGGTCACCATCCCCTGAGCCGGGCGCGAGGGGCCGCCGGCGCCTCGGCCCGGCGGGCCCGCTCCGGTTCACCCGAGGAAGGTGCGCGGCCCGGGTCCCTCGGCGCCCAGCACGTCGCCGGGGTTGGCGAAGGGGCACCGGTCGATGGAGAGGCAGCCGCACCCGATGCAGGTGGTGAGGCGATCCCTCAGCTCCTGGAGGCGGTGGATGCGATCGTCGAGCTCGCCCCGCCAGGCCGCCGACAGGCGGGCCCAATCGTCCCGGGTCGGCGCCCTCCTCTCCGAGAGGTTGTCGAGGGCCGCCCGGATGTCGCGCAGGGGAATGCCCACCCGCTGGGCCGCCCGGATGAAGGCGACCCGTCGGAGCGTCTCCCTCGGGAACCTGCGCTGATTGCCCTGCGTCCGGCGGCTGGAGATGAGTCCCTCGGACTCGTAGAAGCGCAGGGCGGAGACCGCGACGCCGCTGCGCGCCGACAGCTGGCCCACGCTCAGCTCTCGCAAGTCGGAAGGGAGTTGCTCCATGGCCCTTGACCTCAAGTTTACTTGAGGTTTTATGGTGGTGGTGGTGGTAGGGGCGGCGGTTCGGGGCCGGGCAACGGGAGGCGCGCCATGACCGAGGGCACGATGTCACTCGACGAGGCGTTTGACCGCATGGCGCGGCTGGACTTCGAATTGCCCAACGGGTTCGTCAACCACGGGCCGATGGCCTGCGAGGCCCTGGCTGCGCTCGACCTCGACGACCAGATCGAGGGCTGGTCCCGCCGGTTCGCCCACATGCTCGACACAGGCCCGAAAGCCGAACGGCCAGAGGGGTTCGGGGGCGGCGGGTGGCGGTCGGCCCTCGGCGACTACCGGCGACTGCCGGAGTGGATCGGGTACTTCGACGACGCCGTCGACGACCAGGGTTGGGCACCCGTCGTCGGCACGTGGGTCCCCCGGCTCGTCCCCGGTCTCGGCACGGCCCTGTTCCACGGCATCATCCGCACGGCCCAGGCCGTCCGAGCCGTCGACGCCGTGGACACCGAGGCGCGGCGCGCCGAGCTGGCCCGCTCTCTGGCCTACTGGGCGGCGCGCTACCGGCCTGGCCAGCCCGTAGGCGACGTCCGGGCGGCAGGTGAGACGGCCGCCGCGGTGGTCGGCAACGCGGCCCGTGGCGCCCGGCACTACCTGGTCGAGCCCACCATCTACTACCTGCACGGCGTCACCGGGGCCATGGCTGTCGAACTGCTGCTCCCACACATCACCGAGGACGATGGCCTGGCGGCGCTCGACCAGGTGCGGGCCGAGCATGCCGCCATCTACGGCGACGAGAACCCCGCCCCGCCGGACGGCCCGACCCACGATTGGGACGAGCGCGTCGCCTGGGCGGCCGCTGACAGCCACGACGTCCACGCCGTGAAGTTGGTCGAGGCCTGCCGCCGGGGGTTCGCATCGACCTCCGATCCCTCCTTCGCCGCCGCCGCCGGTCGGGTGGCCCGCCGCCCGTGACCCGGTCACTGCAGTCGAGGGCGCGAGCACGGCGCCCACTCCGCGACGCCCGTGCCCCCAGGACCGAGTAGACAGGAATTCCGTGGACTCCCTCTCCCCTGCCGTGCGCCGGGTGGTCGAGGGCCGTCACCTGGCCCATCTGGTCACCGTGAACGCCGACGGGAGCCCGCAGGTCACCGTGGTCTGGGTCGGTCTCGACGGCGACGAGGTCGTCGCCGCGCACCTCGGGACCTGGAAGAAGGTCGAGAACATCCGGCGCGACCCGCGCGTCGTAGTGTCCATCGAGACCGGTCTCCCCGGCCCCCACGGGCTCGACGAGTATCTCGTGCTCTACGGCACCGCCAGGGTGACCGACGGAGGGGCGCCCGAGCTCCTCCAACGGCTGGCCCGCACCTACATCGGACCCGACGTGCGGTTCCCCCCGATGGACGATCCGCCTCCCGGCTTCGTCACCCACATCCGGGTCGATCGGGTTGCCGGCAACGGCGAGTGGTGAACGGGTCTGCGGTTCCGACAGCACGCCGGCGAAGCCGCCGGACCTGCCCGACGGCGCGGTCGACGGGCCCGAGTGCCGCCCGACCCGGAGCTGCCGGGATTCCATGACGCGGACCGTGACAACGTCCCGGTCCGCGCCGGCGCGGGCGGTAGCATGTCGTTCGACATCGATCGGATCGTCGGCCTGCGACGAAGGTGCGTGCCATGGGGACTGAGAGCCTGTTCTTCAATGCTCCTGACCACCGGACGGTCGCTGCCGGGCAGGTGATCTATGCCGAAGGTGACTCCGGGGCACACATGTTCGGCATCGTGTCCGGATCGGTGGCGCTCCTCAAGGGGTCGGTTGTCGTAGCGACACTCGGCCCGGAGGACGTCTTCGGCGAGCGTGCCTTGATCGATCACCTTCCCCGCAACCTCACGGCGATGGCAACCAGCGAGACGACCTTGGCGGAGATCGATCAACGACTCTTCCTCTTCCTGGTCCACGAGTCGCCCACGTTCGCTCTAGGTGTCATGAACGCCTTGGCCAGCCGATTGCGCAACTACGACGAACTGTTCGGTGATCTCTCCCCTCTGGGCACCGGCCACGAATCGACGACCGTCAGCTCGTCCGACGTTGGCGACTGATCCGGAGAGGTGAGGACGGGGTCGCCTACCAGGTAACCCCCCCAGTCGTCGCGCACAACAGGGCCGGCTGTGACGGGCGGCGAGCACAACGTGGACCCCGTAGCGATGCTGAGCCGGCGGTGCGCGGTGGGGAGAGGTCGACCGCCCCAAGGTGGTACCGGAGGGTCGAACCATGACCTCCCCTCGGCGGTCGAGCGCACGGCGTGGCGGGGTCGACGGCAGGGGACACCCGACCGGCTCCGACCTGGAGCGGTTGGTCTCACCTGCACGCACGCGCTTCGATGTCCGGCGACCAACGGCTCGCACGAGCGCGGCGGGCGGCGGACCCGCGGTCCGCCACGCACGTCCCGGCCATAGAGTCCCCAATCGATGGTGAGTAACGACCCGCCGGGTGAGCGTCGATCGCTGCACTCCAGACACGGGCTCAGCCCTGAGGCCGAGGCGCATCTCGCAGAACTGGGGCGCCAGCTGCCCCCGCCGTCCGAGGAGGCGGCGAGGACCATGGCCGCCGACCGCGCGGCATGGCTGCGGCGACGCCTCGCCATGTGGTCCGTGGTCGTGGTGGTCGTGGTCGTGGTCGCCGGCGCGATGGTGCAGTTTTTCAGACCGCTGTCGCCACCCACGCTGCAGGCACGGCCCACGGGGATCACCGTCCCCGGGACCGCACCCGTGTTGCCCTGGCCCTCCACCGGAGAGGCCGCCCTAAGCGTGCCGAGTCTTGGCAGCTTGGGGCAGGACCACGGCACACGACCAGCGCCGATCGGCGTCCTGTCAGGGGTGCTGACCGCCTTCGTGATCCTGAAGGACCACCCGTTGTCCCCCAGCGGGGCCAGCGGACCCGTGATCGCGGTGACATCCCAGACCCTGACGGCATATCGAGCTGGCGTCGTCGCAGGCGAACCTGAGGTTCAAGTTTCCTCCGGCGAATCCCTGACCGAGCTCGACGCGCTCGAGGGACTCCTCGTCGCTTCGGGTAACGACATGGCCACCCTCCTCGCCCGCTGGGACGCGGGGAGCACATCGGCCTTCGTCAGGAGGATGGACCTCGCGGCCGCGTCCCTCGGCCTCCGGAACACCCGTGTCACCGAGCCAAGCGGTGCGGACGATGCCACGACCAGCACGCCGGAGGACCTCATCCATCTCGCCGAGGTCGCGATGAAGATCCCGGTGTTCCAGCAGATCGTGTCGCTCGGTCAGGTCACCCTCCCGGGGGCCGGCCTCGTGTACAACCCGAACTTCGCCCTGGGTGAGAACGGGGTGGTGGGGGTCGACGCCGGGTCGGACACGACTGGCGATGGCTGCTTCCTCTTCGCGGCGCAGAAGACAGTGGGTGGTGGAAAGGTCACCCTCTACGGTGCGGTGCTCGGCCAGCACGGTCCGATTGGCCCCGACGCGGCGGCCGTCGATGCGGGTGAGACGTTGATGACGGCTGCCCTCTCGCACATCACGGCCGAGCCGGTCCTCCAGGCGGGACAGGTCGTCGGGAAGCTCTCCGCGCCATGGGGCGCGTCGACCCCGCTCACGGTCTCCCACGTGGTGACGGTCCCCGCCTGGCCGGGCCTCACCGTCCCGGTGACCGCCCGGCTCTCCAACCTCGCCGTGCCGATCGCGACCGGGACCCGGGTCGGCTGGCTCCGGATCCACCGGGGACCCCGTGTCAGCGAGGTAGCGCTGTACACCTCCGCTCCGCTTCGCGGGCCATCGTGGTTCTGGCGACTGACGCGGTGACCCGCCGGCGGTGACGTTGCACGATTGCCTTGCGGACGTGTCGGGGCCCGGCGTGCTCCGTGCTCCGCCTCAACCCGGTCCCAGAAGGCCGCCACCCGCCCGGTTCGTAGAGTCGGTAGCCAGTCGCAGCACCCCGCGCCCGTCGTAGAGGCGGAGGGCCTTGGTCCAAAGCCTCGGCCCGACGGCGAACTCCCCGATGGTCATGAGCTCCACGACCGCTCCCACGCTCGCTGCCGCATCTAGCGGCCCGTCTGGTGCTTCCTTTCGGGGGAGGGTCAAGGGCGGCACCGGCCCCCCCAGCGCGTGGGATCAACTTGAATGAGGACTGTGCCCGCCTTCGACGGCAACGAGTACCAGGCGCGCTTCGACGACTTGGCGCAGCGGGGCGTCGACGTCAACGGGGAGGCCGACCTCGTGCGGTCCCTCCATCCCCACTCGGCCCTCGACGCCGGCTGCGGCACCGGCCGCGTCGCCGTTGAGCTGGCCCGCCACGGCATCGAGGTGGTCGGCGTCGACATCGATGGGTCGATGCTCTCGGTGGCCCGCACGCGCGCACCGGACCTCGATTGGGTCCAGGCCGACCTGTCGGCCCTGGAGCTTGGCCGCCGCTTCGACGTGGTCGTACTCGCCGGGAACGTGCCGATCTTCTGCCCCGAACAGGCGCGCCCGGACCTGATCGCGTCTTGCGCCGCCCACGTGTCACCTGGGGGATTCCTTGTCGCCGGATTCCAGCTCGACCGGGGGTACGCACTGGACGACTGGGACCGGGGCTGTCGCGAGGCCGGCCTGGTGCTGGTGGAGCGATGGTCGACCTGGGACCGCGCCCCCTTCGGGCCGGGGGACGCCTACGCCGTCTCACTGCACCGACACGACGGCCGCCCGGGCCCTGCCCGGCGCGGTGGTGTTGCCCCCCGGTCGTAGTTCCGCCGTCCGGCGAACGCGCTCCAGTCCTGGTGCAACTCCTGCCGAAGTGGGGCGGGTGAGACCCTTCTCCCCACTGCTCGGCGACGGTCGCTCTGCTAGGTTTCCCTCAGCACAATTCACGCCACCTCTCGGGGAAGCCGGTCGAACTCCGGCGCTGGTCCGCAACCGTGGGTGGGGGGTCGACCGCCGACCGCCCCACGAGCCGGGATACCGCAGCGGTGCGTTGTTGAGCTCCCACACCGTCGAGAAATGCGGACAGGGGCTCGGTCGGCCACAGCACCGTGATGCGGTGCAGGGGTTTCCGGGGCCTGTCCCGGAAACGAGGACACCATGCGCATCGCGCTCTTGGCCAGGATCCTGGCCACCGCCCTCGGTGTGGCCCTGGTGGTCGCCGCGGCACCGACGATCGCCACCGCCTCACCGAACCCCGCAACCGTGACCGCGGCCAGCGCCGCGGTGGGCCCGCAGAACCAGGCGGCCCGATCCGGTGCCGAGTGGCTCGTCGGCCAGGTGAACGCACAGGGGTACGTGCCCACAGCGACAACACCGGCCAAGCCGGACCTGTCGTCCACCGCCCAGATCCCCCTCGCCCTGGCCGCGGCCAACGTGGCCCCGGCGACGGCCCGGCGGATGGCGGGCTACCTGGCCGGCCAGGTCCAGGCCTACGTCACACAAGGCGGCTCCGACGGCTCCAGCCAGCTCGCCCTCCTCATCCTCGACGCCCACGCTCTCGGGCTGAACCCCGCGTCCTTCGGGGGGACCGACCTGGTCTCCAGGCTCCTGGCCACCCAGCAGACCAGCGGGACCGACAAGGGCCTCTTCGGCGCACAGTCCCCCACCTACACAGCCACCTACCGCCAGGGGCTGAGCCTGGCCGCCCTGGCCGCGGTGGGCGACACCGCGGGGACACAGATCTCGGCCGCGGTGGCCTGGCTCACCGCCCAGCAGTGTCCCGAAGGCGGGTGGTCGAGCTACCGGGCGACACTCGGCTGCACGGTCACACCGACGACATTCCTCGGACCCGACACCAACTCGACGGCGCTCGCCGTCGAGGGCCTGGCGGCCCAAGGCGCCCTCACCCCGGTCAACACGGCGGCGGCGACCGGCTTCTTGGAGGACGCCCAGGACACAGACGGCGGGTGGGGGCTGTTCCCCAATACCCAGAGCGTGGCGGGGGTGAGCGACCCGGACTCCACCTCGCTCGTGGTCCAGTCGCTGCTGGCCATGGGGCTCTCGCCCACAGCGCCCCAGTTCGCCAAGGCCGGCGGGGCCCCGGTCCCCTATATCGACTCCCAGCAGGTGACCAGCGGCACGGGTGCCGGAGCCTTCGTCTTCCCGGTGGCGGCCGGGGGGTCGGGGACGCCCGACGTCCTCGCCACCTACCAGGCGGTCCCCGCCCTCGCCGGCCTGGCCCTGCCCTTCGGCGCCTCGGGCGGCTCGTACTGGCTGGCCGGGAGCGACGGGGGCGTCTTCGCACTCGGACAGGCCGGCTACTACGGCTCCCTGCCGGCCCGGGGGGTGCACGTCACCGACATCACGGCGATGGCGCCCGCGCCCGACGGACGCGGCTACCTGCTCGCTGGGTCGGACGGCGGCGTCTACGCCTTCGGCGATGCCACCTTCGACGGGTCGCTCCCGGGCCTCGGGATCAGCGTCCACGACGTGGTGGGCGCGGCCAGCACCCCCGATGGGGCGGGCTACTGGCTGGTCGGGGCCGACGGCGGCGTCTACGCCTTCGGCGACGCCCGCTACTGCGGGTCGGTGCCGGGACTCGGCGTCACCACCGACGGCATCGTCGCCCTGTTGGCCACCCCTGACGGCCGCGGTTACTGGCTGGTGGGCGCGGACGGCGGGGTCTTCGCCTTCGGTGACGCCCGCTACTTCGGCTCGCTGCCGGCACTCCATGCCAGCGTGGACGACGTCGTGGGAGCCACGGCCTCGCCGGACGGTCGCGGCTACCTGCTGACCGGGGCCGACGGGGGGGTCTTCGCCTTCGGTGACGCCACCTTCGACGGGTCGCTCCCGGGGCTCGGGGCCTCGGTGCATGACGTGCACGGGTCGAGCGCGACCCCGGACGGCGCGGGCTACGTCATGGCCGGGTCCGACGGCGGGGTCTTCGCCTTCGGTGACGCCACGTTCCCGGGATCGCTAGCCGCAACCCCACTGGCCGCGCCCGTCGTGGCGCTGGCCGCAAGCCCGGCGCGGTCGTTGGGGTGAGCGTCCGGCCACACTGGCGCGCCGTGGGCCGCCTGGCCATGCTCGTCGGGGCCGGCACGGCGGTCTTCGCCCCACTGGGCGCCGGTGCGCTGGACCCGCTGCGGGCCGCCGCGGCCGACGTCTACGTGGCCGTCGTCATCGACTTCGGGGGTGGACCGGGGGCGCCCGCCAATGTCGTGCAGTGCGTGTCGGTGCCGGCGGGGTCGACGGACGCGCAGGCCCTCTCGATGGTCGACGACCGCACCACGGCCTACGCCACCAGCGGCCTGCTCTGCGGCATCGACACATATCCCCCCGACGCCGTGGCCAATTGCAGGGCCACCTCGGGCGACGACTACTACTTCTGGTCCTACTGGCACGGCAACGGCGGCACCTGGGTCTACGCCAACGACGGTCCGGCCGAGCAGGTCGTCACCTCCGGCGAGGTCGAGGGCTGGCGGTTCCAGGATCCCGGGCCGGCCAGCCCGTCGGCCCCGGCGCCGGGTACGGCCCCCGACTTCTCCGCCATCTGCGCCGACGGGGCCGTCCAGACGACATCGGGCGCGGCGTCGGCTGCGGCCACAGGGACGGCCACGACACCGCCGAGCGCCACAGGGGCGACGGCCACGACCGGCGTGGCGGCCCCGCCGGCCACGGCACCCTTGGGTTCCGGCGACACGAGTGCAGCTGCGGGCGCCGGGGCGAGCTCGGGGTCGGGCACCGCGGCGGGCGGCAACGGCGGCGGATCGACGGGCACGGCCCCGGCCTCCACGGCGACGACGGTGGCGGGCTCAAGGGCGGGCGCGGACGCCGGGGGAGGCGGGCGGGGCGCCACGTCGGTCACCACCACCTCAGCACCGGCGTCAGATCGGCCCTCCCGGCTACGGGGCGCGCGCGCCCTCGGGCGCGTCGGCGGGCCGGGTGGCCATGGCGGGGGTTTCCCCTGGCCGCTCGTCGTCACCGGAGTGGCCGTGCTCGGCCTGGCACTCGCCTCCCTCCTTCGCTGGCGTCGGCAGCGGGGCGCACTGTGAGCGGCCGGCGGTCGCTCTCCCCCGCGCCCAGGGCGCTGCACCCGCTGGCCTGGTGGGCGTGGGCCGCGGGCATGGCGGTGACCGCCATCAAGACCACCAACCCCCTGCTCCTCGCCCTCATCGCCGCGGTCGTCGTGTTCGTGGTTTCCTCTCGTCGGACCACCGCCCCCTGGGCCCGCTCGTTCTCCTTCTTCCTCCGCATGGGCATGATCGTGATCGGCATCCGAGTGGCCATCGAGGTGGTGTTCGGCCAGCGTGGGCTGCCCGGTCAGGTGCTCTTCACCCTCCCCCGCCTGCCCCTTCCCGGCTGGGCGGCCGGGGTGAGCATCGGCGGGCAGGTCACCGCCAACGCCCTGGTCGCAGCGCTCATCGTCGGCCTCCAGCTGGCCGTCATCCTCTTGTGCTTCGGGGCGGCCAACACCCTGGCCAGCCCTTACCGTTTGCTGCGCAGCCTGCCGGCGGTCCTCTACGAGGCCGGCGTGGCCGTCACCGTCGCCCTCTCCTTCGCCCCCGAACTGGTGGTGACCATCTCCAACGTGCGCGCCGCCCGGCGCCTGCGGGGACGGCCCGTCCGCGGAGTCGCCGGGCTGCGGGGCATGGCCGTCCCGGTGCTCGAGGGCGCCCTCGACCGCTCATTGCAGCTGGCGGCGTCGATGGACGCCCGCGGCTACGGCCGGCGGAACTCGGCGGGCGCGCCGCACCGCACCGGCACCGTGCTCGTCGTCGGCGGCCTGCTCGTGGTGGTGGTCGGCCTCTACGGCGTCCTCGACTCGGGATCGATGGGCGGGCTCGGCCTTCCGCTGTTCGCCCTGGGCCTCGCCCTCTGTGCCGCCTCGCTCCTGCTCGGCGGCCGGCGCCGTCCCCGGACCCGCTACCGACCGGACCCGTGGCGGTGGCCCGAGTGGGCGGTCGTCGTCTCGGGGGTGGCCGCGGTGGCCGGGATCAGCATGGCCGAGGCGCTCGGCATCCCCGGGGTCCAGTACTCGGCCACCCCGCTGGCGGTCCCGATGCTGCCGGCCCTCCCGGCGGTCGCCATCCTGGTGGGCCTGGTCCCGTCCTTCGCCTCGCCACCGCCGCCGGCAGCCGTACCGGTGGCGGTGCCGGAGCTTGCCGCCCCGGCGGCGCCGCTGGGCCCGGGCGGTGTGTCGTGATCGAGGTGAAGGACATGAGCTTCACCTACGCGGGAGCGCCGACACCGGTCCTCTCCCACCTCGACCTGCGGCTCGAGGAGGGTGAGCTGTGCGTGGTGGTGGGCCGCACCGGATCGGGGAAATCCACCCTCTTGAAGACGTTCAACGGTCTGGTGCCGCACTTCACCGGCGGACGCATGTCCGGCGACGTCGTGGTCGACGGGCGCTCCACCCGCGACCACCCGCCGCGCCAGATGGCCGACGTGGTCGGCATGGTCGCCCAGAACCCGGCGGCCAGCTTCGTCACCGACACCGTGGAGGACGAACTGGCCTACGCCATGGAGAACCTGGGCGTCGCCCCGCCGGCCATGCGCCGGCGGGTGGAGGACACCTTGGACCTCCTCGGCCTGCACGACCTGCGCTCCCGGCCGCTCGGCAGCCTCTCGGGGGGCCAGCAGCAGCGGGTGGCCATCGGTGCGGTGCTCACGGCGTCGCCCGGGGTCCTTGTGCTCGACGAGCCGACGTCGGCGCTCGACCCCGCCGCCGCCGAGGAGGTCCTGGCCGCCCTGGCCCGCCTCGTCCACGACCTCGGCCTCACGGTGGTGGTGGCCGAGCACCGGCTGGAGCGGGTGCTGCCCTTCGCCGACCGACTGGTGGTCGTCCCCGGCGGTGGGGAACCGGTGCGCGTCGGACCGCCCGGTGAGCTCATGGCCGACGCGCCGGTGGCCCCGCCGATCGTCGAACTGGGCCGGCTGGCGGGATGGCAGCCGCTCCCCCTCTCGGTGCGCGAGGCGCGGCGCTCGGCCGGTCCCCTCCGCGAGCGGCTGGCCCGCTCGGGGGCCCCGCCGGCCGATCGCATCCGCGACGCCGGCCGAGCGGTGGTGGAGCTGCGCAGGCTCTCGGTCACCTTCGGTGCGGTGCGGGCGCTCGCCGAGGTCGACCTGGCCGTCGACCGCGGCACGGTGGTGGCCCTCATGGGCCGCAACGGGTCGGGCAAGTCCACCCTGCTCGGCCAGATCGCAGGCATGCGGCGGCCCGACCGGGGCCAGGTGACGCTGCTGGGCCAGGACCCCGCGGGGCTCTCCCCCCGCCGACTGATCGCCGCGGCGGGGCTGGTCCCCCAGGACGCCGGCCTGCTGCTCTACAGCGACTCGGTGGCCACCGAGTGTGCGGCCGTCGACCACGACGCCGCGCTGGCCGAGGGCACCACCTCCGCCGCGCTCGACCGCGTGTTGCCCGGGGTCCCACGAGACCGCCATCCCCGGGACCTCTCCGAGGGCCAGCGGCTCGCCCTCGCCCTCGCCGTCGTGCTGGCCCCCGAGCCCCCGGTGGTCCTGCTCGACGAGCCCACCCGCGGTCTCGACTACCCGAGCAAGGACCGCCTCGTCGAGGTGTTGCGGCACCTGGCCGCCTCCGGCCACGCCGTGGTGGTGGCCACCCACGATGTGGAGCTGGTGGCCCGGGTGGCCGACCGGGCGGTGGTCCTGGCCGACGGGGAGGTGGTGGCCGACGGGCCGGCCCGCGACGTCGTGTGCCACTCGCCGGTGTTTGCCCCCCAGGTGGCCAAGGTCCTCTCCCCCGAGCCGTGGCTCACGGTCGACGAGGTGCGCGGCGCGCTCGCCGGGAGCCCGTCGTGACGCGGCACCGCCAGGTCCGGCCGCACGCCGTCAGGCCCGCCTTCGCACTGCGGCCGCGTGCGTCGGTGCTGCTGGGCGCGGCGTCGGCGGTCGGGCTCGTCGCCTTCTGCTGGCCGCTCTTCGCCCACGCGCAGGCCGGGCAGAACACCGCCCACTCGGCCGACGCCCCGTGGGTCTTCTTGGCCCTGGTGCCGCTCCTGCTCGCCGTCGTCGTGTCGGAGATCTCCGAGGGAACCCTCGACGCCAAGGCCGTGGCGCTGCTCGGGATCCTGGCCGCGTGCGGTGCGGCCCTGCGCATCCCGAGCCCGGGCATCGACGGGTTCGAGCCGCTGTGGTTCCTGGTGATCCTCTCGGGACGCGTCTTCGGGCGGGGCTTCGGCTTCGTGCTGGGGGCGACCGTGATCTTCACCTCGGCCCTCGTCACCGGCGGGGTGGGGCCGTGGCTGCCCTTCGAGATGCTGGGCGGCGCCTGGATGGGCCTGGTGGCCGGCTGCCTGCCGGCGGCCAGCGGCCGGCGTGAGGTGTTCCTGCTGGCCGGCTACGCCGTGGTGGCCTGCCTCCTCTACGGCGCCCTCCTCAACCTGTGGTTCTGGCCGTTCCTGGCCCAGGGGACCACCTTCGGCTTCGTGCCGGGCGCCGGTTTCGTGGAGAACCTCCACCGGTTCCTTCTCTTCGACCTCACCACCTCGCTCGGCTTCGACATCCCCAGAGCGGTCACCAACGCCGCGCTCATCGTGGTACTTGGACGTCCGGTCCTCGGCGCGCTCCGCCGGGTGTCCAAGCGCGCTTCCTTCGACCCCCTCGTGGAGTTCGTCCCGCCGTCCGGTTGAGCGAACCGTCCCGGGGCCGGCCCGCAGGTCGTGCTGGGGGCCCGATCGGCGAGGTGCGCGGACCGCGGGCCGCCCGACCGGCGTCGGAGTACTTGCAAAGAGTTCGCAACTACGTCAGAGTAGCGACATGGCGCCCGCCGCCTCCGGCCGACTGAGCCGCCTCAGGACGTCCTTCTCCCGCGCCGAGCGTCGTCGGGCCGGCTGGATGTTCGCCTCGATCCTGGCCCTGCACGTGGTGGGGTTCGGCGTCCTGCTCGCCTTCGTGATCCCCCACCACTACAGGGGCCTCGGGATCGGGGTGGGGGTGCTGGCGTACACGCTGGGCCTGCGGCACGCCTTCGACGCCGACCACATCGCGGCGATCGACAACACCACCCGCAAGCTCCTCCATGACCGCCAGGGGGACGAGGGACGGAGACGACCGCTGGCCGTCGGCTACTTCTTCTCCCTGGGCCACTCGAGCGTGGTCGTCGCCGTCGGCGCGGGGATCGTGCTCGCCGAGAAGGCCGTCTACGGCGCGGTCTCCCACCCCCACTCGGGACTCGAGCAGTTCGGTGGCATCTTCGGCACCGCGGTGTCCGCGTCCTTCCTCTACTTGATCGCCCTGTTGAACGTGGTCGTCCTGGCCGGGATCTGGGGTGTTCTCCGGTCGATGCGTACGGGAAGCTACGACGAGTCCGAGCTGGAGCAGCGGCTGTCCCAGCGCGGGCTGATGAACCGCTTCTTCGGGGGCTGGATGCGCTCGATCACCTCCGAGCGGCAGATGTACCCGGTGGGCGTGGTGTTCGGCCTGGGCTTCGACACGGCCACCGAGGTGGCCCTGCTGGCCACCACCGCACTGCTGGCCACGCGTGCGCTGCCGTGGTACTCGATCATGTGCCTGCCCGTCCTGTTCACGGCAGGGATGTCGCTCCTCGACACCGCCGACGGCTGCTTCATGAACGTCGCCTACGGCTGGGCCTTCTTCAACCCGGTCCGCAAGGTCTATTACAACCTGACGATCACCGGCCTGTCGGTGGCCATCTGCCTGTTCATCGGCACCGTCGAGGTGCTCTCCCTGCTCCCCTCCGAGCTGCATCTTCGAGGACCGTTCTGGCACGCCGTGGCCGGCTTCAACATCAACGCCGCGGGCTTCGTGATCGTGGGGTTGTTCCTCTTCACCTGGGCCGCGGCCCTCGCCGTCTGGCGGCTCGGCCGGGTGGAGGAGCGGTGGGGAGCCCGCCTCCGGGCCGCCGAGGGCTCGGCCACCTAGGGGTCCGGGGCGCGGACAACCGACGCTCAGACCAGCGGCGAAGGTGTCCCCTGCGCGCTCTTTGACAGGTCGGGGTCCCAGCCGCACAGGGCACAGCTTTGGGCGACGGCCGAGCGGCAGAAGGCGAGCGCCGTGGCGTGCGGATCCTCGGCGGCGATCACGTCGTCCCAGTCGAGGACGAACTCGCCGAGCGCCCCGTCCCAGCGGGCGGCGGAAGGGGAAAGCGACGCCGTGGCGTAGCCGGCCGGCGCCGGCGAGGCGTAGGCGTAGAAGGCGGCGCGGGGGTGGCGGGCGTCGCCGGGCCACCACCCCAGCGCGATGTGCTCGTCGTTGTCCGAGTTCCGGGTGATGAAGTCGTCGGACCGCGGCGCCATCGGCCGGCCGTTGTAAAGGCCGACGGCGAGGTCGAACGACCCCCACCAGGCGATGACCGGGGTGCTCCGGCCGCGGAACGGGGCACGCGCCGCGGCCAGCACCAGGGCGGCCCGCCCGGCCGCCACGAGGTACCGCTCGACCCGGGCCTTGTCGTAGGTGGCGTGCTCGGTGTCCTCGTCCAGCCGGACCTCCCAGGGCACCTCCTGCGGCCGGGTGTTGATCGGCACCGGGCCGGCCAGCTCGGCCACGGCCCCGAGGAGCTCGCGGGTCACATCCCCCACCGGCCGGTCCGGGGTGAGGGGGACCCGACGGGCCCGGCCGTTCGTGTGCTCGACCACCGCCTCGTGCGCGCGCAGGTCGAGGGCGACGACGAACCCACCCGAACCGTCGGGCGCGCGAAGCAGCAGCGTCTCCCAGCCGCGGGCCGTCAGGCGCAGGCCCACGTGGGCCAGCTGCCACTCCGGCGGGGCGAGGGCGGCAGACAGCTTGCCGAGCACCTGGGTGTGGGCGTGGAGCGTGTCGCAGGTGGCGCGCCATGTCTCGTAGGGGAGGGCGGGCCAGTCCTTCCCTGCCGGTCCCACCGTCGGCCTCAGAGGTTGGTCTCGTCCGGCGGGACGTGCGGGAGGGCCGGGGCTCCCCGGCCGCTAGTCGGGGGGAGGGGCGGGGCGTCGAGGGTGTAGGAGGTCATCGAGAGGGAGCCGTAGGCGCAGCCCTCCACCAGCACCTCGGCGTTGCGGCCGGCCGCGGCCGCCAGGCCGGCCAGGTAGAGGAGCGGCAGGAAGTGGTCGGGGGTGGGGGCGGCCAGGCGGTAGTCAGGGTGGTCGCACAGGCCGGCGGCCGAGTGGGGGTCGCCGGTCATGGCCTCCAGCGCCGCCTCGTCGAAACCGCGGGCCCACTCGGTGCCCTCGTCGGGCAGCCGCTGGTCGATCCGGCGCAGGTTGTGGACCACGTTGCCGCTGGCCAGGATGAGGACTCCCTCGCGCCGCAGCGGGGCCAGCCGGGCCCCGAGGTCGAGGTGGTAGTCGGCCGGCTGGTCGGCGTTGACCGAGAGCTGGACGACCGGGACCGTGGCATCGGGGTACAGATGGACCAGCACCGACCAGGCGCCGTGGTCGATGCCCCAGCTGTCGTGGTCGAGCCCCACCCACAACGGGTCGGCCACCTCGGCCACCCGGGCGGCCAGCGCCGGATCACCGGGGGCCGGGTACTCGACGGCGAAGAGCTCGTCGGGGAAGCCGAAGAAGTCGTGGATGGTGCGGGGACGGTCCATGGCCGTCACCGCCGTGGCGTTGACGTACCAGTGGGCCGACACCACCAGGATCGCCCGCGGCGGGGGAATGGCGGCCGCGAACCCACGCCAGGCCTCGGTGAAGCGGTTGTGCTCCAGGGCGTTCATCGGGCTGCCGTGACCGAGGAAGGCCGCCGGCATCTCTTGGTCGGCCATGCGCCGTCGACCCTAGCCCGCAGACGGCGCCGGATCGGCAGTGACCGGCAGTGCCGTCGGGAGGCGGACCGTGACCACGGTTCCCCCGCCCGGGCGGTTCGCCGCCGCCACCCCGCCGCCGTGGGCGGCCACCACCGCGGCCACGATGGCCAGGCCGAGCCCGGTGCCCCCGCGGGAGCGGGCCGGGTCGGCGCGGTAGAAGCGCTCGAAGATCCGGCCGACGTCCTCCCCCAGCCCCGGGCCACGGTCGGCCACCTCCAGCACCGCGGCGCGCCGCCCGTCCTCCCCCACCTCGGAGACCGAGACCGACACGGTCGCCACCGTGCCTTCGGGGGTGTGGGCCCGCACGTTGGCCAGGAGGTTGTCCACCACCTGGCGCAGACGCGCCTCGTCGCCGACCACCTCGACGGGGCCGCTCGCCACCAGGGAGACCGGCCAGGCCGCGCCCACGGCGGCCGCCGTGCGCACCGCCTCTGCGCCGACGGCGACGAGGTCGACCGCACGGCGCTCGAGGGGACGCCCCTCGTCGAGCCGGGCCAGGAGGAGCAGGTCCTCCACCAGCGTCTTCATGCGGGAGGTCTCCCCCCGGATGCCACCCATCACCCGCTGGAGGTCCTCAGGGCGCTCGCTCGCCCCCCGCTCGAACAGCTCTGCATAGGCGGAGACGGCGGCCAGCGGGGTGCGCAACTCGTGGGAGGCGTCGGCCACGAACCGCCGCATGTGCTCCTCCGAGGCGCGCAGGCGCGCCTCGGTGGCGTCCCGCTGGGCGAAGGCCTGCTGGATCCGGCCCAGCATGAGGTTGAGGGTCCGGGCCAGCTTCCCCACCTCGGTCCGGTCGTTCTCCCCCGGCACCCGCTGGTCGAGGCCGCCCTCGGCGATCCGCTCGGCGGTCTCCTCCACGTCGGCCAGAGGCCGCAGGCCGACCCGGACCAGCCACAGGCCCAGCAGCACCGCCGCGGCCAGGGCCACGGCCGCCACCACCAGCTCGATCAGCACCAGGCGGTCGAGGGTGGTCCCGGTCCCCGACAGCGACATGCCGAGCACCAGGGCGCCCCCGCCGGGCCGCTCGACCGCCAGGACCCGGACGGGCGCACCGCCCGCGGCGGTCGTCGGGACGGTGAAGAACACCTCGGGGGGGGCGTCCCCTGTCGAGGCGTACCCGGTGATCTTGGCGGGGAGCCTGGGCGCGAACGACGACCCTCCCTGCTGGTAGCCGGGGAAGGACTCGGTGACCGTGCCCCGGGGCCCGCGCAGCTCGACCGACACCCCGGGCGCGTCGTCGCGCACGGCCGGCGGCGGCTGTGTGCCCTGCTGCGACCCGGCCCCCTCGCCCGCCGGCGGGCCGCCGCCCATCGGGAAGCCCCCGCTGCCCGGCTCCTGCAGGGAGGCGGCGGTCTGCTGAAGGCTCTGGTCGACCCGGCCGTAGAGGAAGGAGCGCAAGGCGGAGTAGGTGGCCACCCCGGAGACCACCAGAGCCACCAGGGCAATGGCCGCCACCGCCAGCAGCAGCCGGCTGCGGAGCGACACCTAGCCCTCCGGGGCCGGCTCGCGCAGGGTGTAGCCGACCAGCCGGATGGTGTGGATCAGCGGCGGGCCGTGCTTCTCGAGCTTCTTTCGCAGGTAGCTCACGTAGGTCTCCACCACGTTGGGCTCCCCGTCGAAGTCGTAGTGCCAGACGTGGTCGAGGATCTGGGGCTTGGAAAGCACCCGCCGGGGGTTGAGCAGGAAGTAGCGCAGCAGGTTGAACTCGGTAGCCGTGAGCTGAATGGGGACCCCAACCCGGCGCACCTCGTGGGTTCCCTCGTCCAGCTCCACGTAGCTGAAGCGCAGCACGCCGTCGTCCTCGTCGCCGAGGGTCCGGTGGAGGATGACCCGGACGCGGGCGATCAGCTCGGCCAGCGAGAACGGCTTGGTGACGTAGTCGTCGCCTCCCACGGTAAGGCCGGTGAGCTTGTCGTCGAGCGCGTCGCGGGCGGTGAGGAAGACCACCGGCACCCGGATCCCGTCCGCCCGGAGCCGCCGGGTCACCTCGAGGCCGTCGAGGTCGGGCAGCATCACGTCGAGGACGATCAGGTCCGGGGTCCGCTCCTGGGCGGCGGCCAGGGCCGAACGGCCGTTGGTCGCCTCCTCGACGTCGAACCCCTCGTAGCGGAGCGACGTGGCCACCGAGTCCACGATGGACGGCTCGTCGTCCACCACCAAGACCCGGCGCCGATGGTCCTGTTCAGTCACGTGACCACCTCCTGTCGCCAGGATCGCACGCCCGGCTTCCCGTCCGCAGTGCACGGCCTGTGAGCCGGCTGTGAACGCTGGGCACCGCCCCACCAGTTCTAACCGGGGACATTCCCTGACAGAAGGATTCCGGGACACCCCTGACGCGCACCTCGCGAAGCTTTCTCACATCTCGAAACTCGTTGTTCGCCGGGTCGCCTTCTGAGAAGCAAGCCATCGACCATCGGCCACGGGTCGACGCCCAAAAGTGCGGCGAAGGCGCAATCCCCTCGTCACACAGCGGAAATGCGGCGAGTTGGGACGTAGGTCCCTAGGAGGAAGGTACCCAGGAGCGTAGGTTCCGCTTTAACGCCGCATTGATGACGGCAGGTTACAACGGAGGCGCATGATGGGCGGACTTACTTCTTCAAACGCGTCGGGTCGGGCGCGGGCAAGGCGCATCTTCGGCGCCGCAGCCGCGTCGGCACTGGCCCTGCCGATCCTGGCGGCGGCGCTCAGCGGTGTTCCAGCGGGCGCCGCCCCGTCGAACCTCGCCGGCACCATCTACCAGTCGAACGGCCCAGCCGCCGTCAATAGTCAGGTGACCGCCTGTCAGCAGGGCAACCCCAACTGCGTGGGCATGGCCAGCACGACAACTGGTGGCTACGCGCTCACACTCCTGTCCGGAACCTGGAACGTCACCGCAAACCCGCCGGCGAGTGACAGTTCCGACGCGCCGACGTCGGTCACCGTCACAGTGAACACAAGCGGAGTGGTGACCAAGTGCACTGGTACGGGTTGTGGCGGCACCCTGCCGACCGTAGACATCCATTTGCAGAAGGCCAACGTCGCAGGCATCGTCCACGAGTCGGACGGCACAGCGGCGACGAACACCCAGGTATTCGCCAACCCTCAGGTCGGCGGCACCGGAACCTTCACCAACACCAACACAGCCGGCCACTACGGTCTCCTTCTCTCCTCTGGCACCTGGAACGTGACCGCCAACCCGCCGACGGATGACACCGTCGACGCGTCGACGTTGGTCACGGTCACAGTGAACACGAGCGGCGTCGTGACCAAGTGCACCGGTGCGGGCTGCGGCGGCACCCTACCGACAGTCGACATCCACCTGCAGAAGATCACCCTCGCAGGGATCGTCTACAAGTCGAACGGCACACCGGCGGCGAACGCCCAGGTCTCCGCCAACCCCCAGGTCGGCGGCTCCGGCACCGGCACCAACACGAACACGACAGGCCACTACGTCCTCGCCCTGGGTCCGGGAACCTGGAACGTGACTGCCAACCCACCGATGGGTGACACCGTCGACGCGATGACGTCGGTCACGGTCACAGTGAACACAAGCGGCGTGGTGACCAAGTGCACCGGTGCGGGCTGCGGCGGCACTCTGCCGACAGTCGACATCCACCTGCAGAGGCCCAACGTCGCCGGCATCGTCTACAAGGCGAACGGCACACCTTCGGCGTACAGCCAGATCGGCGCCAACCCTCAGTTCGGCGGCAATGGCACCGGCACCAACACCAACACAGCCGGCCACTACGGTCTCATCCTCTCCGCTGGCACCTGGAACGTGACTGCCAACCCGCCGTCGGGTGACACCGTCGACGCGATGACGACGGTCACCGTGACCGTGAACTCAAGCGGCGTGGTGACCAATTGCACTGGTGCGGGCTGCGGCGGCACCTTGCCGACGGTCGACATCCACCTGCAGAAGGCCAACGTCGCCGGCACCGTCTTCAAGTCGAACGGGACGCCGGCGGCGAACACCCAGGTCTTCGCCAACCCTCAGTTCGGCGGCAACGGCACCAGCACCTTCAGCGACATGACAGGCCACTACGGTCTCTCCCTCTCCCCTGGCACCTGGAACGTGACCGCCACCCCGCCGACGGGTGACACCGTCGACGCGGGGACGACGGTCACCGTCACCGTGGGCGCTGGCGGAGTGGTGACAAAGTGCACAGGTGCGGGTTGCGGCGGCACCTTGCCGACGGTCGACATCCACCTGCAGAAGGCCAACGTCGCCGGCACCGTCTTCAAGTCGAACGGGACACCGGCGGCGAACACCCAGGTGTTCGCCAACCCTCAATTCGGCGGCGGCAACACCGGCAGCAACACCAACACAGCCGGCCATTACGGCCTCTCCCTCTCCCCTGGCACCTGGAACCTGAGCGTCAGCCCGCCGATGGGTGACACCGTCGACGCGACGACGTGGGTCACCGTCACCGTGAACACAGGCGGCGTGGTGTCCAAGTGCACAGGTGCGGGCTGCGGCGGCACCCTGCCGACCGTCGACATCCACCTGCAGAAGGCCAACGTGACCGGCACCGTTTTCAAGTCGAACGGGACACCGGCAACGAACACCCAGGTGTCCGCCAGCCCCCAGTTCGGCGGCACCGGTACCGGCACCATGACCAACACAGTCGGCCACTACGGCCTCTTCCTCTCTCACGGCACCTGGAACGTGACCGCCAACCCGCCGATGGGTGACACCGTCGACGCGACGATGTCGGTCACCGTGACAGTGAACACAAGCGGCGTGGTGACCAAGTGCACGGGTGTGGGTTGCGGCGGTACCCTGCCGACGGTCGACATCCACCTGCAGATGGCAAACGTTGCGGGCACAGTCTTCATGTCAAACGGCACACCGGCGGCGAACGCCCAGTTGTTCGCCAGTCCTCAGTTCGGCGGCGCCGGCACTGGCACCAGCTCCAACATGGCTGGCCACTACGGCCTCTACCTCTCCCCTGGCACCTGGAACCTGACGGCGAACCCACCATTCAGTGACACCGCCGACACGGCGACGTCGGTCACCGTCACGGTGAACACAAGTGGCGTGGTGTCCAAGTGCACAGGCGCGGGTTGCGGAGGCACCCTGCCGACTGTGAACATCCACCTTCAGAAGGGCAACGTCTCGGGTACGGTTCACCAGTCGAACGGTTCAACGGCCGCCAACGCCTCGATCTCTGCCTGCCCGACGTCCACGGGCGGCTGCGTGGGCACCTTCACCGACGCCAGCGGCGACTACCACCTGGGCCTGGCTCACGGAACATGGAAGATCACCGTCAGCGCGCCTACGGGTGACACGGTCGACGGCTCGACGTCGGTCCTCGTCACCGTGAACACAAGCGGTGTCGTCACCGCGTGCACTGGCGCGGGCTGCACAGGGACCCCACCGCCGGTCAACATCAAGCTCCAGGTGGCCAACGTCAGCGGAACCGTCCGTGCATCGAACGGGACCCCGGCCACCGGAACCGGGGTCTTCGCGTGTGAGCAGGCAACTATGAATCAGTGCGTCAGCGTGAACACCGACATGAGCGGCCACTACGCCCTCGTCCTGACTCCGGGAACCTGGACGCTCAGCGTCGGCCCGCCATCGGGCGACACGACCGACGCAATCACGTCTGTCACGGTCATGGTGAACACAAGCGGGGTTGTGACCACGTGCACGGGCGCGGGGTGCACAGGGACCCCACCACCGGTCAACATCAAGCTCCAGGTGGCCAACGTCTCTGGAACCGTCCACGAGTCCACCGGGACAACGGCGACCTCCGCCAACGTCTCCGCCTGCCCGCAGGGTCAGACGGACTGCCTGACCACGATGACCGATTCGTCCGGCTCCTACCGGCTCGCGCTCTCCTCCGGAACCTGGACAATCAGGGTCAGCCCGCCGAACGGCGACACCGTCGACTCGACAACCACGGTGGCCGTGACGGTGAACTCAGGAGGGGTGGCCACCAAGTGCACAGGCGCGGGCTGCACAGGCTCCCCGCCGCCCGTCAACATCAAGCTGCAGGTCCCCAGCATCTCGGGGATGGTCACCGCCGGCACATCGCCATTGGCCGGCGTCTGCGTCGGGGTGTACCCGGTGGGGAGCACAAACTTCGTGGCTTACGCCGTCACGGGAGTTGGCGGGACGTACTCGGTACCGTCCCTGAAGCCAGGGGCGTACGACGTCGACTTCCTCTCGACAGGGTACGGAGGTTTCTGCCACGCCGGGAACTACCCCACGCAATGGTGGAAGAACAAGACGTCGAAGTGGAATGCCACAGCCGTCACGGTCACCGCCGGCAAGACCACCCCCACAATCGACGCCACAGTGGTCCTCGGGGGCACGATCTCGGGCACCGTCACCTCGGCGGCCACCAAGACGCCCATCTCGAACATCTGCGTGGGGGTCACCGGGATGTTCCACGGAACACTGGTCTACGTGAACGCGTTCACCAAGAGCACAGGCACTTACTCGATAGCTGGGCTTCCTGCGGGCAGCTACAAGGTCTCCTTCACCGTCGGGCGCCTGTGCGCCGGGCCGAAGAGCGGCAACTACGCCACCCAGTGGTACTCCGGGGTGGCGACAGAGTCCGTCGCCGGAACAGTGACAGTGACGTCCGGCCACACCACCACGACAATCAACGCGGCCATGCTGGCGGGGGGGACGATCAAGGGGACGGTGACCACAAAGGCCCTCGGGCTTGGGCTCCAGCGCGGGTGCATCGAGGCGGTGCCGGTGGGGGGCTCCCAGCCGGTCAACTTCACCACAACAAACGCACCCGACGGCTCCTACGTCCTCACAGGGTTGGCGGCCGGGAGCTACAAGATCGAGTTCCAGACAGCGGACCCGTTCAAGCCGGGAAACTGCGGACCGTCGAAGTTCGTCACCCAGTGGTACGACGGGAAGTTCACACAGACAACCGCTCAGGTCATCACAGTGACGAACGGGTCGACACACAGTGGCGTCGACGCAGTCATGCTCCCCTCGATCCCGCCGCCGCCGGCCACAACCACCAGCCACTCGAGCGGGACGTCGTACACACAGACAACCGTCGCTAAAGCCACGACAACGACAAGCGGGGTGGTCGCGACGGCCACCGGCGTCGGAGCCATCACGGTGGCCAAGTACGCCACAAATCCGACCTCCACATCGCTGGCCACGGGGACGGGTCAGTTCTTCGACGTGAAGGTCTCTACATCCCACTCCTTCGCATCGCTCGCCATCACCGACTGCGACCTCAGCGGCGGGGACGCCCTCTACTGGTGGACGGGAACCGCCTACAAGCCGGTGTCACCGCCCGCTGCAGCTGGTCCGACAGCAGGGTGCTTGACGTTCACCGCGACGGCGACCTCGACTCCCAGCTTGACAGCGCTCTCCGGGACGATCTTGGCCGTGGCCACGGCCGTCGCCCCCGCCAAGCCCACAGCCCCCCACGCCACACGTGGCAACGCCCAGGCCACGGTCACCTGGACGGCGCCGACAACAGGCGGGCGCACGATCACCAAGTACACGGTGATCTCGACGCCGACAGGAAAGACATGCACCACGACAGGCACCCTCACCTGCACCGTCAGGGGTCTGAAGAACGGGACTGCCTATACCTTCACTGTGAAGGCCCATAACGCCGTTGGGACAAGCGCGGCGTCGACACCGTCGACCGCGGTCACCCCCTCCACGGTCCCATCCAAGCCGGCCAAGCCGACCGCCACCGCCGGCAACGCCAAGGTCACGGTCGCCTGGACGGCGCCGACATCGGGGGGCAGCCCGATCACCA
>JBKQNY010000179.1:0-11472 GCA_052145775.1 Acidimicrobiales bacterium
CCCGACCGCCTCGACGTGGTGGCCCTGGTGCGCGGCGGGGGATCGCGGGCCGACTTGGCCGCGTTCGACGCCGAACCCGTCGCCCGGGCCGTGGCCACGTCCGCGATCCCGGTGTGGACGGGCATCGGTCACACCGGCGACGAGTCGGTGGCCGACCTGGTGGCCAACCGCAGCTGCATCACCCCGACCGAGTGCGGTCGCGAGCTGGCCCTGCGGGTGGGCGAGTGGTGGGAGGCTCGGGTGGCCGCGCCGGCCGACGTTCTACGGCGCCGGGCCGGCGAGGCCTTGGCGGCCGCCGCCGAGCGGGACCACGGCGCTCGGGTTCGGCTGGCCGTGACGACCCGGCACCTGCTCTCGGCCCAGGCCGACCGCCTGCGCGCCCAGGCGCGGGCGACCTCCCGCCTCGCCCCCCTGGTGGTCGGCGACGGCCGGTCGAAGGTGGCCGAGCGGGCCTCGCGCCTCGTGCCGCTCGCGCTTGGCCACCTCGGGCGCGCCGACGATCGCACGGAAGGCTGGCGCCGGCTCCTCGCCGCCTACGACGTTGACCGCCAGCTCGAGCGCGGCTACACCCTTACCCTCGACGACCAGGGACGGGTGGTGCGCACCGTGGCCGACGTGGCGACGGGAACGGCCCTCACCACGAGGTTCTCCGACGGCACCGCTCGCTCGCTGGTTGAGTCGGTCGTCGCCGGATCCGGCGACAGGAAAGGCGAGGCGTGATGGCACAAAAGGGCGTGACCGGACAGGCCCGTGACGAGTCCCCGGTGGAGGAGCTCAGCTACACCGAGGCCAGCCGGGAGCTCGACGAGATCGTGGCCTTCTTCGAGGGGCGCGACGTCGACGTCGACCAGCTGGTTGCGCGCTTGGAGCGCGCCACGGCCATCGTCGACGAACTGGACCGGCGGCTGCGCCGGACCCGGGCACAGGTGGAGGAGCTTGTTCCCCGCCTGACCGCAGTGGCCGGCGGCACCGATGAGGAGCTCACCGAGGAGCTCGAGGAGGAAGAGGAGCTCGAGGAGGCCGACCGGCTGGCCGAGGAGCTCGGCGAGGCGGTGCAGGAGGAGAGCACCGGCCAGTCCCAGGGTCTGTTCTGATGGCCCCCGACCGGGTGGCCGGTGACAGCCGTCTCTACTTCCGCCAGCTGCTCTCGGGACGGGACTTCGCCCACGGCGACCCCCTGGCCCGCCAGATGGTCAACTTCGTCTACGCCGTGGGCGACCGCGAGACCGGCGAGGCGCTCCTGGTCGACCCCGCCTACGCCGTGGGCGAGCTGCTCGACGCCTTGGCCGCCGACGGGATGTCCTGCGTGGGGATCCTCGGCACCCACTACCACCCGGACCACCTCGGGGGGTCGATGGCCGGCTTCTCGATCGAGGGGGTGGCCTCGCTCCTCGAGCGCGTCTCGGTCCCGGTCCACGTCCAGCGCGACGAGGTGCCCTGGGTCGAGCGGGCCACCGGGGTCACGGCCGACCACCTCGTGCCCCACGACAGCGGGGACGTGGTCGAGGTGGGGGCGGTGCGCGTCGAGCTGCTTCACACTCCCGGTCACACGCCGGGCAGCCAGTGCTTCATGGTCGACGGGCGGCTTGTCTCGGGCGACACCCTGTTCCTCGAGGGCTGCGGCCGGACCGACCTGCCGGGCAGCGACCCCGAGGCCATGTACGAGTCGCTCACGACCCGCCTGGCGCGCGTCCCCGACGACACGATCATCTTCCCCGGCCACCTCTACTCGGCCGAGCCATCGGCGTCGATGGGGGAGACCCGTCGCACCAACTTCGTCTTCCGACCCCGGTCGGCCGCCGAGTGGCTGGCCGTCTTCGGGGGGTGAGCCAGGCGTGAGCGCCGCCGACGCCGATCCCGCGGGCCCCCTCCCCGTCGACGGCACGGTGGTGGTGGTCGGCGGGTCGCTGGCCGGGCTGCGGGCGGTCCAGGGGCTGCGCGAGGGTGGGTTCAGCGGACGGATCGTCCTGGTGGGCGAGGAGCTCCACTACCCCTACGACCGCCCGCCCCTCTCCAAGCAGGTGTTGGCCGGTGACTGGCCTCCCGAGCGGGCCGTGCTGGCCGACCATCACAAGCTGCACGACTTGGGGGTCGAGGAACGGCTGGGGCGGAGGGCGACGTCGCTCGACGCCGGGTCCCGGAGGGTCACGGTCGACGACGGCGACGAGCTCTCGGCCGACGGCGTGGTGGTGGCCACCGGGGCCCGTCCCCGGCGCCTCCCCGGCACCGAGTCGGCGCCCTGGGTGAGGGTGCTGCGCACGCTCGACGACTGCGAGGCCCTCCGAGCGCAGGTGCTCGCCGCCGGGCCGGGGTGCCTGGTCGTGGTGGTCGGGGCCGGCTTCATCGGCTCGGAGGTTGCGTCGACCTGCCTGGGCCTCGAGTGCCGCGTCACGGTGGTCGAGACCCTGGCCACCCCGCTCGTCCCGGCCCTGGGCGAGCAGGTCGGTGCGGCCCTCGGATCGCTCCACATCCGCCACGGCGTCGACCTGCGCACCGGCGTCGGGGTCGACGGCGTCAGGCCCGAGGGCGGCGGGGCGCCCGCCCGGGTGGTGCTCTCCGACGGCTCCGAGCTCCCGGCCGACGTGGTCGTGGTGGGCATCGGGGTCGTCCCCAACACCGAGTGGCTGGAGGGGTCCGGTCTCGAGGTCGACAACGGGGTGGTGTGCGACTCCTCCCTCTTCGCTGCCGACGGGGTGGTGGCCGCCGGCGACCTCGCCCGCTGGGTCTGGCCCCGTCACGGGGCGATGGAGCCGACCCGCATCGAGCACTGGGAGGTGGCGGCCCAGATGGGAGAGGCGGCGGCGGCGTCGCTGCTGGCCGGCCGGCGCGCCGCCCCGGCGTTCGACCCCGTCCCCTACTTCTGGTCGGACCAGTACGGGCTGCGGGTCCAGATGCTGGGCAGGCCCGCGCCCAGCGACGAGGTGGCCGTGGTCGACGGCGCGCTCGACGCCGACGACGGCAAGTTCGTCGCCCTCTACGGCCGCGGCGGCCGTCTGACCGCGGCGCTGGCCGTCAGCCGCCCCCGCCAGCTGATGGGCTACCGGCCGCTGCTGGTTGCCGGGGCGAGCTTTGATGAGGCGCTGTCCCTCCACCGGGACTGACGCCCCCGACCCCACGGCCCGGGGATCTCAGCCGCAGCCGCCGCGCCTTGCGGCGCAGCCGCCGGGCGGCGCGGCGCAGCTCGCGCCCGGTGCGCGGGTCGGGAGCGCCGTCGCCGTAGGCGGCGCGCTCGGCCAGGGCGGCCAGCGTGCGGGCGTCGGGGTCCGGCGGCCCGTCGGGCGGGGGCCACAGGGCGTCGATGCGGGCGGCCAGCGCGGTGAGGGTCTCCCCGGGCTCCACCGCCAGGCCGGCGCGCCTCGCCGCCTCCTCCAGCTCGGCGGTGATGGACCCCGCCCAGGTGGCGGGGCGCCGGCGCCGGCGCCGGACCACGAGCACGACCAGAGCGGCGGCCGCCACGCCGCCCGCCACCGGGACCATCGGGACCCTGGCCAGCGCGTCGCGCAGGTCGTGGGTGAGGACCGAGGCCGGGCTGGGGTTGGCCAGGGGGACGACGGCGGTCGGGTCGAAGCTCTGCCACCCGTAGCCGGGGAACCAGACCTGGACCCAGGCGTGGGCGTCCTGAGCCTGGACGTCGTACAGATCGGTCAGCGGGTCGTAGGGACCGGGCACGTAGCCGGTGGCCTCGCGGGCCGGGATGCCGAGGGTGCGCAGCATCACGGCGAGTGAGGTGCTGATCTGCTCGCAGTAGCCGCGCCGGGAGCCGAAGAGGAACTGCTCGACCGTGTCCTGGCCGGGCGAGAGCGGCGGGATGTCCAACGTGTAGCGGGTGTGGGTCCCCATCCAGTCCTCGAGGGCCAGGATCTTGCCGTAGGTGGTGGGGGCGTGGGCGGTGATGCGGCGGGCCAGCGCGGCCACCCGGGGGTAGGGGTGGGGGAGCTGGAGGAACCTCGCCTTCTCCGGCGGGGAAAGCGAGGCGCCGGCCCCGATGGCCGGTGCGGGCGCCTCGAGCTCGGCCGGGGTGGCGGTGTTCACGACCGAGAGCACGGTGTAGACCGACCCCGGACCCAACGAGGTGCCCGAGCGCAGTGTGCCGTACGGGCTCAGGTAGAGGTGCCGGGCGGGAAACCACACCTCGGCGGCGTTGGCCGCGTGGAAGATGAGGTTGGGCCCAGATTGGACGAGGTAGAAGGTCTGATAGTCGGCGGTTCCCCGGTCCACCTCGCCCACCGGGGTGGACACCAGGAAGGGGAACCGTGTGTTGAGTTGCCGCCAGGATGAGAGCCTGCCCGGCGGCGGGGTGGCGTCCCACGATTGGCCCGTCCAACGGTTGAAGGTCTCGGCGATCCAGAAGGTGGGTCGGTCGGCGCGCACCCGGAAGACGACCTGGGTACCGAGGCTCGCCCGCACGGCGGTGTCGAGGGGGCCGGCGAAGCCGAGGAAGCCGCCGATCCCGGTTCGTCCCTGCGGCGCGGCGGCGTGGACGGGCTCGCTGCCCTTTGGCCCGCCGCCCACCAGCGAGGCCGCCTGGCTGAGGGGCAGGTCGTCGGCGATGGACGAGGGCAGGATGAAGTTGGAGTCGGTGTGGGGGGCGGGCAGTCCGGCGACGACGAGCACGGCCACCGCCACCGCGCAGAGCGTGGCCGACACCGCCGCCACAGGCCTGATTCGTGACCCGCCCGACTGTGACCCCCACATCGCCAGGAGGCCCACGAGCCCGAACCCGCCCCAGACCACCACGTAGAGGCCGAAGACGTCGTCGATCGACTGGGCGGCGGCCACGGCCATGAGCGTGGCCGAGCCGGCCAGGGAGAACCCGAGGTCGCGGCGGCACGGGACGTCGAAGGCGTGGGTCACCTGGATGATGGTGAACAGGACGGCCAGGGGCCCCTCCACCGAGCCCAGGTCGCCGGTGCTGGCCTGGGCCGAGACGGTGAGGAAGAACCAGACGAAGGCGATCACGACGGCCAGGGCCAGCACGAGCTTGAGGAACCGGACCGGCCGGGCCCGGCGGCGGTAGGAGAAGGCGTTGCCCAGGATCACGAGCACAATCGACAACCACGACACCGTGGCCGACAGTTCGCCCGCCGCCCAGCAGGCGACGATGGAGGTGACCACCGCGCCGGTCGCGGCCACCCGCAGGAGCACCGAGTGCTCCGGAGCCCCGGGGCGGTTTGCCTGGCGGACCGCCTCCACGACGTTCACCGCTTCCCGCCCCCGTCGCCGCGTTGGGGGAGCGCCCGGGCCAGGCGCCGGCCGGCGTCGGCCATGCCCGAGACGGGGCGATGCACCTCGCCGTGGGGTTCGGCGGTCACCAGCACCACCGAATGGCCGGCGGCCAGCTGGGCGCCGACTTCGGCGAGCGCCCGGCTGGCCTGCTCGTCGGCCAGATCGGGGTCGTCGGCGAGGAGCGCCCAGACGGTCACCGGCTGGGCGGCCGGCCCCTCCATCTCGCGCACCATGAGGGTGCCCGCGTGCGCGGTGGCCCGCCAGTGAACCCAGCTGCGCAGGTCGCCCGGCCGGTAGTCGCGCACCCCGCGGGGCTCGCCCACTCGGCGGTGCACCAGCCAGGCGTCGCTGCCGGTGTCGTCGCCCCGGTCCCGTTCGGCCGCCATGGCCGCCCCGACCGGCGGGGCCACGCAGAGAGGACGGCGGAGGGGGACCGTGACCCGCTTCGTCCACCACAGCAGGCCGAACGGTGCCGCGCTGGCCAGCTCGACCACGCAGGTGGAGCGCTCGCCCCGGTGCGCCGGGATCACCTCGAGCGTGCACCTCTTGGCGTCGCCGGTGCCCCGGGCCGGGCCAGGGGGGTCGACGGCGCGTACCACGAGCGGGGTGGAGGTGGCCACCGTGAGCTCCACCGCGGATCCGGCCACCGCGTCGGCGGGGTTCTCGGCGATCGAGCACCGTGCCCGCCGGAGGAAGACGGCCGGACCGAGCAGCCCCACCACGACGCAGCCGGCGAGCAGGGCGCCCAGCGCCTGCACCCAGCCTGAACCGCTGGAGTGGGCCACGCCGAACCAGGCCGCCACGGCCAGCACCGTCCCCAGGACAGGACCCGCGGCCCGGCGGGGACGGGGGAACGCCTCTTTGCGGGAGCGCGGCTGCTTGCCGGCCCCCCTGGCGGTGCTGCCCGGGGGACCGCCGTCGCTCACGGCCTGGGGGCCCCGACGGTGCGCAGCACCTCGTGGACCACCGCCGTCCCCGCACCCGGCTGGCCGTCGGTCACCAACCGGTGGGCCAGGCTGGGCACGGCCATGGCCTGGACGTCGCCGGGGGAGACGAAGGCGCGGCCGTAGAGGAGGGCGTGGGCCTGGGCCGAACGGACCAGGGTGATGGAGGCCCGGGGGCTGGCCCCCAGCCGCACGCCCGCCGCCTGGCGGGTGGCGCGGCACAACTGCACGGCGTAGGCGGCGACCTCGGCGGCGACCGGCAGGCGGCGGGTGAGGTCGATGACCCGACGCCAGTCGGCCGTCGAACACACCGCCTGCAGTCCCGGGAGCGCCTCGCGCCCGCCGTGGTGGAGGGTGAGGCTGGTCTCGGTCTCGGCGTCGGGGTAGCCGAGGGGGGTGGAGAGGGCAAACCGGTCGAGCTGGCTCTCGACCAGCGGGTAGGTGCCCAGCTGGCCGGTGGGGTTCTGGGTGGCGATGACCATGTGTGGGGAGGGCAGCGGCCAGCTGCGGCCGTCCACCGTGACCTGTTCCTCCTCCATGGCCTCCAAGAGCGCCGACTGGGTACGGGGGGGCGTGCGATTCAGCTCGTCGAGCAGCAGGACGTGGGCGAAGACGGGCCCTGGTCTGAACTCCCAGGTGCCGGTGCTCTGGGAGAACGTCGAGACGCCGGTGACGTCGGTGGGGAGGAGGTCGGGGTGGCCCTGGACCCGCGAGAGCCCCGCTCCCAGCGACGCGGCGAGCCCGCGGGCGAGGACGGTCTTGCCCACTCCGGGCACGTCCTCGATGAGTAGGTGGCCGCCGGAGAGGGCGGCCACCACGGCCACGGTGACCGCCGAGGGCACCCCGAGCAGCACGTGGCGGAGGTTGGCGTGCAGGGCGCGCGCCACCTGTACGTAGATCGACGGGACCGCGGCTCCCCGAGCGCGCTGCTGCTCGGTCGTGGTCACGGTGGGCCCCCCATCAGAAGTCGATCCCGGAGAGCTCTGGGACGGTGCCCATCGCCCGCTCCCGGGCGGCCAGCCACCGCTCCCGGCGTGCACCCCGGTCGGTCTCCGTTGCCGTCGGCTCGACGGATCGGCGGGGAACGACGGCCGAGGCGATGTCGTCGGTGTCCCCCCAGGTGCCCACGGCCATGCCGGCCAGGAAGCCGGCCCCCAGCGTCGTCGCCTCCCGCTCGGCCGACACCTCGACGGCCCGGCCGGTGGCGTCGGCCAGCAACGAGACGAAGACCTCGTTGTCCGACATCCCGCCGTCGATCCGTAGCGACCCCACCTGCATGCCGCTATCGGCTTCGGCCGCCTCCAGCAGGTCGGCCCCTCGCTGGGCCACTCCCTCGAGGACGGCGCGCACCAGCTCGGCCCGGCCGGTGCCCCGGGTCACCCCGAGCAGCGTGCCCCTCGCCCCGAAATCCCAGACCGGGGTGCCCATCCCGAGCAGGGCGGGCACGAACCAGACATCGCCGGTCCCTTCGCACCCCGACGCCACCGTCGCCGACTCCTCGGCGGTCTCGATCACTCCGAGGTCGTCGCGGAGCCACTCCACGCAGGAGCCGGCCGAGAGCATGACCGCCTCCACACCCCACACCGGCTTGCCCTCCCGCTGCCAGGTCACAATGGGGAACGTACCCGCTGGGAGGCGCCGGGCGGTGACGGGAGGGTCGCCGCCGGTGCACAGGTCGAGCATGCCGCCGGTGCCGAAGGTGGCCTTGGCCAGGCCGGGCCGGGTGCACCCCTGGCCGACCAGGCTGGCCTGCTGGTCCCCGGCGATCCCGCAGATGGGCGGGGCGCCGGGGAGGGCCGAGGCCGGGCCGACCGCGCCCGTCGAGTCGACGATCGCAGGCAGCATGGCGGTGGGGACCCCCAGCCGCTCGAGGATCTCGTCGTCCCAGTCCATGGTGTCGGGGCGGACCAGGCCGGTCACCCCGGCGTTGGTGGCGTCGGTCACGTGCAGCCCCGCCGCCGCCCCGCCGGCCAGGGTCCAGGCCACCCACGAGTCGACCGTGCCGAAGCACAGCCCGTTGGCCGCCGAGCGGTCGGGGTCGACGTCGTCGAGGATGGCGGCCAGCTTGGTGGCCGACATGTTGGGGGCCAGGCGGAACCCCTCGGCCTGGAGGACGAGGCAGGTCCCCACCGTGCGCAGGTCCTGCCAGCCGATGGCCGGGGCCACCGGACGGCCGGTGGCCCTGTCCCAGACCACGGTGGTGGCCCGCTGGTTGGCGATGCCCACCCCCGCCACCGGCCCCCCCTCGTCCAGGGCGGCCCCGGCCAGCTCGAGCGCGGCCCCGGCGATCAGCCCCGCGTCCACCTCGACGAGGCCCGGGGCGGGCGTCTCGGGCAGGACGGCACGGTGGTGGACGCACGTCACCGTGGCGTCGGGCCGCACCACGGCCGCCCGCACGCCCGAGGTGCCCACGTCGACGACGAGCAGGCTGCCGCCGCGAGCGGTCACGGCCAGTCCACCCCGCCCCGGGGCGTCGGCAGTCCGAGCTTGCCGGGGTTGAGGATGCCGGCCGGATCGAGGGCCGCCTTGAGCGACGCCAGCACCCCGAATGCCGGGCCGAGGGCATCGGCCATGAAGCGCGAGCGGTTGAGGCCGATGCCATGGTGGTGGCTGATGGCCGCACCGTGGCCGGCCACGGGGGCCATGACCGCGTCCCAGGCCCGTCGGTAGTAGTCCTCCTGCCAGGCCATCGACCGCTCCGGCGGCCCGTCGCTGGGGTCGCGGCCGGCGAAGGTGAAGTACAGGCAGGCCCCGTCGGGGTACGCGTGGGACTGGTGGACCGAGGCCACCAGGGTCCCCGGGACCCCCCCGAGCGCCGCCACCACGTCGTCGGCCAGGGACGGGAGGACGGACCACCGCCCGGCCACCTCGGCCGTGTCGACGACGATGTCGGCACGCCACAGCGGCGCCAGGGCCGAGACGTCGTTGCGGTGCTCCAGCCAGCGGTCGACCGGTCCGGTCCCCAGGGGTGTCGCCCCCGCGCACTCGGCGTCCACCACCTCCAAGGTGGCCGCCAGCAGGCCGGGGTCGGCCTCGTCGAGGACGACGAGCAGGCAGCCGCCGGCGTGGGAGAAGTTTCGTTCGGACTCGACCTCGTCGTAGAGGCGGAGGACGGCGGGGGTCGCCCCCCGTCGCAGGACCCTGCGACACGCCTCGAGGCCGTCGGCGAAGGAGCCGAAGGAGAAGGCCCGGCGCCCGTCGGCGGGGGGCCGGGGGTGGACCCGCAGGCGGGCGGAGGTGATCACCCCGAGCGTGCCCTCGCTGCCCACGAACAGTTGGGTGAGGTTGGGACCGGTGGCCGCCCGGGGGGCGGCGCCCTCGGTGCGCACCACGGTCCCATCGGCCAGGACGACCTCGAGGCCGACCACCATGTCCTCGATCTTCCCGTAGCGGGTGGAGTACTGGCCCGCGCTCCGACAGGCCAGCCAGCCGCCGACCGTGGACAGGTCCATGGACTGGGGGAAGTGGCCGAGGGTGTACCCGTCGCCGACCGCCCGCAGGGCCGCCTCGAGGTCCGGCCCGAACAGTCCCGCCGGGACGTCGGCCACCAGCGACGCCTCGTCGACGACGACCGGTCCCACCAGGCCGGTGCAGTCGAGGGAGATCCCGCCGAGGACCGGTACCGACCCCCCGCATACCCCGCTGCGACCGGCCATGGCGGTGACCGGCACGCCGGCCGTCGAGCAGGCGGACAGGGTGGCGGCCACCTGGGCGGCGTCGGCCGGCCGTACCACCGCCGCGGGCCGGGACGGGACCTGGCCACGGGCGGCCCAGCCGATGGCCAGGGGCCACCAGTCGCGCCCGGCCGCCACCAGGTCGGCGTCGTCGGTGCGCACCTCGGCGCCGCCGGCCGCGAGCTGGCCCAGGAGCCGGTCGTCGACGGCAGCCCGGGACCCGCCCAGCCGGTCGGTGACCGCCGCGGGGTCGGCGTCGACGGGGGTCGGTGGGGTGGGGGTGGTCACGGTGCCGGCCGGGTCGTCGACACGGTCGGGATGCCGGCCGCCTCCAGCTCGGCCAGGGCTCGGTCGGCGAACGCCGCCGCCTGGTCGGCCGCCTCGGCGGGCGTCCACCCGAGCTCGGGCGCCAGGAGCTCGGCCACCCGCGCCGCCGCCTGCGCGCTCGGCCGGGCCGCCTGCAGCAGGGCGCGGGTCCGCCGGGACAGCACGTCGTCGACCGAGGTCGCCATCTCGCAGCGGGCGGCGTAGACGACCTCGCAGCCGAGGTAGGCCAAGCCCTCGACCACCGGCTCGAGCAGCTCGGGCCGCCCTTCGGCCACGGCCAGCACCCGGGGGGCCTCGGTGCCGTAGCGGGAGGCCAGGTGGTCGCTGACCGGGCGGTCGGTCCGCGCCGCCGCCCGGGTCCCGGGCACGGGGGCGCCGCGCAGCCGGAGCCCCTTGGTCACGCAGGGCCCCGCACCGCGGTCCGCCGACAGGGCGGCGACCACCTGGGACATGGTGTCTTCGGCCATCTTGCGGTAGGTGGTGAGCTTCCCCCCGGTCACGGTGACCAGGCCCTGGCGGGACGTGTGCACGGTGTGGCGGCGCGAGAGGTCGGCCGTGCGCTCCGGGCGCTCCTTGCCGCCGGGGGGCGGGGCGAGCAGGGGGCGCAACCCGGCCCACACCCCGGTCACGTCGGCCGGGGTGACGGCGGAGCTGGTGGCCGCGTTGACCGCGCCGAGCAGGTACGCCACGTCCTCGGGCGTGCAGGCGGGGTCGTCGAGCGACCCGTCGTAGTCGGTGTCGGTGGTGCCCACGTAGACGAGGTCGCCCTCGGGCCACGGCAGGACGAACACCGAACGGCGGTCGCCGGGCACCGGCAGGACGGCGGCGACGTCGACCGGCAGCTTGGCGGCGGGGAGGGTGAGGTGGACCCCCTTGGCCGGCCGGAGCGACCGGGGGTGGGTCCCCTCGTCGAAGGCGCGCAGGTCGTCGGCCCACACCCCGGTGGCGTTCACCACCACGTCCGCCCTGATCTCGATCTCGTCGGTGCCGGCCGACCCGGGCCGGGGGAGCGGCCGCACCCGGGCCCCCTCCACCCGACCCCGCCCGCCGGTCAGGAGCCCGGTGGCCGCCGCGTAGTTGACCGCCACCGCCCCGTGGTCGAGGACGGCCGTGCGCAGGAGGGCGAGGGTGAGACGGGCGTCGTCGGCCCGCGCGTCCCAGTAGAGGAAGCCCGCCACCAGCCGGTCGGCTCGCAGGGTGGGCAAGTGCTCGAGAGCCTGGGCTCGTGAGATCTTCTCGTGGCGGTGGCCGATACGCACGCCTCCGGTGAGGTCGTAGAGCCAGAGGGCGGTGCGGTAGAC